>JBIIIP010000072.1:0-15848 GCA_044234625.1 Pirellulales bacterium | reverse complement strand
CCCACAGACCGGCCGGATCAGCACCTTGGGATAGAGGTCCACGCGGTGGACCTTTTTGCGGCGCTCCTTGGCCTTACGGCCGAAGGACTCGGCGCCGAGGCCGAGCTTCTGCTTGACGGCCTCGGCCAGCTCGTCCGACAGGATCCGCAGGTGCGGCACGTCGCGCCAGATCCATTCGGACGCGGGCAGACGGATCACCTTCGTCTTGCCCGTCTGCCGGTTGGTCACCTGCCGGGTCTTGCGGAACACGTCCTTGCCGGTGAGTTTCTCGCGGCCGTAGTGCTGGCGGACCCGGCCGTCGGACCAGGTCTGCTTGCCCCCAACCTTGTGCTCGTTGAAGAGCCTCGCGACGTCGACCGCGCTTTTGCCCTCGTGGGCGATCATTTCGGCGCCCCGCCGCGTCCACTCGGCCGCCTCGGGGTCGATCTCGACGATCTTCTCGATCGTGTTCTTGTGGGTGATGACAAGGTTGCCGGCGGCGTCTTTCAGGTCCACGAGCCGGTAACCGACGCCAGGCGGCTGGATGTTGTCGCCTCGCCGGAAGGCGTCGTCCATGCCCCGTTTCACCTTGGATCTCAGCTGCGTGATGAATGCCTCGTTCATCGAGCCGAGCACGGGAAGCAGAAGCGACGACTGTGGGTTGGCACTGTCGAAACTATCGCTGGCCCCGACGACGCGGACGCCCGTCTCGGCGGCCAGTTCCCCGAGCCGCAGCGACTCGATGGTGTTGCGGCTCATTCGGGAGAGGTCGTCGATCAGGAACCACGTCACGCCGAACTCGTCGCGCCGCTCGACGATCGTCTTGGCGAGGGTGTAGCCGGTGCGGCAGGCGAGCGTGCCGCTGACGGCGGCGTCAGCGAGAACGTAGTGCCAGGGCACGAACACGCCGTCCCGCCGGGCGCGGTTCAGGACGTTGAGCAGCTGCTGGTCGAGCGATCGCGGGTTCGAGTTCTCGTCGCTGAACCGCAGGTATGCGACCGCCAGAGCGATCCAGGCGATCGGAGTGTCGCCTGGGCGGAAGACGTCCGCATGCAGTTGCCGGAACCGCCGCTCGAAGTCGTCGGCCATCGCCGCGATCGTGGCGGGGTCAGCTGCCGGCACGGCGGCCGTTCCCACGAGGTCGGGCCAGAGCCGGGCCTGAACCTCGAGGTAGGAGCGAGCCAGGTCGAGTAGCCCCTGCCGTTCGGGCATGCCGAAGTCAGCGATTCGGACCCGCCCGCGGCGGCTGGGGGCCGGGTTGCTGCTGCTGGCACCGGGGGACTGGGGGCCGGGGGAGTAGGAAGAAACATTGCCGGCGGAGCCGGCGTCATCATTGAAACGAAGCATGGGAAAAACCTCGGAGGCGAAAAAATGCCTCCGGGGTGGAGCAGAGGGGCGGGCTTGGGCCCACCCCCGTCAGCTGCCTTCACGTTTACGCCGAGACGCCGATCGCGCCCGCACCGCGTCCCCGTCAAACCAGATCTGGTAGGGGAACGGATACGGGCAGAGACCGGCGGTTTCAGCGGGGATTCCGCTACACTGCCATGTCGTACGGGAAGTGACGTCGGCAGTCGCCGAGTTGATCCCCGCGAAGAAGCAGCCTCTGCCCGTTGCCCAGAAGCCCGCTGCGCGAGTGAACGGAAAACATACCGCACGGCCGTCTCCGCGGGCCGGCGTGTCAGCCGTTCGGATCGGCCAGCAGTTGCTCGAGCCTCGGCCGCAGCACCGCCGGCATACGGGCCACCGTGGCCGCATCGATCAGGCCGACGTCGATCATGTCGCGCAGGTGCGTGCGATCCTTGTCACGAAAGGCCGTCAGCTTCATGACGAGGAGCCGGTCGAGATCGACGATCCTATAGCCCTCGTGGACGTCCGTGGTCGAGAGGTCGGGCGCGGGCACGGGGTCGTTCGGCTTGACCGTTTCGCCGGCGAAGAGGATGCCCGCCGCGTCGAGGGCCACGACCGCCCGCTTGAGCCGCTCCTTGACCATCGCCACCGCCTGTTCGACGCGATCGAGCACATCGAAGCCGAACGTCACGACGC
Source organism: Pirellulales bacterium (assembly GCA_044234625.1). Lineage (GTDB taxonomy): Bacteria > Planctomycetota > Planctomycetia > Pirellulales > UBA1268 > CACORA01. Next base: position 13,826 of record JBIIIP010000072.1, on the reverse strand, counting down.
TCGGACCCGGCATCGACCATTCGGCATCGCGGGGATCAGAGGGCATGGAAGGCAGGGCACCCAACCAGCGACGCCACAACCGAAAGTATATACATGCGTACAGTTTGTGGCAAGCGACTCGCGGTGGAAAAAGCCCGTGATACCGGGCTACTTTTTCCCGCCCGCCGTGTCCACCGGACCCGAGCCGATCCGACGGGCGCGGACGAAGTTTCCTCCGTTCTTCACGAAGGTATCCCGAGCCCCGTCGTTGCCAATGACCACCCAGTAGTCGATGTCGGCAACTCCGAGATTGTCCGGGTCATGCACGTCGCTCACGAGCGTCTGCCACGCGTTTGCAGCATTCGTCTGCCCCACCCCGGGTTGCTCAGTATTCAATTGCGATATCGAAAACCCGTGGTTTCCCGTGACGGTCACGTGATGCGTGTTGCGGTAGGCTCCGACTCTGGCGAACCGCGATGCATGGTGTGCCGTCGCAAACTCGAGCCCGTTGATGTTCGAGGCCACCACGATGTTGTCGCCGTCGGTGTGCTCATTGACCTTGATGCCGGAGTGATAGCCGGTCACGACGACATCGCGCAGGACCGTGATGGCGGCGTTGTTGACCGCCGGGGTGATGATGCCGCAGGTGCCGTGGGTCGGCTTCGAGGCCTGCACGTTGTAGACACCGGTGTTGACGAACACATTTTCCAGCTTGCACTGCTGGGCGTAGTGCAGGTCGATGCCGTCGATGTCCGGGTCGTCACCGGTTCGGACGTCGAGATTTTTGAGGATCACGGAGATGGATGAGAAGTTCCCGTAACTGCCGGCCGCTGGCTCGGCCCGGATCACCGCACGCCCCCTTCCGGCCATGCCCTTCAGGATCGTGCCATGGCGTGGCAGGGACTGCGTGCCGATGGTCCCGAAGAGAACGATCGGCTCGCACTCGCCTGTAATCTCCAGGGAGACCCAGCCTTTCGCAACCGGCGGGATCACGATGGCGCCGCGATAGATACCTGCCGGAAGAACCATTCGCCCGCCTCCGGCCTCGACCAATGCCTTCAGGCATGCCGAAAACGACTCGGTGTTGTCGGTCTTGTCGTCACCGACGGCCCCATACCGAAGCACGTTGAACACCCGCGACCGGCCGGTGTCGCCCTCCGCACTCCCGTCCGCCCCGACATCAGACGAAAACAGCGTGCCGCAGAAGAGCAGGCAACAGGGAACCAAGGCGATCGTCGTCGCGCGCATACAACCTCCTTTGTGTGTCAGTCATGGGACGCCGGGACGTGAAGTTTACTCTTGCCGGTAAGGGGCCATGTCATGGTCGAGTCGCGTGATTCCAACCAGACAATGCCAGGAGTTTCTGGGCATACAACGCGGCGGGATCCGGCGGAACGTGCTCGCGGATTGATCGGCCAGCCACGCGGCCCATCTCACGCCATTCCTTTCTGCGAATCCAGGCCCGCTCCAGCGCGGCGTCGAGATGCCCGGCAGTGGGCGCGGCCGCCACGAACCCGGTCACGTCGTCCTCGAGAATCTCGGTGTTTCCGGCGACGTCCGTGACGATTCCGATCCGGCCACAGAGCATCGCCTCGACCAAGGATAGAGGCAGGCCTTCGTATCGCGACGGCAGCAGGAGGGCGTGATGCGTTCTCCAGATGCCCGTCACGTCGGCGACATGACCGGCGAAGGTCATGGACGATTCCAACCGATGCAAGGCCACCAGTCTCCGCAGGTTTTCGGCACATCGACCCGAACCGAAAAAGCTCACGTGCACGCCGCGGCTCCGCCACTTCTCCGCCGCCATCACCTCGATGATCAGGTCCTGTCCCTTCGCCTTGGGCTCCAACCTGCCGACACACGCCAGACGTATCGGCTCGGATGCCTCCGGCCAGTCGAGAGTCATGTTGTACGGAACCAGGAAAGGATTCCGTATGACCTCGCCCATGGGCAGTGGTTCGCCGATTTGGGTCTCCAGAAGGTGTCGATTTCGCTGGGACATGAAGCCGGCATGCAGGCACCCACCGTAGGCCGTTCTCACCTTGGCTGCCTGTGAATCATCAGGCCACCACTCCTCACAGTTCGCCTGGCAGACTGCGGCATAGGGGATTGCCGCCTCGAGGCAGCGCAGCATCCAGTCGACGCCACACATCGCCGCGCCTTGGGAAATGCACACGATGTCGGGTTGAAACTCCAGGATCTGTCCCCATGTGGGGGCGATTCCCGCCGTGGCGCTCCTGGCCCGTGGGCGAACCGCGACGATCGCGCCCTGCCGAACGAGTTGCTTGATCGGCAAAGGGATTTCAGGCCAATGCGTGACGCAGGCCAGCACGTCGTGGCCGGCTGCACGCAACCACATCGCGGCCCGGCTCCAGAGTTCCTCGCTGCCGCCCCACGGCGCCCCATTCATCGTGCTGATGAAGGCGATTCGCATCGAATCCAGGGTCCTCCGGCGGAATTCATGGCCGACCGCGTTGAGCCGCCGATCATAGGACGGCCAACGACACGTCTGCAACAACCTTATCGCACCACGATCAGCGTGTTCCAATCGGTGTGCGGGTTGTCGATTGTGACGATCTCGAAGCTTCTGGCGGGGTGTTCCCGGGCCATGATCCGCAGGCAGCCCTGCCACCGATCGAAGTCCCTGCCGAGCACGTCCTCGCAGATGTAAACACCGTTTTCACGAACTTTGTGGAGCGATTGCCTCATGAAGCGATGCTGCGCCTCGAACTCGTGCAGCCCGTCCTCGACGATGATGTCGAAGGTCTTGGCGGCCAGTTCCGGCAGATTCCACAGCGCCTCGATGCTCGCCGGATCGGTCTGGTCGCAGAAGAACTTGAGGATGCGGTACTCGGGTTGGAGGATTTCGCGGTCGATGTCAGCCGCGTAGATGTTTGCGTTGGGAAAATACTCCCTCCAGGCCCGGAGCGAGGCTCCCGGCCTGCCGGCCGCGCCCATGGTGTATGGGATGTCGGCGCGTGTCGAGCCGATGCCAAACTCGAATACGGCATTGACCGCATCACGGATTCCGGCAAACAGCCGATGGTAATAGAGCGTGTAGTTGTGCCGCCCGATGCCCGCGAAGGCTCCCTTGTCGCTGCCATGGCGGGCCATGATCCGACACAGTTCGGTCCGGTTTTCATGCGATGTGTAGAGCATTGGGATGGTGTGGACCGGTGTGGCGCTAGCGTAACGCTGGAGAACCCGGCTGGCGGAAGCAGTAGCCCGCTTCATCGATTCGCGTCAGTTCAAATCGCACGCCGCCGAGCCGCTGGAAATCCGTCACGGCCTGGCGGCACCCCTCCCAGAATCCATAGTCGTCGATCTGCACGAACCCTCCGGGGACCACGCGGCCGTAGAGATGCCGCAGGATATCCATCGTGGATTCATACCAGTCGCCGTCGGCGTGAAGCAGCGCAATGGCCGACAGCGAGGGGGCGAGGATGGGCAGCGTGTCACGAAAAAGACCCTTCACCGGAACGATCACGTCGGCGACCCCCAACGTGCGTGCGATCCGCAGAACTCCAGACTCCATCGGCGCCGAAAGGCTGCCGGCGGGAAAACCGCAGGCCGCCGCCGGAATCCCCCGGTGGGTGTCGGCCGCCCCCGGTTCGGGCATGCCTTCGAAGGTATCGCAGGCGTACACCTTGCGCGGAGTCCGGGAATGGCGTTTGACGACCGCTGCGAGCAGCGCGGCAGACCCGCCGCGGCAGGTGCCGCACTCGACGAAATCGCCCGGGATGCCTTCCCGGCAGACCGCCAGCGCGTGGGCGTGCAACGACTTCAGTCGTTCACGGCTGATCATCGTGTACGGTTTGACGAGTTTGTAGGAGCGCTCGAAGTCCGCCTCGTCGGACGTGAAGGAGGCATTCGAGACGTCGTGATGGCCGAGATGGACGGGAATCCTCCACGCCACCCTCGGGTCGGGCTGGTGCTCCACGGGCACCGCGTTGCCCCGCCAGGCAACTCCCATGATCTGCATGGTGTTGTAGAGCCGCGTGTGCCAGCCGCGATCCCGAAAAAAATCGAGGCCCTGCGCCACGGCGGGGGATGCCAGATCATGAAACAGCACGAGCGCGTTTTCATCGAGGTGCTTCTCGCATTCCTCGGCATCCCGGAGCGGCGCCGAGCCCTCGTGGTCGCCGTCGATGAACGCGAACGCCCATTTCGCCGGCTGGGCCGCGCCGATTTCCCGGAGTTTGGCCGGACTCGAGCCGGCATGGAGCACGACCCTGGACCGCGGCGCGCCGTGGTCGATGATCCAGCGCAGTGAGGACGCGATACTTTTCAGATGAATGGGATTGGCAAATATCGGATCGACGACGTCGAGTTCCACGTTGCCCAGGAGCAGGTGGGCGGCGGACCACCCCATCCAGCAGCCGATCTCGAGCCCCCGCCTCCCCGAAAAGTCGAGTGCGGTGTTGAGAAGGATGGCGGCCTCGTCCCTGCTGACGAAGCCGACGTTGGCGTATCTCCGGTCGGCGTACCAGTTGTGAGGCACATCGCGCCTCAGCCAGGGCCAGTCACATCCTTCGACGTCCCCGATGATCATGTGGGGAAACGCTTCGTCGGGCATGGCCCGCACGAAGTTCGGGGAGACATAATCCCAGCGGGCGGCCGGTCTCCTCGAAACGGGGGGCATGAAATTCACCGGTGGTGTGGACACGGCGCGACGGCAGCCGCCGCTGCGCATGCGAGCCTGCGAAGAATAGGACGGTCAACGGCACTTCCACAAGCGCTCGAACGGTGACGAGCAGTTGATGGGGTGCCGTTTCGGGCGCTTCGCGGCACCGAAGGCGACGTCCCGGCAGCGTTCATGAGCGGACCTTCGTGTTGCCCTCGACGTGCCGGGGCTCGAAGGGACAGTGGCGGCAGCCAGAGCCGCAGCAATGGCCTCGCTTCAGGTGGTAGGCGGCCGTGTAGACCAGCAGTCCGGCCTCGAAATAGAAGAGCGGCTGCTCCTGGGCTTTCTTGTCGTTTTCATCGGGAGCGGGTGTCGGCATCGCGTTCGGGCCCGTCATTTGGCGAGCACGATGATCGCGGACCCGATGAAAATAAACACACCGCCGAGCACCACCGAGAACTGGAGTTGGCCACCGAAGAACAGGACTGAAAAGACCGCCACAAAGAGCGGGTAGGAAATTTCGAGCACGGCCGACTTGCTCGCCCCCAGAACCTGGATCGAACCGAGGATGGCGAGAGCTGCCGCGGTGGCCGTCACGAGCGTCAGCCCCACCAAGGGCAGGCTGGATTTCGTCGTGTCGATGGAAAGCAGGCCCCCGAGCGACGTGCCCCGATAGAGGAGGATCGCGCCGGCGATCAGGGCTCCGCAGACGCAATGCAGAAAGTAAAGCTTGAAGACTGGCAGACTCTCCAGGACCCGCTCGTCGAGGCAATAGGTCAGGCCCCAGAGGACCGCCGCCAGAACCGCGAGACCGTAGCCGAAGGAGTTCATGGGCAGATTCTCTCAGGGGCGGGGGGACTGCGGCCGGTATTTCACCGGCTATTCAATGCCATGGGTGGCTTGTCCGTCGAGCGACCAGCGCCTGCTCGGCTTCCCTGAGCACTTTTTCACGCGCGGCCGACCGCTCTCCCTCTCGCAGGGTCTGCTCGGCCAGCGCGGCCAGCCGCGGATCGAGGAACCAGTGGCCGCAGAACACTGGCTCTTCGCGGTAGCCGCGCAGCTGCTTGTGCGGCGCGGTGAGGCCGGAGTCGATCCGGCACAGCCGCTGCGAAATCGCGAATTCGATCGGCCTGTGGCAGATCAAATCGACCGCCAGACCGGGCGCCGTCGCCACGGCGCTCCACGTGCGGAGGTAGAGCGTCGTGTCGTCGATCAGGCAGAACATGCCGGCGACGTAGCGATCGCCGTCGAAGGCGGCGATCAAGCGAACCGCCGCGGGGAGCCGGCCGAGGAGTTCGGCGAACATCGACTGCGGCAGCCAGGGCCGGTTGCCATGGCGGCTGCACACCGCGACGTGGCCCTCGTAATACCGCTCGAGCAAGGCTGCGGTCACCTCCTCGCCGTGGAGAAACCGCACATCGAGCCCGAGAGCGTCGGCCCGGGCCCGGTCCCTCCTCGCCTGACGCCGCTTGCGATACGGCAACGTGGAGAGATAGTCGCCGTAGGTCGCATGGCCCGCGACCCGGAGGAAGCCGTGCGTTTCCCGGCTCACGATCCAGCCAGCCCGCGCCAGGTCGTCGGCCTCAGCGGCGTCCACGTGCATCACGTTGAGGGCCTCGACACCGGTGCAGGCGGCCAGCCGCTTCAACGCTTCGAGCAGGCGGGCCCGCAGGGCGGCTTCCGGCAGACCGGGCCGCACGAGCAGCTTCGGCCCCCGGATCGGATAGAGCGGCACGCCGGCCTGCAGTTTCGGCCAGGAGAAGCAGCCGGAGGCAAGCCCTGCCTCGAGCCAACGGTGCTCGGGGCCGTACTCGGCGAGCGTGCCGACCTTGAGCATGGCCGGAGCACAGGCGACCAGTTCGCCGGCTGCGTCGCGGATGAGCAGATAGAGGGGCATGACGCCCCGCTGCGGTGCCGCGGCGCCGCTCCGCTCAAGCGCCAGCAGGAAGGCGTGCTGCAGATGAGGCAGCCTGCGGGCGCAGGCGTTCCATTGGCCGGCATCGACCGCCTCGATCGTGCTTTCCACGGTCTCGGTAAAGCTCATGCATGCTCCGTCGCCACCGTGAGGATACCCGGGCATTCCGCCAGGCTGCACCTCGGGGATGCCGCGCAGGTCGCAGGACCGTTTCACACGCCAACGGCTGGAGAACACGGCAAGGCTCGGGCAGTTTCATTGCCGCTGCACCGGGCGAGCGGGGCGAGGGTGCAAGCTTGGCATTCAGGCTCATGCGCGCCCTTCCGCGGCGGTGCAAATCTTGTTGCGACCCAGCCTCTTGGAACGGTACATCGCTGCATCGGCCGCGTCCAACAGGGCCGATGGATCTTCGCCATCCGCGGGAAACTCGGCCACTCCGATCGATGCGCTGACCGGCTGCAGCAGCCGGCCCTCGTAGTAGATCCCCGTCTCGGTCAGCCTGTGGCGCAGGGGCTCGAGCCGGGCGGCGGCCTGGGCGGCCGTGGCGGCGGGCATGATGAGCACGAACTCCTCGCCTCCATACCGGCAGGGCACGTCGCTTCCCTGGCGGAATCCCTGGAGGAGGACCGCCAGCAACCGCAGCACGAGATCCCCCGCGAGGTGCCCGTGCCGCTCGTTGTAGTCGCGGAAGTGGTCGAGATCGAGCATCGCCACGGCCAGCGGCAGGCCCTCGCGCCGCGCGTGCATCACCTGCCGGGAGAGTTCCTCCTCCATGAAACGACGGTTGTAGAGGCCCGTGAGCGGGTCGCGGACGGCGAGGCTGGAAAGCCGGTCGCGCTCGCGCAGGCTCTCGAGCGCCGGGGCCACCGTCTCGGCGATCGCCTGCGCGTACGCCGGCGAGCGGCCGCGGGCCTCCGCCACGGCGCCGGCCGCGATCGCTTCGGCATCGACCAGAGACGCGCAGGCCTGCAGCCGCCGGGCCAACCGCCAGAGCGCGGCCAGCTCCGCCGCGGCGAGCCCGGGATGATCCTCCTCCGGCGCGGTGTTCATTCCCTGCGTCATCCTCCCCGCTGCCGAGGCGTCATTCGGTGGCCTTCCGGCGCAGCGTGACCTCGATCTCGCCGTCGTTGTCGGACAGTTGCGTCCAGTCGTCGGCACATCGCAGCACGAGCCCGCCGTCGGCCGGGGCCGTGAACGTGCATCGCGTGCCCAGGGTGAGGGGCTCGGAAAGGGCGCACTGCTGCCCATCGTCGGTGAAGACGGCGGCGACCAGGCGGCCGTGGCCGGCGGCGTCGCCATCGGCCGCACAGGCCTCTCCCGCCTTCGCGAGCCGCCAAGTGCCCTCCGCCGTCGCCTCGTAGGCCTCTCCCTTCGTCACCCTCAGGCTGCTGGCCTGCCAGCCGGCCGCCGCCTTCACCCGGGCCTTCACACTCGCCGACGATCCGGCAAGCGGCCGATACCGTGCCTTCCATGGCCAGGCCACAAGATCCGCACGGTAGCCGTTGCCGACATTCTCCAGGAATTGGTCGTATTCAAACGATACCTGCTTCGCCACCGCCCCATACGTCGCCTCGAACGACGCGCCCGGCTGCTCCTCCATGAGCGCGATCGCCAGTGGCTTGAAGCGGTCGGAGTAGTTCGGGTTGTAGGCCAGCATGTGGCACAGCGCCCAACGCCAGGCATAGTCTTGCCAGGTGCCCGATGGCGTGTCGCCGGGCGCGGCGATCTCCAGGAGCCCGCGCTTCGGCTGCGCCTGCTGGAGATAGCCCATCACGGCCGGCTCGATGTCAACCGCGGATTCGCCCTCCTTCCAGTAGTTGCCCAGTTCGGCCACGCCCTCCGCCAGCCAGGTCGGGCCGGTCGATCCGAACGCCATGTGGCAGAAGCCGTGGGTGCATTCGTGCTGGATCACGCCGTGGTCGTCGCAGGAATAGAGCGTGGCCTTCCGCAGATTGCCGAGACGGGCGTTGAAACAGATGCCGGCCCGTTCGCGGATCTTGGCGACGCCCTGCTCCTCGGCGAGCGTGCCCGCCGGAAAGGCCGACAGATCGTGGACGACATATCCTTCGATCACGCCGGCCGGCCCACGGCCGAAATATTTCTCCAGGAGCCCGGCCATCCGTTCGAGTTTGTCGAGGATGATCCGCGCCTCCCGGTCAGAAACGTCGCTCAAGAAGGCGAAGTGAGCCGAGCGGATCAGTCGGGGCTTCTTCTTGGGCTCTGCGGAAAGGCCGCGGTATTGGTTGGCCAGTTTGTCGTCGCCGCGGTCCCGCTGGGCCGCCGGCAGGGTCTCGACCACGAGCGTCTTGGCCACCACATCGCCCGTGTTCAACCGAAACGCCTCCAGCCGCACCACTTTCGCGCCCGGGGCGATCCGCTGCAGGTCATGGCTCTCCAGGCGTGTTTGCACATCGGCCGCCACCTTGAAAGAAAGCGCCGTCTTGCGGTTGAAGGCCTTGTCTGGGGGCAGCTCCACCGCCAGTCGCCCCTTCGACACGAGCTTGACCGCGGCCGTCACGTCGCACGCCGCGAAGCCGCCGGGCTTGGGGGGCTCGGCCGGCATGTTCACGCCAAGCGTGGCGGCGGCGGCATCGACCAGCCTGATCTCCTCGACTTCGCCCTCCGACTTTCCCTGCTTGTTGAGCAGGGCGGCGAAGCTGACCACCTGCCCGCGGTCGAGCTTCGCCAGATCGAACTTGCCCGTCACCTGCACGTCCGCCGGAAACGCGAGCAGCTTGCCGTCGGCGAGGGCGATTCCCTCTTCGCCGATGGGCTGCACGCGCACCTCATGCCGAACGCCCTTGACGTCTCGCACGGTGATGAGGCTCTTCGCGACGGCCTCGACCGTGCCCGACAGGGACAGCGCCTCCACGGCCTCGATCTGGCCGCGGGCCGCCGGCACGAATGACGCGACGGCCAGCAGCGCGACGATCGCCGGGGAAAGTGTCCGTGTCACGTGAATGCCCCAAAGAGTTGGCCGGCCGGCCTGATGGCGAAACGGCAAATCCTCATGGTATCGGCGTCGCCCGCCGGGCAACATATTTTCCCGGGGCGACAAGCCGGGGCGGGCCGCGGAGAACGGCCGTCAGAAGGGGCAGGTCGACTGCCATGCCACGGGTCGGCCGTCGTCGGGGTGGGCGACCGCGAGGAAGGTGGCATGCAGCAGGAGGCGGGGGGCCATGCGGAGGGTGGCATCGTCGGCATAGAGCGGATCGCCGAGAAGCGGGTGGCCCAGCGTGGCGAGGTGGAGCCGGATCTGATGCGATCGCCCGGTGATCGGCTCGATCTCCAGCCGGGTGCGGTCGCCGCTCCGCTCCAAAACCCGCCAGCGGGTCTGCGAGGGACGGCCGCCGGTCTCGTCGATCCGATACGTGGGCGGGCGGAGCGGGTCGCGGCCGATCGGCAGATCGATCATCCCACCGTCGGCCGCGGGCAGGCCGCGAACGATGCCCTGATAGGCCTTTCGCACGGTGCGCGCCTCGAACTGCCGGCTCAATGCCCGCTGCGCCTCTGCATCGAGCGCCATGAGCATCACTCCCGAGGTGTCGCGATCGAGTCGGTGCACGACCCGTGCCTCCGGCTCGCACTGCTGCACCCGCGCGGCGAGGCAGTCTTGCAGGGCGGGCCCCCGGCCCGGCACGGCGAGCAATCCCGACGGCTTCTCGAGCACGAGCAGGCGGGCGTCTTGATGGATGATGGAGGGATTCACGGGCATGGGTGTGGGGAGAGACCTTTTCAATCAACCATGGTGACAGACCTCTCCACACAACCGTGGCGACGCGCGCCCTCCCTACCGTGGGGACAGACCTCCGGTCTGTCGATAAAAAACCCGCAAGCCAGGCAATCTGGGAAGGCCCGCTGACGCCCGCTGTTTTGGGGATTTGTGCCGAAAATGCTCATGGATCCTGTTGCGGCAAGTCGATCACCTTTGACGATCGTGCCGGTTTTTCGGCGCCGGGCTCCCGTTGCCTGGCTGGCCGGCTTCCGCCTGGGACGCGACTTCGATGAGCAGAAAAGCCATCTCCCGCCCGAAAAAATCCCCGTCCGCCAGGACGAAGGCGATCCGTCGCCGAGCCGCTGAATGGGGTCGCAAGGCGCGCCGCGCCGCCACGCTGGCCCTGATCGCCGCAGGCACGACGGCCGTTTCCGTCTCGGCCCATGCCCAGACGGGCCAGGTGGCCATGGCTCCGGCGGCAGGCATCGTGCCCCGCGCGATGAATGCCTTCCAGTCGCTGAATGAAAACGGCCCCGGCTTTCTCTATTACGGTTTCAATGGGGCCGATCGCGGCCTCGGCTATGTCGGCAGCTACTTCACGATCGGCGGATACGTTCCCTATGCCGAGGACGACCTGGGGGGCCTGTGGGCGGCCGACCTGCGCGGCCACTTGTCGGTGTATGGCGGGTTCTTTTCAAACATCGGCGCCGTCCGCAAGCAATACCTGGGCGGCACCTTGCTGGGGATCGGCGTCTACTGGGACTACGACGGCGATGCCAACCAGGACTGGGGCGGCGGCTCTTCTTGCTCCGCGGCCGGGCCGTTCGGCCAGTTTGGCCACACCTACAACCAGGTGGGCGTGAGCGGCGAATGGCTCACCGATTTCGGCAACCTGCGGTCCAACGGATACATGCCGGTGGGCACCACCGCCTACACCGCCGGCTCACCAGATTCGCTGTTTTTCCAAAACTACGTGATGTGCCAGTCCGGGCTTGATGCCGCGCTCACCGGCGCCGACCTCGAGGTGGGCGCCTACATTCCCGGCCTTTCCGACTGGGCGGGCATGATCAGCGTGGGCGGTTATGCCCTCGGCAACGCCCGCTACGACTGGACGAGCGGTCCGCAGGCAGGCCAGGACGTCGTGCCCTGGTTCGGCGGCGTCTACACCCGGCTCGACATGACGTTCCTGAACAACTGGGACTTCTCGATCCAGGCCAACAACGACAGCTACTTCGAATGGACAGGCTTCGCGCGGATCACCTACCGGATGGGTGGCAGCCGGCGGCGGACCGTGCCCGACCAGATGGAGCAGCCGATGATGCGCAACGAGCACATCGTCCGCGCCCACCAGACCCCCATCGTGGCCGTCAATCCGAGCACCGGCACCCCGTGGCGGCTGATCCATGTGAACAATTCGGCAGCCACCGCCGGCGACGGCACCGCGGAGTCGCCGTTCCGGACGATCGTCGCCGCGAACGCCGCGGCCACCAATCCGCAAGACATCGTGCTCGTGAACCGCGGCACGGGGGCGGCCTACGCGGGCACCTTCTCGCCGCTGGCCGCCGACCAATACCTCGTCGGCGACGGCCAGTCCTTCGTGATCCCCAGCGTCTGCTGCGGCCCTGTCGACATCGCGATCGCCAACAACGGCGTGCCGGTGCTCTCCAATCCCTCGGGTGCGAGCGTCAACCTGGCAAACGGCCTGTTCGTCGGCAATTTCTCCATCCAGAACTCCGCCATCGGTATCGGCGGCACGGGCAACCTGTCGAGCGCTGCCCGCGGCGCGGTCGTCAACAACGTCAACGTCGCCGGCTCGGGAGCCGGCTCGCGGACCGGCATCGCCCTCACCAATGCCACCGGCAGCGGCACCTTCCGCGACGTGAACATCTCCGGCATGACGAACGGCGCGATCGTGGTCACGGGCGGCTCGGCGGTGGTCGACTACGCCGAAGGCACCCTCACGAACGCGCAGGGCCACCTGCTCGACGTCGACAGCACGACCGGCGGCAGCGTGACGCTCACCGCCAACAGCACGCAGCCTTTCAACGACAGCGGCGATGGCATATCGGTGCGAAACGCAGCCGGCAACGTGACGGTGCGGAACGTCGTGCCCGGCAGCCGTTCGGCCGTGATCTCCAGCCAGGTCGATGGCATCTCCGTCGTAGACAGTTCCGGCACACAGACGTTCAGCGGCGTGACGATCAATGCCGCGGGCGTAAGCGGCCCCGGCTTCGCGGCGGTGAACGTGCAGAACAGTACCGGCGCCACCAGCGCGACGAACTTCAACGGCCTGCAGATCAGCCTCACCGGCACCGGCAACACCGCCGCCGGCCTGCTGGCTGCGAACGTCAGGGAGCTCAATGTCGCGGGCAACAGTTCGGTGAACGTCGTCAACGGACCGGCCGTGTCGCTCACGAACATCGCCGATGCAAACGTCACCTTCACCACCGTCCGGAGCACCAACAGCCCGACCAATGGCATCCTTCTCGACAGCGTGGTGGGCGACTTCGCCGTCACGGGCGTGACGACGATCACCAGCGCGACCAGCGCGTCGGTCGCCATCGTCGATTCCACGCCGCCGGGGGCGACCGGTTCGATCTCGTTCAACGTGCTGCAGATCGCCAGCCGTCAGGGCGTGGGCCTGCTTGTCGACGGGGTCCGCAGCCAGGTGGAGATTAACTCGCTGACCATCGACAACGCGGCCTCCATCGCCGGCGACGCGGTGCAGATCACCGACACCACGAATCCCTCCGATCCGACCGGCACGGGCAGCGGCCGCGTGTACATCGATGGCGGCTCGATCGCGAACGCCACGGGCAACGGCATCTTGGTGCAGAACGCGCTGGCCGCGATCACGGGGGTGTCGATCACGAACTTCGGCGGGAATGGCATCCTGGCGACGGCGGGCAATGGCGAGACGACCACGGTGCAGGCGACCAACAACGTCATCAGCGGCACCGCGAGCGGCGACGGCCTGCGGGCCACGGCCCTGGCGGGCGGCAGGGTAAACGCCACCGCGACGGCGAACCAGATCAGCGTCACGGGTGCCGCGTCCAATTCGCTGCAGGCGATCGCCGCCGCCTCGGGCACGATCTCGCTCGCCGCGACGGGCAACTCGGGTGTCGGGGGTGGTGCGCCGGGCGTGAACGGGTTCGTGCTCGACAACTCGGGCACGCTCCAGATCAGCCAGACCAGCACCGCCGACTTGAGCAGCCAGAACAACGGCGTGACGGTGAGCGAGCCCGCCAACCCGGTGACGTTCAGCGGCACCACGCCTCCGGTGCCGCCCCGCACGCCCTGATCCGCTGCCGGCGAACATGCCGCCTGCCCTTCGCGTGAGGTGATAGGCCTTTCCCTTCCCAACTGTGGCGACAGACCTCCGGTCTGTCGAACTATTTAGCCACAGACCGGAGGTCTATGCCACGTGGAGCCATCACAGACCGGAGGTCTATGCCACGTGGGGGACCGCAATACCTACGCCACCTTGCGGGGCTTCTTGGCCCGGCGGTGGAGGCCCCAGGCCAGGGCGATGCCCAGGCCGGCCAGGGCGAGCGAGCCCGGCTCCGGCACCACCACGTAGTTCACCATCAGGT
>JBIIIP010000080.1:0-14149 GCA_044234625.1 Pirellulales bacterium | reverse complement strand
TCGCAGCGGCGTGCTCAACTACCACAACGCCGGGAAGGTGCAGGCATCCAGCGAACCCCAAGACATGCGTCTCCAGCGCCTGCTCGGGCACATCGCCACGCTCGTGCCCGAGTCGCCGCGGCGGGTCCTCGTGATCGGCTGCGGCGCCGGCGTCACCGCCGGGAGCGTGAGCGTCGATCCGGAGGTCGTGGAGGAGACGATCTGTGAGCTCGAGGCGGAGGTGCCGCGCACAGCGGGTGAGTTTTTCGCCGGCATCAACGACGGGGTGATCGGCAACCCGAAGGTGCGGGTGCGGATCGACGACGCGCGGCGGTTTCTTCGCACTACCGACGAAACCTTCGACGCCATCACGAGCGATCCCTTCGATCCCTGGGTGCGTGGCGCCGCCAACCTCTACACCGAGGAGTTCTTCGCGCTGGCGAAGCGACGCCTCGCCCCCGGCGGCGCGATCACCGTGTTCGTGCAGCTTTACGAGGCGGGCACGCCGGCGGTGAAGAGCGAGATCGCCACGTTCCTCCGTGTCTTTCCCGAGGGCCTGGTCTTCGGCAACACCCGCGGTGGTGAGGGCTACGACCTCGTCCTCCTCGGCACGAACGGCCCAACGACGATCGACCTCGATCGAATCGACGACCGGATCCGTGCCCCCGACGCCGGCAGGCTGCGGGAGTCGCTCTCGTGGATCGGCTGTGACGAGGCTGCGGAGTTGTTTTCCTTCTACATCGCCTCGGGGCCACAACTTGCCGCCTGGCTTGCCGACGCGCAGGTCAACCGCGATGCCAATCTCCGGCTTCAATATCTCGCCGGACTCGGCGTGAACGCCTACGAGCAGGTGCCAATCTATCGGGCGATCATCGCCGCCGGGGACTGGCCCGAGGGCGTGTTCACCGGGAGCGTCCTGCGGATAAACCGGCTCCACAAGCTCGGCCGCAAGCCGCGATACTGACCAGGATAAAGGCAGCATAGACTTCCGGCCAGCGCCGCCCCAACGTGGCATAGACCTCTGGTCTGTGACCAAGAACTCCGACAGACCGGAGGTCTGTCGCCACGTGGGGAAGGGAGGGGAGGTCTGTCGCCGAGCGAGAAAGTCGTGGGGTTTACCAGTTTTAGATCCACGCCCTTGCCGGCCGTCCGGTCAGGCTGCGGTTCCACATGCGTTCGGCGAAGCTGCACGCGATGCAATTCCAGGCCCAGCGTGAGCCACCCGCCGCAGCCCGCTGATCCGCCGGGGCTGAATCGACGGGCGCACAGCTTTTGTCCGTTTCACGCACTCCTGCTGATCGAGGGTGCGCGCGAGGCGGCCGGCCTCAAGGCACCATCCACGCCAGCGGGCCGGCCTGGAGCGTCACGAGCAGGCCCATGAGGAGGGCCAGCGCCAGGGAGTGTGGAAAGACCCTCCGCAGGATCGCCCCCTCCTGGCGATGCAACCCCGTTGCCGTCGCCGATACGACGATGCTCTGGGCGTCGATCATCTTGCCCATCACGCCCCCCGTGCTGTTCGCCGTACAGGTGAGAAGCGGGTCGAGGCCGAGTTGTTCGGCGGTCACCCGCTGGAGGCTGCCGAACATCGCGTTGCTCGACGTGTCGCTTCCGGTGAGCGCCACGCCCAGCCAGCCGAGGAGCGGCGCGAAGAAGGCGTAGGCCGGGCCCGTCTGCGTGAAGGCTAGGCCGAGCGTGACGTCGGTTCCCGAGTAGCGGGTGACAAACGCCAGCCCGAGCATGAGCGCGATCGTGGCCAGGGATTCGGCGAGCCGGCGGAGCGTGGCGAGCCAGAGCAGTGCCGCCCGACGCCACGACACGCCCAGCCACGGAATCGACACGAGCGCGGCAGCGAGGATACCGGTGCCGGCGGCCGACAGCCAGTTGAAACGGTAGTCGGCCGGCTCGATCTCCTGCGGCTCGCGGGTGGCCGGGGGCACCCTGGCGACGCGGCCGTCGAGCCGGGGCACGCGGATCTCCAGGGGCGGCGCGACCCGGTCGAGCGTGGCTTTCACGGGAGGCAAGCCCCAGAGGAAGACGGCGATCGAGAGAAACACCCACGGCATCCAAGCCCACGCGACGCGGCTGGCCGGGTCGGGCGAGTCGTCACGGGGCGAGCCATGGTCGCCAACGGCCTCTCCATGCCGCCACGTCTCCTGCGGCCGCCAGAAGCGAAGGAACATGGCCGTCGCCACGAGGCTGGCGATGCCACCGACCACATCGACCAGCGCCGGCCCGACGAAATTCGCCAGTGCGGCCTGCACCACGGCAAACGAGCCGCCGCACACGACGGCCGCCGGCCACACGCCGGCGAGCCCGTGCCAGCCTGCCAGCGCGACCACCATCCAGGCCGGAACGACGAGGGAGAAGAAGGGAAGCTGCCGACCGGCGAGCGCCGAGATGGCATCGACCTCGAGGCCGGTCACCTTGGCGAGCGTGAGGATCGGCGTGCCGAGGGCACCGAAGGCCACGGGGGCCGTGTTGGCGATGAGCGCGATGCAGGCCGCCTCCAACGCCGGAAAGCCCGCACCGGCCAGGAGCGCGGCCGAGATCGCGACGGGCGCGCCGAACCCGGCGGCGCCCTCGAGGAACGCGCCGAATGAGAAGGCGATGAGCAGGGCCTGCACGCGATGGTCGGCCGAGAGCCGCGTCACCGACCGCTTCATCACCTCGAGCGCCCCGGCCTCGACGGAGAGGGCATAAAGAAACATCGCCGACAGGACGATCCAGCCGATCGGAAACAGGCCGAAGGCCGCGCCATGGAGGGCCGCCGCCACAGCGGCATCGGCCGGCATGCCGACGACGCCGATGGCGATGACCAGGGCCGTCACCAGCCCGGCCGCCGCGGCCCGCGTCGCCGACCAGGCTGCAAACGCCAGCAGGCCGAGGAGAACCCCCAGCGGCGCGAGGGCCACGAGCGTGGAGAGCCACTGCGACCCGAGCGGGTCGTACACGTGCAACCAGACCGCTGCGAGCATGGGCGGAGGATACCCGTGGGCCACGCGGCGTGGGAAGCGGTGCGTCGGGCCGGGAAGCACCTTTGAACCGGCGTTCTCGGCAAGTGCCTTACCCTGCTGCCTGTCGCCCGCATGCACCTCCCCGCTGCACGCAGGATCCCGTGCTACTTCTTGGCGGCCGGCTTCGACTTATCCTGCTTGGGCTTCTTGTTCTTCTTGTCGTTCTTCTGCGAGTTGTTGCCTTTGCCCATTGTGTGCCTCCTCTGGATTGGCGGGTGCCGTGCGGCTTACCCTCTTTCAATCGGCAGAAATCTCCACGGTGTTCAATACAGTCATCCAGATTGTGCACGCGGCCGAACCATCCGCCGGGAAAACGATTCTTTCCATCGACTGGGAAATGCCCAACAGCCTGACGTTCGTGACCGGTCATGGGCGGGCTTCGAAGGAGGCGGGGCGGACCCTCCACGAGCTGACGTCCACGACGTCGAAGTCGGCGGGCTGTGTGGTGGTTCACGTGGCCCTGTCTGTCTCCGATTCTTGCGTCGGTTCTTTTGCGGAAAAAGTGGCATAGACCTCCGGTCTGTGACCAAGAAGTCCGACAGACCAGTGGTCTGTCGCCACGTTGGGAAGGGCACGCACAGGTGCGGAGGTTGGGGCCATACGCCCCTGAGCGTGGAAAGGAAACCTCTTCAGCACCTCCATGATCGGGCCGCACCCAGCCGGGCCAGCCCCATCTGTTGCCTCCACCGGTGCGCTCCGCTTGGCCGACGCTTGCCGGTTACTGCAATCTCCAACGTAAGCAATTGAATTTTACGGGCCGTCGCCCGTGGGCTAGCCGGCTATCATGAACCCGATGACTCCCAACGCAGGTAAACAGGCGAATCCGCCACTCACGATTGTGTTCTTCGGCCTCGGTGCCGTGGGCTCGAGCATGCTCATCTGTATGGCCGAACTGGCCGAGCGCGACGGCATCCCCGTCCGTTTCAAGGTGTTCTCGATCGATCCTACAAGCGCCCGCGACGCGCTCTACCACGCCGAACGGCTTATGAAGCGGATCGAGATCATCGGCGTACCGAGCTTCGATCCGCTTCTGGCTCACGAAGGGCCGGAGGCAGAAAAACTTGCCGGGGCATCGCTGCTCGTCAATGCGGCGATCCCGCAGTTCAACTGCCCAATCATCGAGTTGGGCATCCGCCTCGGGGCCCACACGCTCGACCTCGCCTCCGACATGTACAACCCTGAAACGACGAGTTCCCTCACCTTCAGTCAGTACGCCCATGATGCGGCCCTGCGGGAGCAAGGATTGGCCGCGCTCATCAACATGGGCGTTTCCCCGGGCATCACCAACTTCCTCATCGGCGATCAGATTTGCCGGATCAGTTCCGAGCACCGCAAGGAACTCGAGATCGAGTCGATTGACCTCTATCTGCTCGAAGACATCGATGCCGACGCCGTCATCTTTTCGTGGGCACCGGCGGTGGCGCTCGACGAACTTTCGCAGCACCCGCTTCAGTTGCGGGACGGGCGGATGAGCGTGCATGAACCGTTCACAGCGGCCCGCGACTACCAGTTTCCGCACGAGCCGCGCGTGTGGCGGCAGTACCCGCTCTACCAGGAGGAGCTCCTGTCGCTGCACCGCTCGTATCCCCAGGTCGAAGACATCGGAATTTACACCGGCGGCTCGGAGGTGGAACTCGTCAAGGCGCTCCATCAGTTGAATCTGCTCTCGAAAGAAACGCTCGGTGCAAACCCGGAACTGACTATTGAGGCCGTGGTGCGGGCGGCGATGCCCGGCATGAAGAAACCCCGACGGATCGAGGACTATCTCCGCTCGGGCGTGATCCGTCGGACCCACTTCTGCGCCGCGGCGGAGATCCGCGTGAGCGAGTGGGTGCGAAATGAGCGGCAAACGATCATCGAGACCGTGGGTCTGAGTTTCCTGCGATACCGCGAGCTGCTCGGCACGCCCTACGCGGGTGCCACCTACATCTCGTACCCCACGGCGGTTGGCGCCGCGATCCTCGGCTGGCATACACTTTGCCACGTGCGGGCGGAGCCGAGCAGCATTCGGGGCGTGGTCACCGGCGAGGATCTGGCCCGCTTATTGCCGCGAGCGCGGATCGACGCGGTGTTCCGCGATTTAGTGGCCTGGGACATCGATTTGTTCGCAAGCACCCGTGACGCGACAGGCGTGTAGTGCGCCCCGACCAAAAGGGGTGCCGAAGGATTCCCACCTCCCGACCCATAGGCGTCCAAATGTTCACCAACCACGCCTGGGAACGGCCCGCCGGATTGTCCCTCCGCCTACTAACCAAGGGCCTGTTCGAGCTGCGCGAGCACTGCTTGCTCGGAGGGTGAGACCCTCTCGCCGAAGCCGAGGACCCCGCCGCTAGCGCGGGCGACCTCGCCGGCCCGCTCCAGAATCTCAAGGCGCAAGGTTTCCAGGTCCTCGGCAGACATCATGTCACGCAGCTGCTTGATATAGTCCCGCCATGCCGCGACCATTTCGGGTGCGGGTCGGCGCTTCAGCCAATGTTCCAAAAGCGGATAAAGCCCGTTGTGCGGCTCGATGCCGGCCGCCTGGGCCATGGCCACGATTCGTTCCCGTTCCTTGGCGGCCACCTCGCCGTCCGCCCAGGCGACCCAGACCAGGGGCACCAGTCCTAAAGCCGCCAGGCTTTCAGCCGTGATCCCCAATCCCAGCAATCGATCCAGGACCGCTTCGTCGCGGATGCCTGAGACATGTGCAAGTTGCTGGCGGCGTTCCAGCTGATCGAGCCGCTCGCGAAACGCCTCGAGGAGGTGCTTCTCACGATTGTGAAATACGGCATCGATCAGAATGCTCTGCTGGCTGCGCGAAGGGGTTGGCATCGATTCGTCCTTTTTGGGTATGGGTTCGTGCGGAGGACCGTCGGCCGCATCTCCGCGGGCAAGACCTCGATGCGCGATCGCTCGAGGGCCTCGCGCGACGGACATCGGACCGTGCCGTCGTTGTCAGCCGATGTGGCCGCGGGAACGGACGTCGTGGCGATCGACAGGTGCCAGCCCCGAAGTGCGGCCATCCACGGGCGGGTGACACGGCTCGGAACTTCGTCGTGGCTCGGCGCCTGCATCGGCGTTCTCCTGATCGAGCGGCGCGACTCTCACCTGGCGGCCGGTGACGCGGCTCCGGTCACCGAAATCCGGTATGCCTGGATGCGTCGATCCCGAAGTCGCCCGATCTTGCGGGACAGGGTGTAACCGATGCGGGTGGTGGCCCGGTCGACAGCCGCCGTCCATTTGGAGTCGGCGACGGTCGCCATGATCGCCTCGCACCCTTGCACCTTGGCCAGGATGCGGCACTCCTTGTCGACGCCCCCCTTCGGCCCGTTGTTGTCCTGCAGGAACACGATCACCCGTTCGACCCGGTCGCCGAACCGGGCTAGGGCGAACCGCAGCCGTCGCTCGATGTGGTTGGGGAGGGTAGCGGGATACGGCGCGCCCTGGTCCTTGAGAAGCCACTTCATGGATCGTCCTCCAGTGGGTTCGTGGTTTGTGACGGACTTCGCTATTCTTCGCCACCCGCGATGGAGAGAGACCCTCGATTCTTTCTGGCCAACACATCGATAATTCCTATGATTGGTAATCACCCAGGAACCTGCCATGCACTGGCTCAACTACCACCACCTCCTCTATTTCTGGATGGCCGCGCGGGAGGGCAGCATCGCGCGGGCCTGTCGCGCCCTCCATCTCACGCAGCCGACTGTGAGCGCTCAGATTCGCGAGCTCGAGCGTGCCCTCAAGACCCGGCTCTTCGAGCGGTCCGGCAGGTCGATCGCGCTCACCGATACGGGCCAGCTGGTGTATCGCTACGCGGACGAGATCTTCTCACTGGGGCGCGACTTACAGGATGCGCTGCACGACCGCCCGCGCGGCCAGCCGTTGCGATTCGCCGTGGGCGTGGCGGACACGCTGCCCAAGGTTCTCGTCCATCGCCTACTCGCGCCGGCCTCGACGCTCCGCGAGGAGGTCCGAATCACGTGCATCGACGGACCCCCCGATCGCCTGCTGGCCGACTTGGCGCTGCACGAATTGGATCTCGTCATCAGCGATTATCCGGCGCAGCCACGGCCCGGACTGAAGCTCTTCAATCACATGCTCGGTGAATGCGGGGTCAGTTTCTGTGCCACGCCGGCGCTCGCCAGGCGACATCGGCGTGACTTCCCTCGCTCATTGTCCGGGGCGCCATTTCTGCTGCCGTATGGCAACACGGTGCTCCGCCGGTCTCTCGAACAGTGGTTTGACGACAACGGTATTCGTCCCACGGTCCGCGCCGAATTCGCCGACAGCGGGCTGTTGAAGGCGTTTGGCGCCTCCGGCGACGGCCTGTTCGCCGTGCCTACCGCGGTGGAGGCCGAGGTGATGCGCACGTACGGCGTGCGCGTGATTGGCCGGGAGAAGTCGATTCGTGAACGTTTCTACGTGATCTCGGTGGAAAAACGGATCAAGCACCCCGCGGTCGTGGCAATCACGAAGGCCGCCAGGGGGATCCTGTCGGCGGATTGACGTGGGGTGCCATCAACTGGGAGAAAGGCGGGCCGAACGGTGCGGGCGAGGAAGACCGAGCATCATGGTGAAGACCATGCCGTACGGTCGTTCCCATCAGCCCCGAATTGCGGGTGATTCTTGCCGACGCCTTTGAATTGGCGAAGCCGAACGCGAAGGAGACCGTGCCCATCGCGACTCGATGGAGAGCGAACCTGCGGACGCATTTGGAGCGGATCATCGCCAAGGCGGGGCACGAGGTGTGGCCGCGGACAGTCATCATCCGTGACGTCCGGGTGGCTACGCGAGACTGCATGCAGGCTCGAAAGTCCCGTCACGAGCGGCGAGGTCCGCAGGGGGCGAAGAACCAGACGCGCAGGCGTCGGCCACCCCTCTTATACGAGTCACACTTGATCCTCGCGCGTGACCCATCGCGTTGCGCAGATTGAACGGACTTCTGCCCGGCGAAGCTGGTGAAGGCTCCTTTTCGCCTCGTGAATGAGCGACGGCTCGTCTGGGTAGACGCGGTTGCTCCAGTGGCGTTCACGGAACCAGAGCCAAAGTCGCTCGGCAGGATTCAGTTCCGAGGAATAAGGCGACAGGAACAGCGACGTTATTCGTCGTGGCCACTTGACCTGCTTCGCCGTGTGCCAGCCCGCTCTGTCCAGCACCATCACGACGTGCTGACGTGGGCCAAGCTGTTTGGCCGCCGCATTGAGAAAATGCTGCATGGTTGCGGTATTGGCTTCGCGATGTGGACTGACCATCGACCACCCGGTCGCTGCCACGCTTCAGTTCAACGATATCCATGCGGCCTGGCCTCCTTGTCTGGAGGCCGCATCATCGCACCAGCAGGCAGAGGGCGCAATAGAGGAAAGCAGGGCGGGGGCGCGAGTCTCAAGTGGGGCCCGTATTACTTCTGCAGCATTAGCTTGCCGAAACGCGTGAGCGTAAGGCGGTACGTCTCACCGTTGTGCAGAATGTGCAGCTCAGTCTTGGTGCCTAGCAAGGCCGTCGAGGTTGTTCGTCTGACGCCCTTTGCATCGACCTCGATACCGCATAGCTGGCACGGCGGGAGTACGTCTCGGGAAGTGGACGGCTCTCGATCCGTGGGGCTATCGGCGGCGTTCTTGGAAACCGGGTCATCCATAGCTTTAGGCCCGGGAAAATGCCGGGTTTGAATTTTTGACAGCTGCTGCTACCTTTATTCGCGGCAGTGTTGAGAATCCTTCTCAACACTGCCGGGGCCATGCTAGTAGCGATTTATGCCGCTTTCAATGGCCCACGCCAGCCAGCCTTGGGCGTTGCCCCATCAGCCAGCCAGCAAACCGAGCCGGGACCAACGGGGTCACGGCCAACTCTTGCTGCTATCTGATGAGGTGTTGGCGATGAATGTTTTTAGCGATTTGGGCCGACTGGACACGACGAAGTCCGCGTCACAAACGGAATCGGCCGCTGCTGCCGCCGCCGCTGCCTATGTGGCCGCTGGTAAGTCAATGCGGCGATTGGCTCGCATCAAACGGCATGTTGGCAACGCTGGTGACACAGAGGTTGCGAAAGCTGACGACGCCGGTTTCATCTCGGAAACGGAAGTAACAGTTGTTTCGCCCCCCCTGATAAAAAAGTCGAGCCGTACCGGGTTCACCTTAGTGGAACTGCTGGTTGTCATAGCGATCATCGGCACGCTCGTCGGACTGCTGCTCCCAGCGGTTCAAAGCGCAAGGGAAGCAGCGCGTCGCACCCAAAGTCTGTCGAATCTCAGGCAGATCGGTTTAGCGCTGCACTCATTCCATGACGCATATCGGTATTTCCCGGCTGGCTTCAAATCAACTATTACTGGTAGTTGGGCAGGCGGGTCGAATGACGCCGTACCAGAATCAGGGCCCGGTTGGAGCTTTTTCGCATTCATTCTGCCGTTTATGGAGGAGTCCTCGCTTCATGGAAGTATTCGGTTTGACTTGCCGATCACCGACTTGCTCAACAAAGCTGCGAGGGAAACCATCGTGCCCCTGTTCATCGATCCGGGCGACACGGGGCCGAAATTGATCGACATTACCGATTCGGGAGATCCTCCAGCCGCTACCAACACACCCTCCGTCATCACGCAGGCCGCAGTATGCAGCTACGTCGCTTCGACGGGTACGTCGGCATACGAACAGCTACCCTTCAACGGTGTCTTTCACCGCAATAGTCGTGTTCGGCTTTCAGATATTAGCGATGGTGCGAGCAAGACGATAGGCGTTGGCGAACGCATGAGCCGCCACACTCGCAGCAGTTGGGTTGGAGTCGTGCCTGGGCAGGAACTCGTGTACGCGCCGGAGTCACCTCAGTACCGTCCGGCGGAGCCGAGTTGGAATTGGCGTCCTGCGATCACGTCCGTGCTCGTGCACGTAAGGTCTAGCGCGCCGAGCCGGCAGGGCAGTCCCGGTGGATTCATCGGCCCGTATCGGGCTGGTACGCAATTCCTGAATATGGATGGCTCTTGTCGACTCATCGGTGAGGAAACAGCGATTGAGGTGTTTCGAGCACTTTGCACGCGAGCGGGAGGCGAAGTCGTTCCGGCGGACTACTAAAACCCCGGCGGCCACATGATGGCCCAGCAGCGTTCTTGAATTTCGAGCGGCTATTCATCTTCCCTGCCAGCCACCTCCTCTCCGCCCCCAACCCTGCAGCCGGAAGTCGGCGCGGCGGCCTACTCGGCCGGGGCGGAGCAGCTGACGGAGTTTTTCTGGGCCCAGCCACTGGCGTTTCGGCGCAACGATCTCGATCCGCTTGGCCGGCGGATCATCGACGCCTGACTGGCCGGGGCCGCGGCCGCGGACTACGCCGCGTTCACGCCCGCGTGACGCGGCAGGGCTCACCGCGGCCGGACGGGAACGGGGCGTCGCTGGCCGGTCTTCACCCTGTTCTTCCGACCGCGTTGGCCATGGACTGCTCCCACCACGGTGGCAAATGGGCTGGCGAGCTCCGCGCAGTCACCGCACCCGATGCCGAGCGCCCGGGCGGCCTGCACCGCGGAGCTGTCCGGATCGACCCGCGACAGCTGGCGGATCGCGTCGGCGATGGGCACGCTCTCGATGTGCGGGGGCCGATAGCAGACCATCTGGCCGAACTGACCCTGGTGGATCAGTCGCACCGCATGGGCTCCGAACTGGGTCGCCAGCACCCGGTCGAAGGGCGTCGGCTCGCCGCCGCGCTGCAGGTGGCCGAGCACGACCGTCCGCACGTCACGGTGAAGCCGCCGGGATAGCTCCTCCGCCACGGCCTCGCCGACGCCACCGAGCCGGACCTGCTGCCGGGTTCCGTTGGCCCCGCCGTGCACGAGTCCCTTGTCGGGCAGGTGCGCCCCCTCCGCCACGACGACGAGCGTGAACCGCTTGCCCTCGGCCTCGCGCCGGAGAATCTTGCCGCAGACGTTCTCGAAGGTCCAGGGAATCTCCGGCAACAGGATCACGTCGCCTCCTCCGGCGATGCCGGAGTGGAGGGCGATCCAGCCCGCGTGCCGGCCCATCACCTCCAGCACCATGATTCGCTCGTGGCTGGCGGCGGTGGTGTGGAGCCGGTCGAGGGCGTCTGTCGCGGCGGCAACGGCGGAATCGAAGCCGAACGTGAAGGCGGTCGCCCCGAGGTCGTTGTCGATCGTCTTCGGCACCCCGATCACTGGGATGCCCCGCTCGTGGAACTGCTGAGCGATCGCCAGGGAGCCGTCACCGCCGGCACAGATCAAGCCGCTGAGCGACATCTGCCGCACGGTGGCCTCCACCTGATCGAGCAGGGCCGGATCGATCGACACCCGCTGATCCTCGCCGACGGTGGCCGAGAATCTCCCCTTGTTGGTCGAACCGAGGATCGTTCCTCCCTGGGTGAGAATGCCGGCGATGTTCCGCGCATGGAGCGGCATGTAGCTGACGGGATCGACGAGACCCTCATAACCGCGCAGGAAGCCGACGCAGCTGTAGCCGAGCCGTTCCGCGCTGCGGGCGGCTGCCCGGATGACGGCATTGAGCCCGGGGCAGTCCCCGCCGCTCGTGAGAATCCCGATGCATTGAATCGGCGACGACATGGCAGGGGCTCCTGAGGGTCCGGGACAAAATCCGGTTCGGGCCGCCTGCGCCGAGGGGCATTAATCTAATGCCCCGGCGGTCCGCTGCAAATCCACGGCAGACAGGGCTTGAAGCAAAGCACCTTTCGCGGGCGGGGCGGGTCGCGGGTGGGACAATCCATAAGGAACAACGCCCGAAGGAGTGCCGGAAGCCGGGAAACCGTCGCGAAAACCTGACGATGCGAAGCCAACTGACGTGATTCGAACGCAAGGGGAGTAGGTCGCCATCAGGGGCTGCTCCCCTCTGTGTTTTCACGCCAGTCTCACTCCGCCCGCACCACCCTCCGTATCCGCCCGCCATCACACCCCTTCCGTCCGCGAATACACACCCCGCCCGATCAGCCATCGAGGCGACCATGGAGCCGTCTGACACGAAGGGCCGGAATCAGGGGGTAAATCTCGGCGGAGGTTGGTGCCACTACCCGTCTCTCCCGCCAAGGCTTGCCGACCGACTTGGGCGAACTCGCGCAAGGCCATGACGAGCGCGCATTTTTTCAGGCGTCGCTGATGAGCTGCCCGCGATTGTCGCCGAGGTGCCCGCGCAACGAAAAATCAAGGGATCGAGCCCCTGCTACCGATATAACCCTTATGGGGGGTTCTCGCCTGGGGCGGTGTAACACGCCGCGATTTGATCCTGACGCTGGCGGCGACCTGTCGTGCGATTCGCGGCCACGAATCTATGTTGATTGCACGCAGACACTCGCGAGACCGGTGAGCACCGGCATTCCGCGTGTGGTGCGAAACATCGTGCGTCATGGGGCCGCGTTCGCGGCGGCGCAAGGGGCCGTGCTTGTGCCGGTGCGGTTTCAGTGGGGGCGGTTCGTACCGGCGCCCGTCGGACCGGAGGGACTTCTCCCGCCGACTGGCCCCGAACACCCTGTGACCCGCCGGCTCCGAAAGCTGCTGGTGCCGCGCACGCTCGTGCGCAAGGCGGCCCGCCTCGCGGCTCGGCTCCGCGACTACGTCCCATCGAGCCCCGAGATCACTTTCGGCCCGCGCGACGTGCTGCTTCTTCCCGATTCCTCGTGGACCGAGGATCTCTGGGGAGCGATCGACGTGGCCCGTGCCGCAGGCACGCGGCTGGGCGTGGTGCAGCACGACTTCATCCCGCTGCGCCATCCCGAACTCGTGCCCCCGAAGAGCACCGCCGTCTTTCGCCGCTGGATGCAGGCCACGCTCACGCGGGCCGACTTCGTGCTCGCGGTGTCGGAGGCGGTTGCTCGGGAAACCCGTGCCGAGCTCCTGGCGCTCGGCCGCGCCGAAGTTGCGAAGCGGCACGTGACGGTGTTTCGCAACGGGTCGGACTTCCGCCCGGCACCGCGGCCGTGGGGCGTGAGGACCAACGTGCGGGCGTCCCTGCAGCGTTTTTTCGCCGAGGGCGACGCTGCCCCGTTCCTGGCTGTCGGAACGATCGAGCCGCGGAAGAACCAGGCCCTGCTTTTCGAGGCTTTTCGCAGGGTGCATGCCGAGGATCCGACTACGCGGCTGCTCGTGCTCGGAATAGTCGGCTGGAAGGGGCAGGGCGTGGCGGCCGCTATGCGCCGCCATCCTGCGTGGGGAAATGGAATCCTCCACGTGTCGGACACGAGCGACGCGGAACTTCTCCATGCCTACCACCATGCCCGGGCCCTCGTCTTTCCGTCCCTGGCGGAGGGATACGGCCTGCCGATCGTGGAGGCGCTCGCTGCCGGCCTGCCCGTGTTCGCATCCGACATTCCGGTGCACCGTGAAGTTGGGGGCAGTCGCTGTATCTATTTCGATCCCCACTGCCCCGACGACCTCACGACCCGGCTCAGCGACTTCTGTGGTCACGGTTCGCATTGCAGAGTCCGCATCAAGCCCGATCGCCTGCCCTCGTGGTCGGAAGCCGCCGAGCGGATCGTGACGACGGCCCTGGCCCATGTTGATGAGGGCTCCGCAGCACGCGTCTCCGTGGCACGCCTCCGGCTCGCGGGTTGAGGGCCGCGGCCCTGCCAGACGGGAGTGTCTCTCTGGAAAAACCCGGGGGCACAGCGGCAGTGTGCGGCAGCGGGGCGCCGATTTGCCTCGTCTGACCGGTGCCCGGATGCTTGCCTTGTCGGGAGCGTCGTGAGAGCGGATTCCGCCGGCACGACGTTTCACCGGCGCCTCATCGGTAGACGAGTTGCTGGACGCTACGCCTCTCTGGCGCAGTTCCGGCGCAGCGTAGGCCGAAACCGGTCGAGCGGTCCGAGTCTCTCGCCGCAGTGACCGATTTCGTCACGTCTGCAGCCAGGTGGACGCCCATCGTGAACGGAAGCCGCCCCGCGGTGTTTCCCTGTGAGGCTTTGACCATGACCGACCACACCACGTTGTTTCGTTTCCTGCATCTCGCGCTGGCGCTTGGCCGTGGCGCGGCCGTGATGGCGGTCGTTTGCGGTGCCGCGACTGTCTGCCGCCCGGGGATAGCGGCCCCGTTCTTTACGGTGACCAGCGGTTCCTCCTTCTCGACGGCGCTCGAGAGTTTCCTGTGGGTCGGGCCGCGCGATCCGGTCACCGGTGAGGTGGTGCTCTGGGAAGGAGCCACGGTCGGCCTGTCCGAGCCGGGCTTCATCACGCTCGAATACATCGG
>JBIIIP010000071.1:0-15952 GCA_044234625.1 Pirellulales bacterium | reverse complement strand
CGTCGCCATCCTGGCCGATCGTCCGCACCTGGTGAACAACTACGTGAAATTGATCAAGGGCATGCCTCCGGAGGATCAATCAGCCCCGCAGCAATGGCTCGTCGCCACCTTCGCCGTCGCGACGAAGGCGGAGCCGACGGCGGCCACCTACTTCCGCAAGGCGTTGACCGGCGAGGGTTTCCACCGGCAGAAGAAACGTGGCAAGCCTCCGCGGATCGACCCGATTCTCGCCGGCGACGCGGCTCATTTTTTCCTCACCCGGAAAAAGCCCTCCGCCGAAGACCGCGCCGATGCCGCGCTTCTCGTGCAATGCCGGGATCCGGACAATTCGTGGCAGTTGCTCCGCGCGAAAGCCGCGTTGGCCGCGAGCGAGGATCGCTGGCCCGAGGCGCAACAACAGATCGCGGCCTGTCGGAGAGACTGCCCGCTGACGCTGGAAGAACAGATCGAAAAGCAGGCCGCAGCCTACGGCGACGAGAAAATCTGGTCGCGGTGACGGCAGGCCATCACGCCAAGCCGAACAGCTCCCGGGCGTTGGTGCAGCAGACGGCCGTGACGAGGCCGTCGAGCCAGTCGCGTCGGTCGGGCAGCCGGCCAGTGACCACGTCGGCTCCGACGAGGTCGCAGAGGATCCGGCGGAAGTATTCGTGCCGCGGGTAGGAGAGGAACGACCGCGAATCGGTCACCATCCCGACGAATCGCGACAGCAGCCCGAGATCGGAAAGCATGTTCATCTGGTCGCGCATGCCACGCTCCTGATCCATGAACCACCAGCCGCTGCCCCATTGGATCTTGCCGGCGACCCGGCCGTCCTGAAACGAGCCCGGCAGGCAGGCGAAGAGGGCGTTATCGGCGGGGTTGATGTTGTAAAGGATCGTGCGGCCGAGCGCCGCCTCGCCGGCGAGCGTGCCCAGAAACCGCACCAGCCCCGGCCCCTGCCGCGCGTCGCCGATCGTGTCGCAGCCGGCGTCGGCGCCGAGTTCGCGGGCGAGCAGCGGATTGGGATCGCGGAACGGCCCGAGATGGAGCTGCGTCACCCAGCCCTTGGCGTGGTTGAGGCGGGCCACGTGCAGCATCAGCCACGCCGTGAACCGCGCCGCTTCCTCCACGGTGGCGGCGGTGCCCGCCACGGCCCGCTCCCACACGCGGCCGGCCTCCGCGGTGGTGCAGTCGACGTCGGGCAGGCATTCAAGGCCATGGTCGGTCGCCCGGCATCCGGCGACGGCGAAGGCATCGTGCCGCGCCTCGAGCGCCCGCACGAAGCCCGCGAACGAATCGGCGCCGATGCCCGCCGCGTCGGAGAGCCGCCGCACCCAGGGCGCGAGCCGGTCAGGCTGCCGCACCTTCAGGGCCGCATCGGGGCGAAACGTGGGCACGACCCGCGTCGTGATGCCTTCGGCCGCGATCCGGGCATGCCAGTCCAGCGAGTCGGCAGGGTCGTCGGTCGTGCCCACCACAGCCACCTGCATGCGGCGGAGGATGCCGCGGGCCGTGAGATCGCCCTGCGCGAGCTGCCGGCCCGTCTCCTGCCAGACCCGCTCGGCGGAACCGCCGTCGAGCAGGTCGTCGATGCCGAAGTGGCGGCGCAGTTCCAGGTGCGTCCAGTGGAAGAGCGGATTGCGGAGCGTGTGCGGCACCGTCTCCGCCCAGGCCTGGAATTTTTCCCGCGGGCTGGCGGCCCCGGTGATCAACGCCTCGGCCACGCCGTCGGCCCGCATCGCCCGCCACTTGTAGTGGTCTCCCTCGAGCCACGCGGCATGGATGTTTTCGAACCGCCGATCCTCGGCGATGTCGCGCGGGCTCAAATGGCAGTGGTAGTCGACGATCGGCTGCCGCGATGCGACGCGGTGGAAGAGATCCTCGGCCACGGCGTTCGAGAGTAGGAAGGAATCGTCGCAGAAGGGCATGGTCGGAGCCGCCTGGCGGAGAATCGAGGGAGATGCTCGGAGAGAAAGGCCGCAGCCCGTGCTACTTCACCAGGTCCTTGAACACCTTCCGCACCTTCGCCACCTTCGGCGCGGCGACGGCCTGGCAGTAGGGTTGGAACGGATTGTTGGCGAAGTAGTCCTGGTGATAGTCCTCGGCGGGGTAGAACGTCGTGGCCTTTGTCACCTCGGTGACGATCCTTCCGGGAAACACCTTGGCATCGTCGAGTTTCTCGATCACCGCTTCCGCGATCCGCTTCTGCTCGTCGTCGTGGTAGAAGATGCCTGAGCGATACTGCGTGCCCGCGTCGGCCCCCTGCCGGTTGAGGGTGGTCGGATCATGCGTGGCGAAGAACACCTCGAGCAGTTTCTCGAACGACACCACCTGCGGGTCGTACTCGATCTCGATGGCCTCGGCGTGGCCCGTGAGGCCGGTGCAGACGTCTTTGTAGGTGGGGTTCGGCACCTGCCCGCCGATGTAGCCACTGGTGACCTCCTTCACCCCCTTGAGCTCGGCATACACGGCCTCCGTGCACCAGAAGCAGCCTCCGGCGAACGTCGCCTTGGCCAGTTGCGGCGGCCCCTCCTCTGCTCCTGCCCGCCCCGCTTCTCCGGCCATCATGATGCCTGCTCCTGCGACGAACATTGCGGCCACGACACGCTTCATGCCTTCACCTCCGCGATGCTGCCATTGTAGGGAGCCGCGTCGGATCGACGACAAACCGCAGCGGCTTCTCCGCCCACTCGCCGGCGTAGCCGACGCCGATCCGCGGCGTCCGTGCCACCAACCGCCGGGGAATCCTCATGCCCGACGCCTCCAGCCACAACCCCGCCCGGCGGCTCGCGGGCCGGCCGTCGAACGAGCGGTCGATGCGCAGGCCGCGGGTCAGCCGCCCGGGGCCGACGAACGCCCCCGCCCCACGGATGAGCACCGCCGCCGGCACGCCGGGCTGCCCGGTGACGACGTTGAGCATCCAGTGCATCCCGTAGCAGAGGTACACATACCAGCGGCCGGGCGGGCCGAACATCACCGCGTTGCGGTTCGTCATCCCCTTCGCGCCGTGGCAGGCCAGGTCGTGGCCACCGAGGTAGGCCTCGGTCTCGAAGACGACATGCCGCGTGGCGCGGCCATCGGCGCCACGGACCACGAGCCGCGCCCCGAGCAGGTCGCGGGCAACGCGGTCGGCGGAGCGGTCGAAGAAGTCCGCACCGAGGGTATAGGAGGTTCTCGCCATATCGCGCATCATGATGCCAGATTTTCCGAGCACAAGATTTTCCGAGTACAAGGCGGAGCAACGCAGCGCATCATGGAAGCAGGCATCGTCGGGCTGCCGAACGTCGGCAAGAGCACGCTCTTCAACGCCCTCACCCAGTCGAAGACGGCCCAGAGCGCCAACTATCCCTTCTGCACGATAGAACCCAACGAGGGGATGGTGAGCGTGCCCGACGGCCGCCTGGGCCGGATCACGAAATACATCCCGCCACAGAAGGTGATTCCCGCCGCCCTCAAGCTCGTCGACATCGCCGGCATCGTGAAGGGGGCCAGCGAGGGCGAGGGGCTGGGCAACAAGTTTCTCTCGCACATCCGCGAGGTGGACGCCATCCTCCAGGTGGTGCGGTGCTTCGAGGATCCGGACGTGATCCACGTGGCGGGCAAGGTGGATCCCGTCTCCGACATGGAGACGATCGAGATCGAGCTGATGCTCGCCGACATCCAGCACCTGGAGAACCTCCTCCCCAAGGCGGAGCGGGCGGCCAAGAGCACCGACAAGGAGGCCAAGCTCAAGGTGGAGGCGATGAAGAAGTGCCTTGCCTGGCTCGGTGAACAGAAGCCCCTGCGCACGCTCCCGCTCGACGACGCCGAGAAGAAGGCCGTGAAGGAATTCGGCCTGCTCACGGCCAAGCCGATCCTCTACGTGGCCAACGTGGACGAGACCGATCTGGAGGGGAAAGGCCCGCTTGTGCAGCAGGTCCGCGAGGCGGCCACGAAGTCTGGCGCCCAGGTGGTGCCCGTGTGCGCGAAGCTCGAGGCGGAGATCGCGGAGCTCGACGAGGCCGACCGGGCCGAGATGCTCGCCGGGGCGGGTCTCACGGAGCCTGCCTTGGCCGCGCTCGCCCGCGCCGCCTACAAGACCCTCGGCCTGCAGAGCTATTTCACGGCGGGTGAAAAGGAGGTCCGCGCCTGGACGATCCCCGTCGGCGCGCTCGCTCCGCAGGCGGCAGGCGTGATCCACACTGATTTCGAGAAGGGCTTCATCCGGGCCGAGATCTACTCTCTCGAAGACCTGGAGCACTACAAGACGGAGAAAGACATCCGCGCCGCCGGCAAGCTCCGTGTCGAGGGCAAGGAGTACGTGATGCAGGATGGCGACATCTGCCATTTCCTGATCAACCGGTAGGCGTCGGATGCTGCTGAGAGCCGACTGGCCCAACCCGGCACGGGACCGCCCACACCCTCGCTCGGACGTTCGCTTCAGCCCTCCAGGCTTCAGCTCACTGCATGTCCGCTGCGCTTCGGCATCCTGCCTGCGTTTGCTCCCATAGCCCGCTCGAGGGCATGGGCAGCCCCGTGCCTCGCTTCACGCAAGCCTCGCCATCCTGGCCTCGGCTTGCTTGGCGGGCGTCCGCCCGCTGGTGCTAACCCGGCCCGGCTATCTTCACGCAAGCCTCGCCATCCTGGCCTCGGCTTGCTTGGCGGGCGTCCGCCCGCTGGTGCTAACCCGGCCCGGCTATCTTCACGCAAGCCTCGCCATCCTGGCCTCGGCTTGCTTGGCGGGCGTCCGCCCGCTGGTGTTAACCCGGCCCTCCGGGCCTAGTCCTTGTTGCCTGTGAACGGTGAGGTTTCGGGCTCCCCGTACTCCGAGAGCCGGCGTTGCTCGGGCACCGATCCGCCAAAGGCGGATCGGTCGGCGGAGGCAGGATGCCGGAGCGCAGTCAGCATCGAGTGAGCGGAGGGCAGGATGCCCGCAGCGAACGTCCGGCGACGGGGTACGGGGAGCCCGAAGCCAGGTTGGGCCAGTTGATCGTCAGCCAAAGCCACCGCAGCGAACGTCGTCAGACCGCTTGTTCGCGGAGGTGATCCGGAAGCCACTCCTTCTCCGCCTCATCCGGGTCCACCATGCTGCCGCCCGCCGCCGGCGCGTAGCCCTCGGCAAATTCCTCCGCCTCCTCCTCGCGGGCGCTCGTGCCGAAAAACGAATACATCACCGGCACGAGAATCAGCACCAGCAGCGTCGTCGTGGCCAGGCCAAAAGCCAGCGCCGTGGCCATCGGGATGAGGAACTGGGCCTGGAAACTCTTCTCGAAGAGGAGCGGCAGCAGGCCGCCGATCGTGGTCACGCTCGTGAGAAATACGGGACGAAACCGCAGGCAGCCGGCCTCGCGCAGCGATTCCCGCAGCGGTCGCCCCTCGCGCACGCGGTGGTTGATGAAGTCGATGAGCACGATCGAGTCGTTCACCACCACGCCCGCCAAAGCCACCAGGCCGAACATGCTGAAGATCGTCAGCGGCATGCCCATCAGGGCGTGGCCGAAGATCGCCCCGGCGCAGCCGAACGGGATGACGGCGATGATCAGCAAGGGCTGGAAATACGACTTGAACTCCATCGTGAGGAGCACGAACATCGCAAACAGGGCGACGACGAAGCCCACTCCGAGGCTCTGCAGCGACTCCCTGGTCTGCTCCTGCTCCCCCTCCCAACGCACGCGCACGGCCGGGAATTCGGTGAGGAGATCAGGCATCAGCCGCTTCTGCAGGTCGGCCACCACCTGCGCGCTGGTGAGGGCGCTCTTTGCCACGTCGATGTCGGCCAACACGGAGATCGACCGCTTCTGGCCGAGGCGGTTGATCTCCGAGTAGCCACGCTGCACCGTGACGTCGGCCAGCTCGCCGATCGGCCGTTTGACGCCGTCGGGGCCGGTCACCCGCAGCCCCTCCAACGTGGCGAAACTCCGCCTCTCCTCGCGGGGATACCGCACCATGAGCTTCACCTCATGGCGGCCGCGCTGCAGCCGCATCACCTCCTCGCCGTAGAAGCTCGCCCGGAGGGTGGCGGCGAGATCGGCAAGCGACACGCCCATCGCCTCGGCCCGCGGCTTCACCTTCACCTGGTATTCCCACTTGCCGGGCCGCGAATCATCGTCGATGTCGATGACGCCGGGATACTGGACGAGCCATTCCTTGCAACGCTCCACCGCGGCCTCGAGCTGCCGCACCGACTCCGGATCGGAGCTCGCCAGCAGCTTGAATTCCACCGCCTTGCCGCCGGGGCCGATGTTTTCCGTGCCGAAGACGAGGCTTTCCGTGCCCGGGAATTCGCCCGCGGCCCGCCGCCATTCGCTGATGAATTCCTCGCTCGTCACGCTCCGCTTCTCCCCCTCGACGAGTTCGAGCGACACGGCCCCCACGTGGCTGCCGCTCATGCGGGCGTCGGGGCCGACCTCACCGGGGGCCGACACCTGCCCCACGGCCCGGTGCACGAGCTCCAGGATCGGGGTCTCAAGAGAGGAAAGTTTGCGGGCGGTGGCGACGGCCGCCTCCTCGAGCCGCAGCGTGGCATCCTCCGTGACGCTCGCTGGCGTGCCGTCGGGAAACACGATCTTGGCCGTCAGCCGGTTGGCATCGATCTTGGGAAACAGGCGGAAGGGCGTGCCGCCGCTGCGCACGATGCCGAAGGCCACGAGCAGAATCCCCACGGCCGCGGCCAACACGGTCGCCCGGTTTTCCAAGGCGAAGTCGAGAAACGGCGCGTACAGCGTTTTCACGAACCATTTCAGGCCCCGGTCACATACACGCTGGAGCATGGCCACGACGGCCAGGAGCGGCCGCAGCGGGTAGAGCAGGATGCCGAAGATCGTGAACACGAGATTCTTCTCGTGCGCCAAGTGGCCGGGAAGCACGAGGGTCGACTCGAGGAGAGACATCAACAGGGCCGTGATGAAGGCGAATGGCATCACGGCAATGAACTTGCCCATCACCCCCGACACAAAGCACAGCGGCAGAAAGGTGATCACGGTCGTGAGCACGCTGGAAATCACCGACGGGATCACCTCCACGGTGCCGTCGATCGCCGCCGCCGTGAGCGATTTCCCCATCCGCCGGTGGCGGTCGACGTTGTCGCTCACGACCACGGCGTCGTCGACCACGATGCCGATCGCCATCAGGAAGGCGAACATGGAGAGCATGTTGAGCGTCTGATCGGTGCCATACATGAGCATGCCCGTACCGAGCATCGAGAAGGGGATGCCCATCGCCACCCAGAAGGCGATCTTGATGTCGAGAAACATCGTCAGGATCACGAACACGACGAGCAGGCCTTGGAGCCCGTTCTCCACGAGCATCCGCAGCCGATCCTTGACGTCGATCGATTGGTCGGCCCACACGGCCAGCTCGTAGCCGGCGGGGAGCCGGGCCCGGGCCACATAGTCCTTCACGGCCGCCACCATCGCGAGCAGGTCCTCGCCCGAACTGCGGTCGATCGACACCACCATCCCCTGCCGGCCGTTGATCCGGTTCGTGGCGGCCACGTCGGCGAATTCGTCGCGGACGGTGCCCAGGTCGCCGACCGTGAGCACGAGCCCGTCGGGAAGCGTCACCAGCGGGAGCTTGGCGATCTCCTCGCCGACATACCGCTTGTTCTTGCCGCGGAGGAGGATCTCGCCGCTCTCGCTGCGGATCGTGCCGCCGGGCATCTCCAGGTTTTCCCGGCGGACGATCTCGGCCACCTTCTGCAGGGAGAGGCCGTATTTGCGGAGCGTGTCCTCGGAGATCTCGATGTCGATCTGGTAGTCCTTCGCGCCGAGAAGGTTGGCGGCCGACACGGCCGGCAGGGCGAGCAGGTCGTCCCGCACCGCCTCGGCCACGTCGCGGAGCTCCCCTTCGCTCACCTCCTCGCCCGGCGCCCGCTCTGGCGCCAGCACGCCCACCTTGATCGCCGGTGTCCGCAGCGTCACCTGCTCCACCTTCGGATCCTCGGCCAGCTCCGGCATGCTCGGGATCCGCTCCACCTCCGAGCGTATTTCGCCGAGCGTCTTCTGCACGTCCTTCACAGTCTCGCGGAGCTCGAACACGCAGTAGCCCATGCCTTCCTGGGCCACGCTCGTGAGCTTTTTGATGCCCGCGACGCTGCGGCAGGCCTCCTCGATCTTCTGGCAGATTCCCTCCTCCACCTCCTCGGGCGTGGCCCCGGGATAGGGCACGCTCACGAGCACGATCTCCAGCTCGAACTCGGGAAACACCTCGCGCCGCATCGACGCGAAGCTCATGCCCCCTACCAGGAGCACCGCCATCACCAGCGTATTCATCGCCGGCATGTTGCGGACACACCACGTGACGATCGTGCGCATCAGATATCGACCCCGGAAAGTGGCCTCACGACGCGTCGTCGGCAGCCGCCGTCGGCCGCGCCGCCTCGCGATCCGGCCGCGCCGTCTCGGCGATCGCCATGCCGTCGCGGGCCTGGGTGAGCTGGCTCACGACCACCCGGTCTCCCGGCAACAGCCCCGACTCCACCGCATCGAAGATCACGCGGCCCTTCCGCACGGCGAGCGGCCGCGGCTTGACGATCGCCAGGCGGCCGTCGCGCATCACCCACACGTCGCCCGACGGCCGCTGGGCCTCCTCGGGGATCGAGACGAGCTCGCCCCCCTCGTCAACGTGCACCCTGACCTCGACGAACATCCCGCGCAGGAGCGTGCGCGGCGCCCCGGCCGGCAGCTCCGGCATCACTGCACCATACCGGTCGATCGCCTTGACGCCCGCGGGGTCGTGGACGATCACCCGGCAGGGAAGCGTGCGGGTCTTTTCATCGAGCCCCCGCCCCTCCTGCCGCGCGAGGATGCCCTGCCACTGGTAGGTCTTGTCGCCGATCGTGTAGACCACGGTGGCGGGCGTGGGCGGCAGATCGTGGCCACCGCTCCGGCCAGCCGCCTGCTGCTCGCGGCCGCTCCAGACCCGCGCCACCTCGTCCATCTGCAGGCTCGTCCGCACCTCGGCGGCGCTCGTGTCTTCGAGCGTCACCAGCGGCGTGCCCTTGGCCACGAAGGAATCCTGTTCCACCTTATCTTCCACCACTTTTCCATCGGCCGGGGCCACGACCTTCGTCCGTTGCAGGTCGAGTTTCGCTCGCTCGAGCATCGTCGCGGCCAGCGCCTGCCCCTCGACGAGCCGAGTCCGCCGCTTCGTCAGCACGCGCCGCTGACCTTCGAGCCCCGTCAGCGCGTTCGCCACGGTGAGCTCGTCGCGCACGGCCCGGTCGTGCTCGGATTCGGTGACGATGCGGTCGCTCTTCAGCCCCTCCAGCCGCGCCGCCTCCCGCCGCGCGAGCTCCACCTGCCGCTTGGCGAGATCGACCGACGACGCGTTTTGCACGAGCTCCTCGTCGATCTCCTCGATGGCCAGGGCTGCCTGGGTCTGCTCCCGCTCCAGGCGGGCGACGTCGAGTTCGTAATCCCGCGGGTCGATTTGCAGGAGGAGCGTGCCCTTGGTGACGAACTCGCCTTCGTTGCAGGCCGCCGACTTGAGCATGACACGGCCGCCGACTTCCGCTGCCAGCGTGACCTCGCGCACGGGCACGACGACGCCGTCGGTCTCCACGTCGACGCCGGCCTCCTCGACGAGCACGGGAGCCGTGCGCACCGGCACGGCGGCCTGCGCATCCACCGGCTTGCGTTCCGGCGGGGGCTGCTTGCCGAGGGCCAGAAAAATCCCGATCCCCGCCCCGAGGACCGCGAGCGGAGTGAGCCAGCCGAGAATCGAGCGGAAGAACTTCATGGGGATGGCGAGTGACCGTCGGGAAAGGAGGTGAGCGGTGAACAGCCGCCGAGGGCCGCGAGGGCGAACCGGGTGACGTGGGCGGCGAGTTCGCGCGGGGCGTGAAGTGATCGCAGCTCATCGGCCGGGATGAGCATGCCGATCACGTCGCCCGCCGCGCGGTAGACGAAGCACTGGCCGATGATGCTCATGGCCACGCGCCGCAACTGCGGCTGGCCCATGCGGCCGCCACACAATTCGTCGAGAATCGAGACGAGCAGCGCAAAATGCGGACGGATGTAGTCTTCGACGAGTTCGCGGCAGGCGTCGGTGGGCTGGAGAATTTCGCGGAGCATGAGCCGCACCTGCCATTGGGGCTGGCCGAAACCCAGCATCCGCTCGACCATGTTGGTGACGAAATCGCGGAGCTTGTCGGCGGCGGGGCGGTCGGGCGGCCACTCCGGCAGCGGCACCTGCCGCACCCGCTCCTCGTGGGCATGCTTCACGCTCTCGATGTAAAGCCGCTGCTTGTCGCCGAAGTAATAGTTGACGGCGGCCACGTTCACGCCGGCCGCCAAGCAGATCTCGCGGACCGTGGCCGCCTCGTAGCCGCGCTCGGCAAACTCCTGCCCCGCAGCGAGGAGAATCCGCTCCCGCGGATCGTCAGCGGGCGGCGGGCTCGCCTCGACGCCTGCACTGTGGAGACCGATTGCCATGCAAAAGACCGTTTCAAACGCCTGTTTGAAGCAACTGTACGGAAAAGGAACCGGCGAAACACTCCGAGCATAACGAAAATCGCAAACCGTTGTCGCGATGGGACTTATACGGCTCCCAATTGAACCTTACGCGTTTCGCTGGTCGGGAACGCCCAGCCCCGTCGCCGGACGTTCGCGGATGCCTTCGTGGCATCCGCTCACTGCGTGTCCGCTGCGCTTCGACATCCTGTCTTCGCTTGCTCCCACAGCCCGGCTCTCAGGGCATGGGCATCCCCTCCCGTGGTCTGGTTCACGGGAAAGCGTTTCACGCGAGGCTCAAGAATGACCCGTTTTATAGCGCACGCCCGCTGCTCTCGAGCACCGCTTCGGCGCACGTTCGCCCGCTCACGAGCGCGCCGTTGATCGACGCGCTTGAGCAGTGATCACCGCAGATGAAGAGGCCCGGGGCGAGCCGTGGGCCGGCGGGCCGCGCCGCCCGTGCGGCGACCGTCTCGTCAGGCAGCGCGAGGGGCACGTGCACCGTGGCCATGTGCCGCCAGCCGGCGACGGTCGCTCCGATCCAGCGGGCCGCCTGCGCCTTCACGGCCTCCGCGGTGGCCGCTTCATCCCCATGCCAATCCCCGCGGATCGACACATTCACCAGCGCCGCCCCGGCCGGCGCGTAGCCGGCCACCACGTCCGACGGCACGGTGAGATTGTCGATGGGGCCGTCGGCATCCGCGCTGACGACGAGCACCGGCCGGTCGAGCGGCGAGCGCTCGGCCGCGAAGGCCATCATCCGCGTGCCCTTCATCCGACGCGACCGCCATCCCGCGGTCAATGCCTCGGGAAGCAGCCGGGACGCAGCCGGCAGGTCGGTGGCGACGACGACCGCGTCGGCCGTCAACGTCTCACCATCGGTGAGCACGACCCGCCCCGGCTCCACACCCACGGCCGCCGTCCGCAGCCGCACGCTCTGCGGCCCGAGCCCGGCGGCGAGCTGCCGGGGAATCGCCTCCATGCCGCCCCGCGGCAGGCAGGCCCGGCCTCGGGCGAACATCGCGAAGTCGAAGAGAAACACTTCTGCCGCCGTGTCGAGATCCCTCTCCAGAAACACGCCGCCGAAGAACGGCACGAAGAAGCGGTGGATGAACGCCTCCGAAAAGCCGCGGCTCCGCAATTCCTCGCGGGTCGAGCGGCCGCCGGCCGCGGATCGGCCATCCACGCTGCCGGGCGACTGGCGCAGCCGGCGCAGCGCCGCCGCCCGCAGGGCCGCGGTGCGCAGGCCATCGGCCAACCCCACAGTGCCGTTCACGAGGGCGCCGACCGCCGCCAGCGGCCGCCGCCAGGGATCGCTCACCTCGCGGAGCCGGCCTCCCTCGGCGACGAGGGCCCCGGGCTCAAAACGGCCCAGCTGCAGCGCCGCGAGATCGAGCTGCCGCCGCCCCTCGGGATAGGCGTCGTTGTAGACCTGGAAGCCGCGGTCGACGCGGAAGCCGGCGACGGTGTCGGTGGTCACGCGGCCGCCTACGCGGTCGCCCGCCTCCAGCACGCGCACCCGCTTTCCCGCCCGCACGAGTTCCCGGGCGCACGCCAGCCCCGCCAGGCCCGCGCCGACGATGATGATCTCTTCGCTCACAGCGGCCGCACGACCGACTGGCTGCGCCAGTAGTCGAAGAGCGTCTCGATCGAGTTCACGCCGCCGCCGACGCCGCTCTTGTTGACGCCGCCGTAGGGCACACCCCGCGGGAACACGTTGTGGGCGTTGATCCAGCTGTTGCCGGCCACCATCGACTCGGCCACGCGGGCCGCGCGGCCCAGGTCGCTGGTCCACACGCTGTTGGCGAGGCCGTAGTCGGTGTCGTTGGCCATGGCGATCGCCTCACCCTCGTTGGCAAAGGTCGCGACATAGGCCACGGGCCCGAAGATCTCCTCGCGGGCGGCGACGTTCGCGAGCGAGCCGGAGAGGAGCGCGGGCTTCACGTAAAACCCATCCTTGCCGGGCACCTCGGCCGGACCACCGGGCAACACCGCCTCGGCCCCCTGC
Source organism: Pirellulales bacterium (assembly GCA_044234625.1). Taxonomy (GTDB): domain Bacteria; phylum Planctomycetota; class Planctomycetia; order Pirellulales; family UBA1268; genus CACORA01. Next base: position 3,535 of record JBIIIP010000071.1, on the reverse strand, counting down.
TTCTGTCCCTTGTCGAGGTAGGAGAGCACGCGGTCGCGCTGCTTGGCGTTGACCACCGGCCCCATCATCGATCCGCCCGCGAGCTGGTGGCCGACCTTCACTGCCTGCAGCCGCGTGCGGCACTCGTCGATGAACTTCCCGGCGATCGACGCATGCACCAGCCAGCGGGTCGCGTCGCAGCAGACCTGTCCGCTGTGAAACGTGATCGCATTGACGAGCTTCTGCGCGGTCTCGGGCACGTTGACATCGTCGAACACGACCGCCGCCCCCTTGCCGCCGAGTTCCAGCTTCACCGGCACGAGGTTCCGGCCACACGCCTCGCCCACCAGCCGGCCGACCTCGGGCGATCCCGTAAACGACATGCGCTTGATGCCGGGATGCCCGGAAAGCGCCGCGCCGGCGCCGGCGCCGGTGCCGCAGACGACGTTGATCACGCCGTCGGGCAGCCCCGCCTCGCGGGCCAGCCGCGCCAGGTAGATGGCCGAGAGCGGCGTGTCTTCGGCCGGCTTGATGACGGCCGTGTTGCCCGCCGCGAGCGCCGGGGAGACGCCCCAGCCGATGAGCAGGAAGGGAAAGTTCCACGGGAAGATGAACCCGCAGGCACCCCACGGGTGCCGCACCGTCCAGGCCTCGTGGCCGGCGACGGCGAGCACGCTGCGGCGCTGCACGTGGCAGGCCATGTCGGTGAAGTAGCGCAGCGTGTCGATGAAGTTCTGCACGTCGCCTTCCGCCTGCCCGAGGATCTTGCCGGCGTCGAGGGCCTCGATCTGGGCGATGATTTTCTTGTGCTTCTCCACGGCGTCGGCGAGCCGATGCAGGTGCGCGCCTCGCTCATTGGGGCTCATCGTGGCCCAGCCCGTCTTCGTGAAGGCATCGCTGGCCGCCCGCACCGCCCGATCGACATCCTCGGCCGACAGGACGTGGAATTCTGCGATCGGCGCGCCCGATCCCGGGTCGAGCGTCTTCATCGTGGTGCCGGTCGAGCTGGTCACGTCCTTACCGCCGACCACGCTGGCGAGCGGCGAGCCGGCGAGGAATTTCTCGACTTGGGGCAGGAGTTCCGGGGACGCCGTGATCGTGGCCATGAGGATGCAGCTCCGAAAATGAAATGGGCCGTGAAAGACAGCATCTTCGGCTTGTCCGTGGCATCCGTGCAAGACTGCGCCGCAAAAGCATGGGTTCCGGGCTCGCGGACTCGCGCCTGGGAGGATCGACTGGCCCAGCCCGGCTTCGGGCTCCCCGTACTCCGTCGCCGGACGTTCGCTGCGGGCATCCTGCCCTCCACTCACTCGATGCTGACTGCGCTCCGGCATCGTGCCTGCGCTGGTCAGCAACGCCGGCTCTCGGAGTACGGGGAGCCCGAAGCCTCGTCCTTCCCAATGGGTAACGACTAGGCCCGGAAGGCCGGGTTAGCACCAGCGGGCGGACGCCCGCCAAGAAACCTGAGCCACGATGGCGAAGGTTTCGTGAAGCAAGCCACGGGGCTGCCCATGCCCTCGAGCGGGCTATGGGAGCGAGCGAAGGCAGGATGCCGAGAGCGAAGCGGACATGCAGTGAGCCGAAGCCCTGGAGGGCTTCGGCGAACGTCCGCGTGAGGGCGTGGGCAGCCCCGTGCCGGGTTGAGCCACTTGGCCCCCTACCGGTGCCAATGCACGGCGGAGAGAGTGCGAGCGAACGCTCCTTCACTCCTCCGGCGGCAGCGAGTCGCTCAGCACGCGATCCAGCCACCGCGCTGCTGCCAGGCCGCTCGACGCGGCGCCTTCCACCTTCGGGCCCGCGAAGGCATCGCCGCAGCACACGATCGGCGGCCGCACCGATACCGCCACCATGGGCTCCGCAACCACCGTCGTCGGCTGGGCGAATTTCCAGCGGTGCAATGAATGCTCCACCACGGTCGCGTCGCCCAGCCACGGACGCACCATTTCCAGCAGCGTGGCGGCGACCTCCGCAGGCGGGTCGTCGAAGTGCGCACGGCTGAACGAGCCCGAGGCGTGCACCGTGAGCGCGGGCAGCGGCGAGATGCCCTTCTGCAGATTGTCGGCCAGCCACGAGAGCGGCCCGGTGTCAAACTGGATGCCGCCGGGGGGCGGCACGCGGCCCGGTCGGTCGAGCACGAGCATCAGGGCGAAGCACGGATCGTAGTCGATGGCCGCCAAGGTGCGGTGCGCGTTGGCGGCGACCGGTGCGGCTCCCGCGGCCAGCAGGGTGAGGGCTTGCGGGACGGGCGCGGTGAGTAGAGCGGCCCGCGCGGTGACCGGTGGCCCGCCGTCGATCGCCAGTTGCGCGCCGCCTGAGGCACTGCCCACGGCCGTCACCGGGGCGGTGGTGCGGATCCGCACGCCGAGATCGACGGCAATCGACGCCAGCTGCTTCGGGAGGTCGGTCATGCCTCGGATGCCCCGCCAACGCGGGTGGCCGTCGGCCGCCGGGGCCACCGCGGAGGCATGGTCGGCCGCCCGTCCGAACCCCGCGCACCACACGGCCACGGTGCCGGCCTCCTCCGCCTGCCGCACGATGCCACCGAAGGCCCGGCCGCGGACGGTGAAAAACTGCGCGCCATGATCGCAGACAGCCTCTCCGAGCCGCCGGGTCGCCATGCGGCCGCCGATGCCCCGCGACTTGTCGAGCACCACCACGCTGCGGCCGCCGCGGGCGAGCTCGTTGGCGGCGCACAGGCCGGCGATGCCGGCGCCCACGATCGCCACGTCGAACTCCGCCGTCCCGCTCACGCGGGCATCCTCGAGGCGGGCAGGTCGGCTGCCAGGGGCACGGTCGCCGATGGTTCATAGCAGCCGGCATCGGCTCCCGGCCGCGACCGCCAGGCGGCGATGAGGATGCCCGCAAAGGGCACCCACCAGATGAGGTCGTTGGTGATGATGTTCCAACCGAAGGCGAGGGGGAAACGTCCGGAAAGCAGCGCTCCGGCGAATCCGATCGGGCCGAACACCTTGCCGAGCAGGCCCACGAGCGTGATCGGCCAATGCCTTAGCGGGTCGGTGGCGGCAGCCAGATAGCCAATGCCGTAGACGCCGACGATCATCCCGATGCACTGCCATAGCTCGGGGTAGTTCGGCACATCCATGCCGACGACGCGAAAGCACCATTCCGGGGCCAGCACAGCGAGGCCGCCCCAGGCGAGGTTGTAGATGCCGGCGGCGACCAGCACCCTTCCCATCCACGGGCGGGCGAGCGGGGCCGACGGCGGTGCGGGGTCAGGTGCCATGACTTGGAAACAATAGCCTGAGCGGGTCGGTCGCACAGGGCATGCGGCTGCCGGCGAGGATCTCGCCGGCGGCGCAGCCGGCCATGATGCCGGCCGTTTCCGCCATCGCCCGCACGCGGGGGAAAACATGCGCCTTTTCCGGCGGAAACTGTGAGCGGTAGCAGCCGATGGCCGCCAGCTTCGTGTCGAGATGGCCGGCGATGTCGACGACCAGCGGCCAGTGGCCGTGGGGCACGCTCGGCACACCGGCGAAGAGGAAGTAGGTGAGGAAGTGCGGCACGGTGTGCACCGGCAGTGACTCGAAGGTCTCGT
>JBIIIP010000053.1:0-20645 GCA_044234625.1 Pirellulales bacterium | reverse complement strand
TCATAAGACAGGAGGTCTATGCCACGTGGAGCCCCGTACCGGTTTGGGCCAGTTGACTTCAGGAGCGCTACGCGAAGAGGCGCATCCAAGTTCTCCCGACCACGCGACAGACAGGACTCAGCCAGGCGAAAGTCCCGGAGCCATCACCCTTCCGGGCCGCCACCCGGGATCGTGATCTCGATCTCGCCCGGCGGCGGCGCGGAGGATGCCGCCGGCTTCGCGGCGCGAGGGTCGAACTTGGGCGTATCGACGCCCGTTCGCTCCGCCAGATCGGTCGTCAGGTGCAGGTGCTCGCCTCCGCCGGCCGGGCGGATTTCCAGGAGTGTCACGCCCCACTCGTCGCCGAGCTTCTTGCCCTCCACCACCACCAGGCCTTTGCCGCGCGAGCCAGTCGCCTCGAACTGCATCGCCCCAATGCCATCCGTCTCGTTGGCGCGGCCCGTGATCACGGGGCTGAACTCGACGCGCTCGCCGAGCACCTCCACCACGCGCGGATTGCTCGACACTTCCTCCTTCGCCGCCCCGACGAGCGGATGGCTCGCCAGGCGGCGGCAGCCGACGAGGAGAAGCAGGGCCGCTGCCAGCCACAGGATGATCGGGCGTCGCATCGTTCCTCCTTGAACGGTTCGAGGTTTCACCGCCACTGCAGGGCGGCACGGATCGAATCAGCTCTTGGTGTCGTTGGTCCGGCACCAGGCAATCTTGTCGGCAGTCGTCGTCGGCGCGCCTGCTGCCGGCGTCTTCTTCGCCGCCGGTTTCGCCTGCGGCTCCGGGGGAGCCTCGGCTGCCGGCTCGGGTTCGACGGCGGCTGCAGCTTCCGCCGCCTCCTTCTTGGCCCGCGCCGCCGCCAGGATGTCGGCCGTCGACATCTTCGCGGCTCCGGTCGGCTTCGCCGGCGCCGCGGCCTTGCCCCGCGCCGCGGCCAGGATATCGGCCGTCGAGGGCTTGCCGGCCGCTGCCGGCTTCGCCGCGGCAGGCTTGGCTGGTGGTGCGGCCTTCGCGGCAGGCGCCGCCTTGGCGGGCTTCTCCTCGGCCGGCTTGGGAAGTGGCTTCGGAACGACCTGCAGGGCCGACGGGTCGATGTCGTACCAGCCGGTATTGTTGAATTGATCGAACTCCACCAGGCAGCGGCCGTTCATGTTGACCGTCTTCACCTGGCCGGTGGTGCGGGCGAAACGGGCAAGCTCCGGCGCCGGCGAGTTGATGACGACGTATTTGTCGGTCCACTCCGACTTGAGCCGTTCGATGACGTCAAACATGGCGGCGATCCACGGTGCAGGGCCAAAGGGGCCGGGCGGGAAAACGCCCGGAAACGCCTACGAATCTGATCGATTCCCCAGCCGATCGCAAGCCGCGAGGCCCGCGGCTCCGAAAGAATAGGCCCACTGGACCGTGGCCGGCGGCAGCGGCGCGGCCGCCGCCACGACCACTTCGCCCTCCTCCGGGCCACGGTAGGTGGACCCGAGCCAGAGCGGCGGCTCGTGAAACCGGCAGGCGATCTCAAACCGCACCCGGTCGGCCGCCGCTGGGTCGGGGCCGATGCTGGCCGAGAAGTGCGACCGGCCGGCGCGGCCCACGCCGAGGATAGCCGGTCCGCCGGGCGTGTCGAGGCGTGAAAGCTCCACGAGCACCGGCGAGGCGGGCCACCGCTCGCAGCCGCCATCGCGCGGACCCTCCACGGAGTGCCACGTCTCCGCGCCGACCGTGACACGATGCGACCACCGGTCTCCCGACCAGACGAATGCGATCGTCACCGGTCCGATCGCGAGCAGCAGCGGGGCAGGGGGCATGGCAGCGGTGTAGCATATGCCGGCCGGTTTCGTTTCGGTATGCCTGGGCTGGAGCATTGCGTTGGAACCTCGTCGTTCGGCCGGCTGGCCGATTCTGTTGGGCGTCGTGCTCATCGGGTCGATCATCGCGCTGGGCGTGGGCTGGGTGCTCGTCAGCATCGCCGCCGCGCTGGGGTCGAAAAACGCCTCCTTCTACTACGCCCTGCTGGGGGTAGGCGTGGCGCTGCTCGTGCTCGTGCTCGTCGGCGTGATCGTCTACCTCGCGCTGACGGTGAAGGCCATCGCCCTGTCGCAACGGCAGAGCAACTTCATCGACAGTGTCACGCACGAGCTGAAGAGCCCGCTGGCATCCCTCAAGCTCTACCTGCAGACCCTCACGCGGCGGCCAGTGGCCGCCGACCAGCAGGCCGACTTCCACCGCTTCATGCTCCAGGACGTCGAACGGCTCGACACCCTCATCGACCACCTCCTCGATGCCGCCAAGACCCTGCAACGGCGGCCCGCGGAGGCGACCGAGGCCACGCTGCTGGCGCCGGTGCTCCAGCAGGCGTGCACGACGGCCGTGCAACGGCATGGCGTTGTGGAGACGAGCGTGCGGCTCGACTGTGATGCAGACGCCGGCCTCGCGGTGCGCGGCCGGGCTGCCGACCTGGAGATCATTTTCCGCAACCTCGTCGACAACGCCGTGAAGTATTCGCTGCCCGACCCGGAGGTCGACGTGACGGCCGTCCGGGGCCCGCGCGGCAGGATCATCGTGCGCGTGGCCGACAACGGCCGCGGCATCCCCACCGCGCAGCGGGGCCACGTGTTCCGCCGGTTCACGCGGCTGGGCAGCGAACTGGAGCGGTCCACCCCCGGCACGGGCCTGGGCCTGTTCCTTGTGCGGTCGCTCGTGCGGCAGTTGCGCGGCACGGTGGCGGTGAAAGGCCGCGCGCCACAGCGCGGCACGATCATGGAAGTCACCCTGCCGGCGGCCCCCTGACTTGCCTCTTGTTGACGGCGGTGGCGACGATTCAAATCGGGCCATGCATGCCACTCCCACCCCCCGTCCGACGGCCGCGGCCCCCGTCGACGTCGTGCCCATCCGCCGCGTGCTCGTCAGCGTGTTCGACAAGACCGGCATCGACCGGCTCGCCAAGGGGCTCGCCGCCGCGGGCGTGCGCGTGGCCAGCACGGGAGGAACGGCGACAGCCCTCGCCGCCCATGGCCTCGAGGTCGAAGACGTCTCCGCCATCACCGGGTTCCCCGAGGTGCTCGATGGCCGCGTGAAGACGCTGCACCCGAACATCTTCGCCGGCATCCTCGCCCGCGGTGACCGGCCCGACGATCTCGCCGTGCTCGCGCAGCACCACATCGAGCGGTTCGATGCGGTGATCGTCAACCTCTACGCCTTCGAAAGCGTGATCGCCGAGCCCGAGTGCACGCCATCGGACGCGATCGAGCTGATCGACATCGGCGGCCCGAGCCTCGTGCGGGCGGCGGCGAAAAACCATGCCTTCGCCGCGGTGGTCACGCACCCAGACCAATACGACGATTTTCTCGCCGCCGTCCGCCGTGGCGGCACGACGCTCGCCGAGCGGCGGCTGCTGGCGGCGCGGGCCTTCGAGCACACGGCCGGCTACGACACCGTCATCGCCAGGTGGATGGCCCGGCATGCGGGCATCGTGGCTTCGGCCGCGCGGCCCGCCGCTCATTCCGACCGCGCCGAGGCGCCGCTCCCCGTGCGGTTCGCCCTCGACCTCGACCAGCGGCTGCCGCTGCGATATGGGGAGAATCCGCACCAGTCGGCGGCCCTCTATGCGCCCTCGGGCACGCACCTCGGCCTGGCGGGCCTGAAGCAGTTGTGCGGCAAGGAGCTTTCCTATAACAACCTCCTCGATCTCGACGCCGCCGTGCGGCTGGCAAACCTCCTCGAGGAGCCCGGCGCCGTGGTGATCAAGCACACCAACCCGTGCGGGGCCGCCACGGCCACCAGGGTCGATGCAGCGCTCGCCACCGCCATGGCAGCGGATCCGACGAGCGCCTTCGGCTCGATCGTGGCCGTGAACCGCACGTTCGATCGGAAGACGGCCGAGGTGCTCCTGGCGCCGGGGTTGTTCGTGGAGGTGATCGCGGCGCCGGCCTTCGAGAAGGAAGCGGTGGAACTGCTCACGACCATGCCCACGTGGAAGGCCAGCGTGAGAATGGTGGAGGTGCCGGCCGGTGACCCATGGGATGCGACCGAGGGCCTCGAACTGCGGAGCGTGACCGGTGGCCTGCTCGCCCAACGGCCCGACGACACGCCCGACGATCCCGCGCTGTGGCGGACGGTGACGAAGGCCGCCCCCGCCGCCGCGCTCACCCCAGCCCTCGACTTCGCCTTCACGATTGTCCGCCGGCTGACGAGCAACGCCATCGCCGTCTGCCAGGGGACGAGCCTCGTGGGCGCCGGCGTCGGCCAGACGAGCCGCGTCGACTCGGTGCGGATCGCCCTGGAGAAGGCGGGGCCCCGGGCCCGGGGGGGCGTGCTCGCCTCCGACGCGTTCTTCCCTTTTCCCGACTCCATCGACTTGATCCAGCGGGCCGGTGTGGCCGCGATCGTGCAGCCGGGTGGCTCCAAGCGCGACGCCGAGGTGATCGCCGCCGCGGATGCCGCGGGGATCGCCATGGTGTTCACCGCGCGGCGGCATTTCCGGCATTGATTCCGCGCCGGGCAGGAGAGCGTCGATGCCGAACGTGCTTGACACGATCGTGGAGCGGAAGCGGAAGGAGGTCGCCCTGCAGCGCGAGCGGGTGCCCACGGCCGCTCTCGAAGGGCGTCTGGCAACGGCCTCGCCGGTGCGGGATTTCTTCGCGGCCGTGTCGCGGCCCGGGGCCATCAACCTGATCGCGGAGTTCAAGCGAAAGAGCCCGTCGGCAGGGGAGATTCGCCCGGGGGCCACGGTCGAGGATGTCGTGCGCGGGTATGCGGCGGCCGGGGCCGCGGCGCTTTCCGTGCTCACCGACGGCTGGGATTTCGGCGGCAGCCTCATCGATTTGGAGGCAGCGCGGATCGCGGTGCCCCTGCCGACACTGCGCAAGGAGTTCATCGTCGATCGCTACCAGGTGATCGAGGCCCGGGCCCATGGCGCCGACGCGGTGCTGCTCATCGCCGAATGCCTCGACGACTGCCACCTCCGCGGGCTGTACCGCGAGATCCTCGACCTCGGCATGACCCCGCTGGTGGAGCTGCACGACGCCGACCAGCTGCCGCGGGTGATCGACCTCGGGGCGACGCTCGTGGGCATCAACAACCGCGACCTGAAGACGATGACCACCGACATCGATCACGTGCTCCGGCTGCGCGACCGCGTGCCGGCCGACGTGGTGCTGGTCGCCGAAAGTGGCATCAAGACCCGCGCCGACGTCGAGCGGCTCCAGGCAGCCGGCATCGGGGCCATGCTCGTGGGCGAATCGCTCCTCGGGCAGCCCGACCCCGGGCGGGCCGCCGCTGCGTTGCTGGGCCGTGCGTGAGCGGTCGCGACGCGACCACATGGGCATGGACAGACCGGAGGTCCGTCCCCACGTGGGGAGAGAGGGAGGCGTTCCAGCCCGGCCACGTCAGGCGAGGATGCCTTTGACCACGTTCCCGTGCACGTCGGTGAGCCGGTAGTCGCGTCCCTGGGAGCGGTACGTGAGCCGCGTGTGGTCAAAGCCCAGCAGGTGGAGAAGCGTGGCGTTGAGGTCGTGCACGTGCACGGGATTCTCGACGACGTTGAAGCCGAAGTCGTCGGTCTTGCCGTGCACGTGGCCCGCCTTGATGCCGCCACCCGCGAGCCACATCGTGAAGGCCCGGTTGTGGTGGTCGCGGCCGTCGTTGCCCTCCTGCACCATCGGCGTGCGGCCGAACTCGCCCCCCCAGACCACGATCGTGTCGTCGAGGAGCCCGCGGTCCTTGAGGTCCATTACGAGCGCCGCCGAGGCTTGGTCGGTGTCGAGCGCATTCTGCTTCACGGCCTTGGTAAGGTCGCGGTGCTGGTCCCAGGCTTCGTGGAAGAGTTGCACGAACCGCACGCCCCGCTCCAAAAGCCGCCGCGCAAGCAGGCAGTTGCGGGCGAAGCCTGCCTTCGACGGATCGGTGATGCCGTAGCGGGCGAGCGTTTCCTGCGGCTCGTCGGCCAGGTTCATCAGTTCTGGTGCGCTGGCCTGCAGTTTGTAGGCCAGTTCGTAGGCCTGGATCCGGGCCGCAATCTCGGGATCCCCCTCGCGGCCGAGCGCCAGCGTGTTGAGCCGGCCGAGGGCGTCGAGCGAGTCCCGCTGCGACTCGCGGTCGATCCCCGCGGGGTTCGAGAGATAGAGGATCGGGTCGCCGCTGCCGCGGAGGGTGACGCCGCCGTAAACCGTGGGCAGGAAGCCGGCTCCGTAATTACTCGCGCCGCCGCTCGTGCCCTTGGCGCTCGTGAGCACGACGAAGCCCGGCAGGTCTTCCGCCTCGCTGCCGAGGCCGTAGAGCGTCCAGGCGCCGAAGCTCGGCCGGCCGAACTGCTGCGAGCCGGTGTTCATGAGGATCTGCGCGGGAGCGTGGTTCACCGCGTCGGTCTGCATCGAGCGGATGAGGCAGATGTCGTCGATGATCCGGCCGGTATGGGGGAGGAGTTCGCTGAGCTCGGTGCCGGATGAACCGTAGGGGCGAAACGTGTGCTTCGGGCCGAGCAGCGCCGAATTGGGATTAATGAAAGCCGCCCGGTAGCCGTCGAGCAGGCCGGCGGGGGGCAGCTTGCCGTCGTGCCGAGCGAGTTCCGGCTTGTGGTCGAAGAGTTCGAGGTGGCTGGGGGCGCCGGCCTGGAAGAGGTAAACCACGCGCTTCGCCCGGGGAGCGAAGTGCGGCGGCTTCGGGGCGAGCGGGTTCGGCGCGGCTGCACCGGAGGCTTGCAGCTCACGAGACATCAACGATCCGGCGGCGATGCCGGCCAAGCCCACCCCGCAATCGCGAAAGAACCAACGGCGGGCGAGCATTCTCGCCCTGACCTCGTCTGCAAGGAAGGCATTCATCGCTCGAACTCCTCAGTTCTTGGTGATGGTCTCGTCGAGGTTCAAGAGCACACGCGACACGAGCGTCCAGGCGGCGGCATCCTGCGGCGTCACCGCTGGCGGCAGATCGGGCAGGGCGTCCGCATTCCCCGCCGCGACCTCACGGGCCGACAGCCAGCCTTCGGCGAGCCGCCTCCGCTGTCCGGCGAGGAACGCGAGCAACTCCCGCTTTTCATCGGCCGTCGGCCGCCGCGACGTGCACAGGAGGAAGGCATGGTCGATCCGCTTTCCGTCGTCATCCCCCCCTTCGCGCAGCGTTCTCACGGCCAGGGCCCGGGCGGCCTCGACGAACACCGGCTCGTTGAGCCCGGCGAGCGCCGCCAGCGGCGTGTTGGACCGCACCCGCCGCGCGCAGGAGAGGTCGCCGGTGGGGGCGTCGAAGCTGCCGAGCACGGGATCCGGCATCGACCGCTTGCGGAAGAGGTAGACCGACCGGCGGTAGCGGTCCGCACCGGTCGCCGGCTTCCAGTAGTCGGGGTAGACGAAGTTGTAGTCGAGCACGTTCTGTGGTACCGGCGGAATCACGCCCGGCCCGCCCCCGGCATGCATGATGAGGCCCGCGACCGCGAGCGCGACGTCGCGCACGATCTCCGCATCGACCCGAAACCTCGGGCCGCGGGCGAGCAGGCGGTTGGCCGGGTCGCTGGCCAGCTGGTCCGGCCCGGCTGCCGACGACATTCGGTAGGTCTCGCTCATGACGATCGTGCGCAGGAGCCGCTTCTGGCTCCAGCCTTCGTCCATGAACTCCACCGCCAGCCAGTCGAGCAGTTCGCGGTGCTCGGGGACCGCCGACCGCGTGCCGAAGTCGTCGGGCGTCTCCATGAGCCCGGTGCCGAAGACCGCCTGCCAGATGCGGTTCACCGCCACGCGGGCGGTGAGGGGTGATTCGCGGGCGGCGAGCCAGCGGGCGAAGCCGAGCCGGTTCCGCGGGGCGTCGTCCGGAAAAGGATGGAGTGCCGCCGGCACGTGCGGCTCGATCACTTCGAGCGGCTTGTCCCATGTGCCGCGGTCGAGCAGGTGCGTCGGCCGGTGCTCTGCCGAGCCGCGCTCGGCGGCATGGAAGATCGTCGTCGGCGCGACCGGCATGCGTGACCAAAGCTCGTCGATGCGCGCATTGATGACGGCGAGTTCGGGCACCGTTCGCTGCCACGCAGCGAAGATCGCGTCCGCTTCTTCCGCCGTCCGCTCCTCCCGGGGCTTGCGGATCGCGAGGATCGCTGCGTGGTCGACTGGCGGCGCGGCCGGGTCAGCCGCAGTCGTCAGGCTGAATCGCAGGCACCCGGGCATCCTCCCACCGGACGTGTACTTGGAACTGGGTGTCGTGTGGAGCGTCAGCCGCAGCTTCGTGCCCGGCGGCGCGTCAAGCGGCTTCTCGAACCGCACGACGGCGACGCTCGGCTGGTGCCGGCGCAGGTGGCCGCGATCGGGAGACCACGACGACGCCTTGTCGTCATCGATGAGATTCGCCACGGGCCCGAGCGACATCTCGGGTGGGAGCTTGTCTGCCTGAAGCTGCTCTGGCGAAAGCTTGTCACCGTTGGAATTGGTTCGCGGCGTCTTCGTCTCCGCTGCGGAGAAGTCGGCCGTGGCATGCGCGAGCTTCAGTGTCTGCCAGGCCTCGGCATCCGGCGGTCGGATCTCCACCACGAGATTGGCGAGCCCCCAGGCACCGTCGCGCCCCGGGCCGCCCATGAAGAGATCGCCGTGCATGAGCCCCTCGATCTGCAGGCCGGTAACGCCACGGAGATCGGGCTCCGCCTCGAAGACGAAGCCGAAATCGCGGTGGCCCAGCATGAGGATCGACTTGTCGGCAAGTTGCACCGGGTGGTTGAGCAGCCCCACGCTGTCCATCTGCTTCATCTCGATCGGCGTCCATGCCACCAGCCCCGCGGCGACCGCGCGCTCCCACGACTCGAGCTCGCGCCGCCAATCGGGACGGATCGTGCGGGCCTCCTCGGCGGCCGCCGCGAGGCCGGCGCGCAACTCGGCGAGCGAGTGCAACTGCTCCGGCGTGTAGACGTAGGACCAGGCCTCGTGGGTGTCGTTGAGAAAGGCGAACAGGCCGTAATACTCGGCATGCGAGAGCGGGTCGAACTTGTGGGTGTGGCACTGGGCGCACTGGGTGGTGAGGCCGAGGACGGCCTTCCCGATGCAATCGAGCCGATCGAACATCTCGACCATGCGGAATTCCTCGGGCACGATCGCCCCCTCCTCGTTGAGCATGCTGTTGCGGAGGAAGCCCGTGGCCACGACCTGATCCTGCGTGGCGTCGGGGAGCATGTCGCCCGCGATCTGTTCGACGAGGAAGGCGTCGTAAGGCATGTCGCGATTGAGCGCCGCGATCACCCAGTCGCGCCAGGCCCACATGTCACGCTTGAGATCCTTCTCGTAGCCGTTGGTGTCGGAGTAGCGGGCCAGGTCGAGCCAGGGGCGGGCCCACTTCTCGCCATAACGCTCGCTCGCCAGCAGCCGATCGACGGTCTTCTCGTAGCCGTCTCGGGCGAAGGCCTCCAGGTCGGCGGGCGAGGGGGGAAGGCCGACGATGTCGAGCCACAGCCGGCGGCAGAGCGTGGCGGCATCGGCCGGCGGGGCGGGCGCAAGGCCGCGTGTGGCGAGTTTCGCGCGGACGAACGCGTCGATCGGGTTCGCGGCTCCAGCCACCGGCGGCAAGACTGCTTTCCGCGGCGGCTCGAATGCCCAATGGCCGGCATACTCCGCCCCTTGGGCGATCCATGCCTCGAGGATCGCCATCTTCTCGGCCGTGAGCGGCTTGTTCTCCCGCGGCGGGGGCATGATCTCGTCGGGATCCTGGGAATGGATCCGGCGCACCAGTTCGCTGTCGGCCGGCTTGCCGACGACGATCGCGGCCGCGCCGGAATCGCCGCCGGCCAGGGCGGCATCGCGAATATCGAGTCGCAGGCCCCCATGCCGGGTCTCGGCGTCGAGGCCGTGACAGTGGGCACAATGCTCCGCGAGGATCGGCTGCACGTGCTCGATGAAATCGACCCGCTCGGGCACGGCAGCCAGGCCCGAGGCCGCGGCGAAGACGGCGGCCGCCCAGGCCGAAAAACGGCTCGCGAGCAGAGTCCGGCGGCAGGGTGTGGTTGCGGCGATCATGCGTGCAGCCCGGGCCGGTGGCCGTGGTCAGGGGAAACACACCCCGCCCCGAATTATAACATAGGTCCCAGCCGAGGCGGCTTTTCGGCAACGCATCCTCATGGATGAGCCGCTCGCCTCCCTACGCCGTTCATGCGGAACAACTTCGGGCTCTTTTCCGGCGCCGGCTCCGTCGTCTTGGACGCTCTCCTCCCGGGAACGTACGCTGCCTCGCATGAATGCTCCACGCTTGACTCCCCCGACGCTCCCCGTGGCCCCGCTCAGTGCCCTGGCGGGCTGCCTGGTGCTATCGCTCTGCTCCTGCACCCGCGCGGTGAACCAGCCGAACGCACGGCCGGCGAACCAGCCCGCGGCGGCCGGCTTTCAGGAGACGAGACGCCTCGACGACATCGTGTGCCTGGAGTCGGCCGACCGCGTCGCCATCGCCAACAGCCGACTGCGGCTCGAATTCGACAAGGCGTCCGGCGACTGGGTTTCGTTGACCGTCGACGGCGTGCCCGAAAGCCTCATCACGCGCAACGAGCCCGGCATTGCGATCGACTTCTGCGTGGATCAGGTGTGGATGGTCGAGGAGCACGGTGCGAAATTGCTCGAGACTTCGACGCGGTCCGATGAGGCGGACGGGTCGATCTCACTGCGGTTTCGTCACGGCGTGCACATGCGCGAGCCCACCCTCCTCATTCCGCACCGCTGGCGGACATCGGTGCTGCCGCCGACCACGCCGCCGCAGGATCCGTACGAGTTCGAGTTGATTTCCACCTACACGCTCTTTCCCGGCGAGCGCCGCGTGGAACGATCAGCCACGCTGCACCGCAACCTGCAGCGAAACATCATGACCCCGAGCTTCCGCCGCTTCGAGGGGTTTCTGTTCGTCGTGCCCGGAGCGGCGGTGGGGCCCACGGCGGACTGCGTGGTGGATGTGCCGGGGCCCATCTACACCTACAACCACATCGAGCCGCGCACACCGTATGCATCGCTGGCCGCCGCGTTCGTCGACTGCCGGACGTCGCCCGACCGGTATCCGGGCATCGTCGGCGTCACCAATGAAAAGCTCCATCGCTCCCTCGCGGCTTGGCTCGACACCAAGGGGGAGGTGTATTACCAGACGTACCTCAGCGGCGACCGCCGGAAGATCTCCGTCCTCATGCACGACATCCGCACCTCGCGGATGGGCGATTCCGACACGGCCGTCTCCGACCGGCAGGTGCTCTTCGTCACCGACACGTTTCCCGATGCCCAGGCGGAGCAGCGGCGGACGGTCGCTGACGTCCGTTACCCGCGGGAGGCGAACACGCCCGAGTGGGTGTCGGAAATCGCGATGATCGAGGTCATGCCGGAGTATTACCCCGGCGGCCTGAAGGGCCTCGCCGAGCGAATCCCGTTCTACCGCGGCATCGGCTTCAACACGCTCTACATGCTGCCCCACTGGCTCGGCAGCTACGACAACGTCGATCCGTTCGTCGTCGACCCGCAGGTGGGCACTGCCGAAGACCTGCGGCACGTCGTGCAAGTCGCCCATGACAACGGCATGCGCGTGATCTTCGACATGGTGATCCACGGATTCAGCAAGAAGTCGCCGGTGGTCAAGGAGCACCCGGAGTTCTTCACCCGCGACGAGCGCGGCCTGCTCGTCACCCACTTCAACTGGGGCACCTACAACACTGATCCCTCCAACCCGGCCTACATCGACTACATGCGCAGGCTCGTGCAGCACGACGTGAAGACCTACGGCATCGACGGCTATCGCGTCGACGCCAACAGCTACAAGAGCCCCAACTGGGATTCCGCCATCGACTACCCGGCCTGGCGGGCGTCGAGCACGCTGCCACTCTACCGGGCGATGCTGGAGGCGATGCGCGAAGTGAAGCCCGATGCCGTGCTGATGAGCGAGATGTTCGGCCCGGTGTGGCACTCGGTGAGCGACCTGGCCCAGGATGCCAACTGGGCCAACGTGATGGACATGAACGCCGCGATGGAGGGCGGCAAGGTCACGGCCGCCAGCTACAAGGCCGGGATCGCGAGTCTGCAAAAATCGCTGCCGCCCGGCGCGAGCCGCCTCCGGTTCTGCCGCAACCACGACACGTCGTGGTTTCTGAAGAAGGGTTTTTCAGGCTACACGCCCCAACTGATGGCGATGGATGCCGTGCACTTCCTCGCGGGGGTCGCCGTGGCGTTCGCCGGCGATCCGCACCATCCGCCGAGTCCCGACGACGACCCTGCGATCTGGGAGTATTACCGCAAGGTGCTCGCGCTGCGCAAAGACCGCCCCGAACTGGTCCGTGGCGAGCTGCTCCTCGATGAAATCGTCTGCGATGATGCAGACGTGATGTCGTTCGTCCGTAGGCTCGACGGACAAGCGACGCTGGTGCTCGCGAACTTCAGCGGCGAGACCCGGCGGCCCGGGCTCACGCTCCACCTGCCGGGCTACTCGCTCGAGGGCCTGAAGCTCGTGAACCCGCAAACGGGAGCCGTGGTATCGGCCGCCGCCGATGCACGCGGCGCGGGAATCCAGTTGGCTCCACACGAGGTGCTCGTGGGGCGGCTCGAGCCCCGGCCCGCGGGATCATGAGCGGCCGCACCGTGCCGAGCGGCTGAATTGCCGGTGCCACACCGCCGATCTATGCTGAAGGAGTCCGGCCAGAGCCGGGATCCTCCCTCGCTGATCGACCGCACTGGTCCGCGTCCCGGTGGCTTTTCCGTCCGGGGCGGCGACGCGGGTAACCCCACGGAGCCTGTCGCATGCGTTGCTGGATCGACGCCTCTGGCCTACTTCCGCGTGCGATCGCCGTGGGGATCGCGTTCCTGACAGGGTGGCCATCGGCCCTGGCCGACCCGCCGAGCCGGCTGTCGTTCAACCGCGACGTCCGCTCGATCCTCTCCGACAACTGCTTCGCCTGCCATGGCCCCGATAGCGCGAACCGCCAGGCCGGCCTGCGGCTCGACACCTTCGAGATGGCGACGGCGGAGCTCGACAGCGGCTCCCGGGCCATCGTGCCGGAGAGCGTCGACGAGAGCGAGCTTCTCGCCCGCATCGTCTCGGATGATCCCGATGCGGTGATGCCGCCGCCGGAAGCCAAGATCGGCCGACTCTCCGCGGAGCAGGTCGAGATTCTCAAGCGTTGGATCAAAGAGGGCGCAAACTACGAGCCGCACTGGGCGTTTGTGCCGCCGGTGAAGCCGGAGGTGGCAAGTGGCTCAGGCTCGATCGATGCGATCGTTGCCGAGAAACTGGCAAAGCGAGGCTTGAAGCCTCAGTCCGAGGCCGATCGCCGCACGCTCATTCGCCGCGCGAGTTTCGACATCACAGGTCTGCCACCGACGCCGGTCGAGGTCGAAGCCTTCGTCGCCGACACGTCGCCCGTTGCCTACGAGAAACTCCTCGACCGCTTGCTCGCCAGCCCGCGCTATGGCGAGCGGATGGCGGCCGACTGGATGGACCTGGCCCGCTATTCCGACAGCTATGGCTTCCAGGTCGATCGCCCACGGCCCGACATGTGGCCGTGGCGCGACTGGGTGATCAAGGCATTCAACGAGAACCTGCCGTGGGATCAGTTCACGCTCTGGCAGGTGGCCGGCGACCTCTTGCCTCACGCCACCGACGAACAGGTGCTGGCCACGGCTTTCAATCGGCTCCATCAGCAGGAGAGTGAGGGAGGGTCGGTCGAGGAGGAGTATCGCGTCAACTACGTGAATGACCGGGTGACGACGTTTGGCACGGCCTTCCTCGGCCTCACGTTCGAGTGCTGTCGTTGCCACGATCACAAGTTCGATCCGCTCGCCCAGAAGGACTTCTATTCCCTCTTCGCCTTCTTCGACGACATCGACGAGGCGGGGCTCTATTCGTATTTCACGTCGGCGGTGCCGACGCCGAAACTGAAGCTGATCGATGACAGAACCGCTGCAGCCCTTGCCAAGGCTGACGAAGCGGTGGGTGAGGCGGCAGCAGAATGCGAGCGGGCAGAGGCGGTATCCCGCGGAACGGTCGCCGACTGGATCGCGGGCAAGGCTGCGATCCCGGTGGCCTTCGAGGCCGCCGGTGGCACGATCCCCGGTGAAATCGTCCGCTATTCGTTCGATGGCCCTGGCGAAGATGGGAAGTTTGCCAACCAGGTCGGCTCGAAGGAGTCGGCCACATCGCCCGGCGACAACAAGATCGTGGACGACACCCGCGGCGGCAGCCCCTGCCGAGCCATCAAACTCACCGGCGACCATCCGGTGAACACGCCGGTCGGCAACTTCCGCCGCAGCCAGCCGTTCACCGTTTCGGCCTGGATCAAGCCGGCCACGAAGTATGACCGGGCGGTCGTGTTTCACCGGTCGCAGGCCTGGACCGATGCCGGCAGCCGCGGCTACGAGTTGCTCGTCGACGGCGGGCATCTCCGCTGGTCACTGATCCACTTCTGGCCTGGCGATGCGGTGAGCGTGCGGTGTGCCGAGCCGCTGCCCGTCGGCGCATGGACGCATGTGACTGTTTCGAGCGATGGCTCTGGCAAGGCCGCCGGCCTGAAAATCTTCATGAGCGGGCATGCTGCGGCCACGGAGGTCTTCCGCGACAGCCTGACCCGCGAGATCACCGGTGGCGGTGGCGACACGATCACGATCGGCGAGCGGATGCGTGACAACGGCTTCAAGAACGGCCTCGTCGATGACTTCCGCGTGTTCGCCCGGGCGCTCTCGCCTCTGGAGGTGCGGGATCTCGCCCTGCCTGGCACGATCGCGGCAACGCTTGCCGAGAAGCGGGATGCCGAGGCCCTCGGCGGCTATTTCGCCGCAGCCTTTGCCGATGAACCGGCGGCCAGGCGGAAGGCGCTCGAAACGGCCCGCCGCAGCCGCGATGACGTGGCCGAACGGCCGGGGGAAATCATGGTGATGCGGGATCTGCCGCAGCCGAAAATGGCCCACATCCTCGAACGCGGCGACTACGATAAGCGCGGGGCGCCGGTGGAGCCCGACACGCCCGCCGCGCTGCCGTCCTTTCCGGCTGACCAGCCGAGGAACCGGCTTGGCCTTGCCCGCTGGCTGATCGACCCCGAGCATCCGCTGCTCGCCCGCGTGACGGTGAACCGTCTCTGGCAGTCACTCTTCGGGCTCGGGCTCGTGCAAAGCCCGGAGGATCTCGGCAGCCAGTCGACGCGGCCCGAGTATCCGGAGATCCTCGATCTTTTGGCCTGGCAGTTTTCACATTCCACGGCCGCTGGCGGCATCGGGTGGGACATGAAGCGGCTCATCAAGACGATCATGCTCTCGCAGACCTATCGGCAGCGGAGCATCGCCGACGCGAAGACCCTGGCCGATGATCCGCTGAATGTGTGGCTCGCCCGCGGACCGCGGCACCGGCTCCCGGCGGAGATGATCCGCGACGGTGCGCTGGCTGCCTGCGGCCTCCTCGTCGAAAAGATGGGTGGCCCGCCGGTGAAGACCTACGACATGCCCGACTCGTTCAAGCCCGAGAAGGCCGACACGGGCGAAGGCCTCTATCGCCGCAGCCTCTATACGTTTTGGCGGCGGACGGGGCCGGCGCCGATGCTCGAGAGCTTCGACGTGCCCAAGCGGGTGGTCTGCGTGGCCAAGCGCGACACGACCAACACGCCACTCCATGCCTTCGTGCTCATGAACGGACCGCAGTTCGTGGAGGCGGCCCGCGTGCTCGCGGAGCGGCTGCTCGTCGAGCACGACGGTCAGCCAGGTCGTGCGCTCGAGACCGCCTTCGAACTGCTTACGAATCGTCCTCCGGACGATGAAGAGAAAGAGATCATCCGCAGGATGCACGTCGGCCAGCTCGAGTGGTATCGGATGCGGCCGGAAGACGCGGCCAAACTCGTGGCTGTGGGCGAAAAGAAGGCGTCGGCCACCGTGCCTGCCGTGGATCTCGCCGCCACGGCCAGTGTGGTGAATGCCCTGATGAACTATGACGGAAGCGTGGTGAAACGATGAGTGCTTTCCCGATGCACCGGCGCGACTGGCTCAATTCGTTCGGCATGGGCTTCGGCGGCCTGGCGCTCGCCGAGATGCTTGGCCGCTCGGCAGCGGCGGAGCAGCCTGCGGCCGACGGGGCAGGGGGCGTGCTCGGCGGCTTCCACCATCCGGCGAAGGCGAAGCGAGTGATCTATCTTTTTCAATCGGGCGGCCCGTCGCAGCTCGACCTCTACGACCACAAGCCGCTGCTCACGGAGCGCGACGGCGAGCAACTGCCCGACAGCGTCCGCGGCGGCCAGCGGCTCACTGGGATGTCGGGCAACCAGAGCTCGATCCCGCTCGCGGCCTCGCCCTACGCGTTTTCGCAGTACGGCGACAGCGGCGCCTGGCTCTCGGAGCTCCTCCCTCACACGGCACAGGTGGCAGACCGGCTGTGTTTCATCCGCACGATGCACACGGAAAGCATCAACCACGGCCCCGGCGTGACGTTCATGCAGAGCGGCTCGCAGATCCCGGGCCGGCCGAGCATCGGCGCCTGGCTCGACTACGGGCTTGGCAACGCCCACGATGATCTCCCTTCGTTCGTCGTCTTGATCACGAAGAACAAGGGGGGGCAGCCGCTGATGAGCCATCTGTGGGGCGCGGGCTTCCTGCCGACCAAGCATCAGGCTGTGCGGTTTCGCTCGGGGGCCGACCCCGTGCTCTATGTGAACAGCCCGCCGGGTGTATCGCCGGAGAACAGGCGGCAGCTGCTCGACGGCCTGCGCGAACTCCACGAGCACCAGTTCGCCGGCACACCCGATGCCGAGATCACCGCCCGGATCGCCAACTACGAGATGGCCTTCCGCATGCAGGCGAGCGTGCCGCGGGTGGCCGACTTTTCCGACGAGCCGGCGCATGTGCTCGACCTGTATGGCCCCGATGCCAAGGATCCCGGCACGTTCGCGGCCAACTGCCTGCTCGCCCGCCGGCTCGCGGAGCGGGGCGTGCGGTTCATCCAGCTCTATCATCAGGACTGGGACCATCACGGCGGCCTGAAGAAGGGCATCGCCTCCGAGGCGAAGCAGACCGACCAGCCGGCCGCCGCGCTGGTGCAGGATCTCGCCCAGCGCGGAATGCTCGACGACACGCTCGTGGTCTGGGGGGGCGAGTTTGGCCGTACGAACTACTGCCAGGGGCTTTACAAGCCGGGGCAGGATTTCGGCCGCGACCACCATCCGCGATGCTTCACGATCTGGATGGCGGGTGGCGGCGTGAAGCCGGGCACAACGTACGGCGAGACGTGCGAGTATGGCTACAACATCGTGAAGGATGGCGTGCACGTGCATGACTTCCACGCCACGCTGCTGCACCTGTTGGGCATCGACCACGAGCGCCTGACCTACAAATTCCAAGGCCGCCGGTATCGGCTCACGGACGTGCATGGAAAGATAGTGAAGGGCATTCTGGCGTGATTGCCGAGCGGGACGCTCGGCCGCGGCCAGCGAACGGAGTTCGCCAAGCAAAGCGAGGCACGACGCCGAGGCTTTGCGTGCAGGGTCCGTGCATGGAAAGATAGTGAAGGGCATTCTGGCGTGATTGCCGAGCCTCATTTCACAAACCGATAGCCCCGGCCGCGGACGGAGAGGAAATGCCGCGGCTTCGAGGGGTCGTCCTCGAAGTATTTCCGCAGGTTGAAAATGAAGGTGTCGACCGTCCTCGTGGCGGGGGCCCGGGCCATGCCCCAGACCTTCGTGAGCAGTTCCTCGCGCGACACCACCACGCCCTCGTGCTCGACGAGGTAGCGGAGGAGCTTCATCTCCAGGTTCGTCAGCCGCACCGGCCGGCCCTTGGCGGTGGCATCCCATGTGTCGAAGTCGACTGCCGCCGACCCGAAGCGGAAGCTGCTCGCCTTCCCGCCGTTGCCTTCGTCGGGTGCCGCGGCCCGCCCGCGCCGGGAGAGCAGGTTGCGGACGACCGACAGCAATTCCTCGAGATCGAACGGCTTCTGGAGGTAGACGTCGGTTCCGGCGTCGAAGCCGCGGATCCGGTCTTCGACGAGCGTGCGGGCCGTGAGCATCACGATCGGCACGGCGTTGCCCGTGCCGCGGATGGCCTCGCAGACGGCGTAGCCGCTCATGCCCGGCAGCATGAGATCGAGTACGACGAGGTCGACCGGCGGGGCGGCCGCCTCGACGGCCGCCAGTGCCGACTGACCGTCGCCGACGGCCGTCACCCGGTAGCCTTCCGACTCCAGATTGAACTTGATGCCGATGGCGAGGTGTTGCTCGTCCTCGACGACGAGAATGTGCGGCATGATCCGCTCATCGTACAAGCACGGTGCGCTCGCGGACAGGCTTGACGAAGCCGCGGTCGACGAACCATCCCCACGCGTCGTCGACCGTCTCCTCGAAGGGACGGAAGGTGTAGCCGAGTTCCGCCCGGGCGCGTTCGCTGGAGAAGTGATGAGGCAGCATCGCCATCGTCACGGCGGCCGAATTCACGTCGGGCTCGCGACGGGTGAACATCCCGGCCACGTCGCCGCAGAATCCCGCGATCTTGAGCACCACGGGGCCCGCTTTGCCGAGCGGCTGCATGCGGCCGCCGGTGCGGGCGAAAACCCTCCAGGCGTCGAGGTAGGAGAGCCGGTGGCCGCCGAGAATGTAGCGGCGGCCGGTGCGGCCGCGTTCGATCGCCGCATGGATGCCGGCGGCCACGTCGCGGACATCGACGAAATCGTTGCCTCCCGGGGGGGCGAAGAGTCCCTTGCCAGAGCCCACCTCGATGAGCATGCGGCCGCTGGATGGCTTCCAGTCCCAGGGGCCGAGCATGTAGACCGGGTTGACGATCACCGCGTCGAGCCCGCGATCGACCTCCTCCAGAACGGCCGCCTCGGCGGCCCGCTTCGTGACCACATAGGGGCCTTCGGGCATTCCACCCGGCGGGGTGTCTTCATCGGCGGGTCGGCCATCATGCCTCAGGCCGATGGCATCGACGCTCGATACGTGCACCAGCCGGGCCCCGGCCCGACGCGCGGCGCGAGCGATGAGTTGCGTGCCCGCCACGTTCACGCGGTGCATTTCCTCGTGGTGTCTCCAGCCGCAGTGCACCATCGCGGCGGAGTGCACCACCCACCGTACCCCATCGACGGCCGTCTGCAGGGCTGCTTCGTCGTCGAGGGTGCCGGCGGCCAGTTGGATGGGAAGCCCCTCCACCGCGCGGTCAACGCTGCCGCGGCGGGGCCGGACGAGGGCCCGCACGGAGAGGCCGCGGTTGAGGAGGAGGCGGACGACGTTATTGCCGACCAGGCCGGTGGCACCGGTGACGAGGCAATCGACTCTCGCGGAGGCATTCACCATGGGACAGACCGTTTCGCGCACGTCGCCGGCCGCTCACGCGTCGGCCGCCCGGGCTGATCGATCCATCGCCACGAACCCGGGTCAAAGTGTAGATCGGCGCGGGCCGCCGGGCGACTTGCGGGAACCGCGGCGTCACTGTGCCGGAAAATGGCCGACGAACGCCCCGTCTCCGCCACAGCACCGGTCGGCACCGCTGGTCACGCGCGGCCCGATCCGCGGAATTGACGGCCGTGGCGGGCCCGCGGAAGATGCTCGCTCGGCCGGGCCCGAGACGCTGCGCAGGTGCTTGCGGATCAGGAGGTTTCGGTGATCTGGAGGGCCTGCCCGTGGCAGAAGTGACGATCCGGTCGGTGGAGACACGAGAGGAGCAGAAGCGGTTCGTCCGCCTGCCGTGGCGGATCTACCGCGACGATCCCTGCTGGATGCCGCCGCTCGTCCAGGCCCAGGAGGAACTCCTCGGCTTCCGCCGGCATCCGTTCTACGAGAAGTCGCGGAGCCGGTCGTTTCTCGCCGGCCGTGGCGGCACCGACGTGGGTCGGATCACGGCGATCGTGAATGCCGGCCATGTCGAGCGCTTCGGCGAGCAGCGGGGCTTCTTCGGATTTTTCGAATGCGACGACGATCCCGCGGCGGCCCGCGGCCTCTTCGGCGCCGCGACGGACTGGCTCCGCGGCCAGGGAATGACTGCCGTGCGCGGGCCGACGAACCCGTCGCTGAACTACGAGTGCGGCCTGCTCATCGAGGGCTTCGATACGCCCCCGTTCTTCATGATGACCCACAACAAGCCCTACTACGCCGGGCTCGTCGAGGCGAATGGTTTTCGCAAGGTGGAAGACCTCTACGCCTTCTGGGGGCGGTTGTCGATGCTCGACACGATCGACAAGAAGCTCGGCGTGATGGTGGAAGGGGTGAAGGAGCGGTTCGGCGTGACGGTGCGGCCGCTCGACCGGAGCCGTTTCGACGAGGAAGTGCGGATGTTTCTCAACATCTACAATTCCAGCCTCGGCGGCACGTGGGGGTTCGTGCCGCTGTCCCCCGGCGAGGTCGAGCACATGGCGGCGAGCCTCAAGCATCTGATCGTGCCGGAGCTGGCGCTCGTGGCCGAGGCGGAGGGCAAGCCGATCGGCACCGTCTTCTGCCTGCTCGACTACAACCCGCGGATCAAGGCGATCAACGGCCGGCTGTTTCCCTTCGGCTTTCTCAAGCTCCTGTGGAACAAGCGGGCCATCAAGCGGATGCGGGCGATCAGCACCAATGTGATTCCCGAGTACCAATCATGGGGCGTCGGCTTGGTGCTCCATGCCGCGCTCGTGCCCCGGCTCTACGACTGGGGCATGGACGAGGTGGAATTTTCCTGGGTTCTGGAGAGCAACCACCTCTCGAAGCGCACGCTGGAGCGGGGCGGGGCTCTCGTGACCAAGAAATACCGGATCTA
>JBIIIP010000045.1:0-25125 GCA_044234625.1 Pirellulales bacterium | reverse complement strand
GTTTACCGTCTCGATCGGCGATAAGCCCGCGGGCTCGAACGATAGCCGCCGCCCTGGATGACCGTGCCGGCGCCGCCGCCGCCGCCGACCACGCCGCCCACATACACGCCCGAACTCCGCGACGACGATCGCGAGGGTGCGTTGTAGTAGGGCCAGACCCGTTTGCCTTGCCGCTGGGCCTGCTCCCACTGCTGGGCGCCGTAGTTGATGCCGGAAAGATTGAAGCCGGAGTAGGGGTTGCGGGGTCCGGCAGCAGATGCGACCACCGCCGCGGTGGCGATGGCGATCACAAGCAGCAGGCGAAGCATCGGGCGAGCCTTTCATGACAGGGCGACGAGGGAACCAACGACTTGACATACGGCGTGAGTGAGGCGACGGTTCACTCAGCCCAGCCTTCGGCTCCAAAAGCCAGGTGGCGCAACCCGGCACGGGGCTGCCCACACCCTCGCTCGGACGTTCGCCTCGGCCTTCGTGGCCTCGGCTCACTGCATGTCCGCTGCGCTTCGGCATCCTGCCTCCGCTTGCTCCCATAGCCCGCTCGAGGGCATGGGCAGCCCCGTGCCTTCGTAAACGGTGAGGCTTCGGGCTCCCCGTAAGCTCAACGTGGCATAGACCTCCGGTCTGTGGCTAAAAAGTTCGACAGACCGGAGGTCTGTCGCCACGTTTGGGAAGACGTCTGTCGCCACGTCCCCGTCCACTCCCTCCAATCGCGCCAGGCCCGGAGGGCCGGGTTCGCGCCAGCGGGCGGAGCCCGCCAAGAAAACCGAGGCCACGATGGCGAGGTTTTCGTGAAGGGAGGCGGAGATCGCTCGCCACGTCCCCGTCCACTCCCTGCATCCGCGCCAGGCCCGGAGGGCCGGGTTCGCGCCAGCGGGCGGAGCCCGCCAAGAAAACCGAGGCCACGATGGCGAGGTTTTCGTGAAGATAGAAACTGGAGGCGGTGCGCTTGGCTACTCGCTGCGGTTGGGGCGGTAGCCGATCGTCTTCCGCGGGCGGCGCTGCTTCCGTTGGCCGCCGCGGATGTGGTCGCCCGAGGTCTCTTCCGTGAAGGCACGCGTGGCTTCGCGGCGCTTCCGGTCAAGCGCCTCCTTGGGCGGGCGGTCGGGTATCAGGCAGTCGCAGCCCGAGCCGATCAAATCCTGGCGGCCCGCCTGCTCCAGGGCCCGCCGCACCTCGAAATAGTTTTCCGGTTTGAAGAACTGGAGCAGAGCCCGCTGCATCCGCCGGTCCTTAAGCCCCTTCGTCACTTTCACGGGCTGGCGCGTCATGGGGTCGAGGCCGGTGTGGTACATGCATGCCGCGATGTCGAACGGGCTCGGGATGAAGTCCTGCACCTGGTCGGGCTTGTAGCTGTTGCGATTGAGAAACAGGGCCAGGTCGATCATTTCCTCCACGCCGCTGCCCGGATGGCTGGCGATGAAGTAGGGCACCGTGTATTGCTTCTTGCCCACGCGGCGACTGGCTTCCTGAAAGGCCTTGTCGAACTCGACGTAGTCGTCGGCCGAGGGCTTCTTCATGAGATCGAGCACCTCGGGATCGGTGTGCTCGGGCGCCACCTTGAGGTGGCCACCGACGTGGTGGGCCGCCAACTCCTCGAGATACTCGGGATCGCGCCGTGCCAGATCCATCCTCACACCGCTGGCCACGAGCACCCGCTTCACGCCCTCCACGCTGCGCGCCTCGCGCATGAGATTCTTCAGTGGCCCGTGGTCGGTGCCGAGCAGCTTGCAGACGGTCGGATGCACGCACGAGAGCCGGCGGCACTTCGCCTCCACCTCGGGCCGCGTGCACCGCATCTGATACATGTTGGCCGTCGGCCCGCCGATGTCGCTCACCGTACCCTTGAAGCCGGGCCGGCTCGCCAGGAGCTTGATCTCGGTGATCACCGACTCCTGGCTGCGGCTCTGGATGATCCGGCCTTCGTGGGCCGTGATCGAGCAGAAGGTGCAGCCGCCGAAGCAGCCTCGCATGATCTGCACGCTCGTTTCCACGACCTCGAACGCGGGGATCCGGGCCGAGCCATAGCAGGGATGCGGCCGGCGCGTGAACGGTAGTCCGTAGACCTCGTCCATCTCGTCCTGCTCCAGCGGCAAAGCCGGTGGATTCACGACCACCGCCTCGCGTCCGTGCCGCTGCACGAGGCGGCGGGCATTGTGGGGATTCGTTTCCAGGTGCGCGATCCGCGTCATCTCGCAGAAGGCATGATTGTCGGTCGCGACGGCGTCGTACTCGGGCAGTTCGATCGTGTCGGGCCCTGCTGGGGGCCGTTCGCTCGCGCCCAGCCGGTAGGCCACGCCGCGGAGGCCGCGGAGATCCTTGGGCGTCTGGCCCGCGGCGAGACCGCGGGCGACTTCCAGGATCGTCCGCTCCCCCATCCCGAAGACGACGAGGTCGGCCTTCGAATCCATGAGGATGGAGCGGCGGACGGTGTCGCTCCAGTAGTCGTAATGGGCGATCCGCCGCAGGCTCGCCTCGACCCCTCCCGCGACGACCGGCACGCCGGGAAAGGCCTCCCGCGACCGCTGGCAGTAGGCGAGCGTTGCCCGGTCGGGCCGGCGGCCGATCGCGCCATCGGGCGAGTAGGCGTCGTCGTTCCGCACCTTGCGATTGGCCGTGTAGTGGTTGATCATCGAGTCCATGTTGCCCGCCGACACGCCGAAGAAGAGCCGCGGCCGGCCGAACTCCCGCCACGGCTCGCACGTTCGCCAGTCGGGCTGGGCGAGCACGGCCACGCGAAACCCGGCGGCCTCGAGCAGCCTGGCCAGCAGCCCGTTGGCGAAGCTCGGATGATCGACATAGGCATCCCCCGACACGAAGACCACATCGACTTCATCCCAGCCGCGGGAGAGCATCTCGGCCCGCGTCGTCGGCAGCGGATGCGCTCCGGCCAGCGGATGCGCTCCGGCCAGCGGATGCGCTCCGGCCAGCGGGGATCGGTCGTGGGAAAGATGCAGCGGCATGGCGATCGTGTCGCGGGCAGGGGTATCAGGAAGTGTAGCCCCGGGAATTTGCCGTGGCCCCGCGGTGGGGACGCGGGTGATATATTCGGTCCAGTCGCCCCGAGGAGGTCCGCGTGATCCCTGCCACCCGCCATCTCGCATGCCTGCTGGCCTTGGTGGCGTCGCTCGGCCGGCCCGGGATCGCGGACGAAACCACCACGGCCGCCGAGATCGCCACCTGGGTGGATGCCCTGGGGGCCGTCCAATACTCGCACCGCGAGGCCGCCACGCGGAGCCTGATCGCGGCCGGACCCGCCGCCCTCGGCCCGCTGCGCGAGGCGATCCGCGGCGGCGACCTCGAAGTGAGCAGCCGGGCCATCGAGATCGCCCGCTCCATGCTTGGCGGCGAAGATGCCCCGTCGACAGCGGCCGCGGAGGCTTTTTTGCAGGAACTCGCGGAAAGCGAGGATCCAACGGTGGCCCACCTGGCGGATGCCACGCTGGGCTTTCACGCCCTGGGCATGGCCGAGGCGGCCCGCGAAAGACTCGAGCAACTCGGCGCCTCGATCAACTCCTCGGGCTTTCTTCCCACCGGGCAGCGCGGGACGCACGTCACACTCAATGCGAACTGGCGGGGTGAATCGGCCGACATGCGGCTGCTTACGCGGATTCCCGGACTGCTCATCCTCAGCGTGCACGGCGTGAAGATCGACGATTCGGTGGTGCCCGTGCTGGGCCGACTCAGGCACACCGCGCGGATCGAACTGTACGGCACCGGGGCCACCGATGCCCAGGTCGCCGCCATCAGGGAGAAAATCCCCGACACGGCCCTCGAGGTGCGCAAGGGGGGCAGGCTCGGCGTCGGTGGAGCCCCGAATCCCGGTCCCTGCGTGATCACGCAGGTCCAGGCGGGATCGGCGGCCGACAAGGCTGGCCTCCAAGTGGGCGACATCGTGCTGAACCTGGACGGAAAGGCGGTGGCCAACTTCCAGGCACTCACCGACATCGTCGGCTCCCACGGTCCCGGTGCGAAGCTGGCGATCGAGGTCCAGCGCACACTACCCGATCAGACGACCGAGCAAATCCGGCGCACTGTGGAGTTGGATGGCTGGTGATGGAGAGCGATTGATGGCGAATCAAGCGAAGGCCGACACAGCCGCCGGCGAGGTGGTCGACGTGCGCTGGCACGACCCAGCCGTCACCCGGGCCGACCGGGAGTTGGCGGCCGGCCACAAGGGCTGCGTGCTTTGGTTTACCGGGCTCTCGGGCAGTGGCAAGAGCACGCTCGCCAATCTCGTCGACCGGATGCTCCACACCCGCGGCTGCCGCACCTTCCTGCTCGATGGCGACAACGTGCGGCACGGGCTCAACGCCCCTCCCGCGATGCTCGAGCCGCGGCATGGCGCCGAGTTCGCCGGGCGGTTTGGGCTGGGCTTTGGCCCGCAGGATCGCGAGGAAAACATCCGCCGCATCGGCGCCGTCGCCGAGCTCTTCGCCCAGGCCGGCCTGATCACGCTGACGGCCTTCATCAGCCCCTACCGCCGCGACCGAGACGCGGTGCGGGCCATGCTGCCGGCCGGCGACTTCGTGGAGATCCACGTGAAGGCGCCGCTGGAGGTGTGCGAGAGCCGCGATCCCAAGGGCCTCTACAAGAAGGCCCGGGCGGGTGAGATCAAGGGATTCACGGGGATCGACGATCCCTACGAGGAGCCGCTCCGGCCGGAACTCGTCGTCGATTCAGCGGCGACGTCGGCCGATCTGCTCGCCGCGAGGGTGATTCGCTGGCTGGAAGACACGGGGAAGATCGCCCGCCCGGCATGAAGAGCCCACGGCGGCGGCAACCGACTACTTGCCGACGAACTCGATGAGATTGCCGTCGGGATCGCGGAAACAGGTGAGCTTGATGCCGCCTGGCGCGGTGGTTTCCGGGATGTTGACCGGCGACTTCGCCACGAGTTTCACCCCCGCCTTTTCCAGCCGGGCCACGGCCCCCTGCATGTCGGCGACGAAGATCGTCAGGTAGCGGAAGCCGGTGTGGGAGTGGATGAATGCGTTGTCGCCTGTGCGCTGGGCGGAATCGGCCAGTTGCATGAGCTTCAGCTTCGTCGCGTCGGGACCCTCGCCGAGCACGAACACGCGGACCTTCAGCCCGAGGCCGTTCGTCAGGCCGGCATCGGCCGCCACCGGCCCAGGCAACTCGAAGCCAGGAACTTCCTTGAAGCCGACGGGTTCCGTGTAAAACCGCGCCGCCTTCTCCAAGTCGCTCACCACCATCCCCACGTCGATCGTCTGCCGGGCAAATGCCGCCTCCTCCGCGACAAGGCGGGGAACGGCACAGCAACAGACGAGCAGCAGGGCGAACAACGAACGCATGAAGAGCCTCATGGCAGTGGGTCGGCAGGAAAGGAGCCGGGGACGGGGGCCGCAGCTGCTCAATCCAGGAACCCAGAAAGCTCCTCGCTGCGGGCAGGTGCCTGCAGTTTCCGCACTGCCTTGGCCTCGATCTGCCGGATCCGCTCGCGGGTCACCTTGAAGATGTGCCCCACCTCCTCAAGCGTGTAACTGTAGCCGTCGCCGAGACCGTAGCGGAGCTTGATGATCTCGCGTTCGCGGTACGAAAGGCTCTTGAGCACCTTCGCGATCCGGTTGCGAAGCATCTCCTGCGCGGCGCCCACGGCCGGATTCTCGGCCCCCGTGTCGGGCAGCAGATCGCCGAAGTGGCTGTCTTCGCTGTTGCCCACGGGGCGGTCGAGGCTGATGGGGTAACGACTCATCGCCGAAACCCGCCGCGTCTCGTCAACCGGGGTGCCGGCCCGGGCGGCGATCTCCTCGATCGTCGGCTCACGGCCGTATTCCTGCAGCAGCTGCCGGGCCACGTTCCGCACGCGGCTCATCGTCTCCACCATGTGCACCGGAATGCGGATCGTGCGGCTCTGGTCGGCCACCGCGCGGGTGATCGCCTGCCGGATCCACCAGGTGGCGTAGGTGCAGAACTTGAAGCCGCGGCGGTATTCAAACTTATCGACGGCCCGCATCAGGCCGGCATTCCCCTCCTGGATGAGGTCGAGGAACGACAGGCCGCGGTTGCGGTATTTCTTGGCGATCGACACCACCAGGCGGAGGTTGCCCTCCGACAAACCGCGCTTCGCCTTCTGATACTTGGCGAAGATCTGCCGGATCTCCTCCACGCGGCGCTTCAGGCTGCGCGGCGTTTCCTGGCAGGCCTTGAGGATCGCTCGGTATTCGTCGACCAGCTGCTGCCGGCCCGACGGCGGCTGCTTCGACCGCTTATGGGCGTCGATTTTGATCTTCAATTCCCGCAGCCGGGCCACGAAGCCTTCCAGCGTGGGGATCATGGCCTCGATCCGCTGCGTCCGCAGGCCGAGTTCCTCGACGAGCCGCACGCACCGCTGCCGCCGCCGGCCCAGCCGGGCCCATGCTTCGCGGCGCTCCGCCATCTTCCGCTTCTTCGAGAGCGCGATGCGGTAGTCGGCCTTGTTTTGCTTGAGCAGATGTTCGAGCGTCTTCAGGTTGTGCGGCAGGCGGCCGAGGATCTGGTCCTTCTCGAGCCGGTCGGTCACCGACACCTGCACGGTGCGGTCGAACGGCAATTCGCCGCGATGCACCCGCGACAGCACCTTGAACGCCTGCTGGCACACATACTCGCATTCCAGCAGCTTGGCGCGGAACTGGGCCCGCGTGGTCTCGATCTGCCGCGCCAGGAAGATCTCCTGGGCCCGCGTCAACAGTGGGATTTCACCCATCTGCGTGAGGTACATGCGGACGGGATCGTCGGACCAGTTCTCGATCTGCTCCGTGATCACCTCTTCGGCGTCGCCGCTGGCCTCGACCTCGGCTTCGGCCTCCGCCTCGATCTCGCCCTCGGGGATGACCGCCGCTTCCGCATCGTCGACGAGCAATTCGGCGTCGGCCTCTTCGGCATCGACGACCTTCTCGGTCAGATCCTCGACCTCTTGCGGGTTGGAGACAACGTCATCTTCGAGTTCGTCCAGCAGCGAGTCGTACAAGGCACAGCTCCTTCAAGATCCGTCAAACGAAACCGTTCGGCCTGATTGCCACCCGGGTGCTCAGGGCACGATGCATCATTCGGCGAGCCGACAGTGTGATTCAAGGCGCGACCATGTCCAGTGGCCGAAAAACCGCCCGGGGCAGGCGGCAGCGGGCGCGGAGGCGACATGGGAAAACAAGGCAGGGATCATCGTGGCTGATGAGGGTCCCGAGGGGCCTAGGATTATGGCGCTCCGGCCGACCGAAAGCCAACTTTTTTTGCCGTCCGGATCGGCAAAATTCGGGAAAAAACGCGTCGGATGGTAAAAACTTCCGGCGGGAATGTTTCTGCGGCCCGCCGTGCCGCCCGATGCCGAACACCCTCGCGATGACCATCTACCTGTTGCCCTGTGCCTGCTCCGCCCGGATCGAAGTCGGCGCCGGCCAGGCCGGTGGCCACGTGGTATGCCCCGCATGTGGCGTGCAGGTGAACGTTCCCACGCTCCGCGGCCTCCGCAGTTTGGAGGTCGCCGGCACGCGGCCTGCCGGGCCGGCCGTGCGCTGGAACTGGCGGCACGCCAGGCTGCTCGGAGGCCTCGGCTTAATGGTGGCATGCGCCGCCGCCGCATCCCTTCTTGCCATCCCCGCCCGCGCGTTGATCGATCCCGAGTCGCTTCGCGAGGCCGTGATGGCGGCCGACGACCGTTCGGTCATCGAGTTGTGGAACATGCTTTCCACGTCGGGTGTCGCCCGGCCGCCGACGCCCGAGGAAATGTCTCTGCAGCGGACGTTCTTCCTCCGCCGCTACCTGACGGCCGGGCTCGTCGCGGTGGGTGTGATCGGCGTCCTCGCCATGCTGGCAAGCGGCTGTGCTGCGGCTCTCGGAAGAAAGCGCCGGCGATGAAGGCGGCATTCATAAGGCAGCCCTGTCCCCCGGAAGGGATCGTCGTCGACGATCTCGCCGATCCGCTGCCCGGGCCCCGGGAGGCGCTCGTCCGCGTGCGAGCCTGCGCAGTCAATCCCATCGACACCTACATCCGGGCGGGAACGGTCGCCATGCCGCTGCCGGCGCCCTTCATCGTGGGCTGCGACCTGGCCGGCGAGGTGGTGGCGGTCGGCAGCGAGGTCGACCGGCTCCGGCCGGGCATGCGGGTATGGGGCTCGAACCAGGGCGTGCTCGGCAGGCAGGGCACGTTCGCCGAACTGGCGGCGGTGGACGAGCGTTGGCTCTACCCGACGCCCGCGGGCGTGTCGGACCGCGACGCCGCGGCCGCGGCGCTGGTGTCGATCACGGCGCACCTCGGGCTCGTGGGCAACGCCCGGCTGCAACGGGGCGAAACCATCTTCGTCAACGGCGGCTCCGGCGGCGTGGGCACGGCGGTCGTGCAGATTGCCAAAGCGCTGGGAGCCCGCGTCATCGCCTCGGCCGGCACCGACGCCAAGCGGAACCGCGTGAAGAGCCTCGGGGCCGATGCCGTGGTCGATTACCACGACCCGGCGGCGATGCTCCGCGCCGTGCGGGAGGTGGCTCCCGATGGCGTGCACGTCTACTGGGAGACGCTCCGCGAGCCGGCCTTCGATCAAGCCGTGGAGATGCTTGCCGCAGGGGGGCGGATGGTGGTGATGGCCGGCCGAGACGCCCGGCCCCCGTTTCCTGTCGGGCCGTTCTATGTCAAGCAGTGCCGGCTCTTCGGCTTCGTGATGTTCAAGGCCGACAGTCACGAGCAGTTCGCGGCTGCGATCGACATCGGCCGCTGGATGGCGGCGGGGAAACTGCGGGTGCCCATCGACCGCCTGCTGCCGCTGGCCGCGACGGCCGAGGCCCACGCCCTCCAGGAAGCCAGCACGATCCAGCGCACCGGATCGCTCGGCGGAAAGATCGTGGTCGAGCCATGATGCGAGGAGCCCTTGTGATGGCCATCGTCGCGGCGGCGGGCCTCGTGCTCGCCGAGCCGATCGCGCCGGCCGGCATCGCGACCGGGATCTTCGGCCTCGAGGCGAGTGGCAACCGTTTCGTGTACGTGTTCGACCGATCCGCCAGCATGGGTGAGCCGGCCGGGCGGCCATTGGCGCGGGCCAAGAAGGAACTGCTCGCCAGCATCGGGCGGCTCGGCGGCGTGCAGCAGTTTTACGTGGTCTTCTACAACCATCGGCAGCATGTCTTCAACGCATCCGACACGCGGCAACGGCTGGTCTTCGCTACCGACGACAACAAGGAAGCCGCCCGGCGATTCATCGGGGCGGTGCGGCCCGACGGCGGCACGCGGCACCGCGAGGCGATCGCCACGGGCCTCCGCCTGCGGCCCGACGTGATGTTCGTGCTCACCGACGGTGAGCCCGGCGACGACCTCACCGACGACGAACTCGAGGCCTTGAGCCGCGATCTTGCCGGCACAACCTGCATGGTGGTGCAGTTCGGCGGCGCCGAGACATCCGGCTCTCCGAACCTGGCCCGCCTCGCGAAACTTTCAGGCGGCCGCTATGCCGTGATCGATCCCTCCGCCGAGTGACGGTGGCGGGAATCCGCAGGCCGCAACCAGCCGGGGCCACGGATGGCTTTTTCCACCGACAAACGAGTTCGACTTTCGCAGTTTTTGGGGTGCAGCCGAAGTTGCCCGTCGCGTAGGTCGGGGAAACCAACCCCCAAAACCTGCAGAAGTCGAAGCTAGAAGGCCCGCTGCGAGGCCGTGCCCATCTGGGGCCAGCCCGCGGCGTTTTGCGATGGCGGCTGGGGCTTCGTCTTCCGCGGCAATCGCGCCGCCGCCTCTGACGGCTTCGGATCCGGTCGGCCCTTGCGCATGCTCTGCAGTTCCGTCTCCACGGCATCGATGCCCGCGCGGAGATTCGGAAACATCGAGCCGAACATGCCCGCGGGACGCTTCGCCGGCGGTTGCTCACCGGTCTCGGGCGGCGTCGAACGAGACGGCGTTGCCGGCTGGACAGGCTTGTAACGCTGGATGGTGTCTGACTGCTGCCGCGACGGCTCGATCGAGGGAAGCGACGTCGGCCGCTGCCGCACGGCCTGCGGAGAGCGTTGCGGCTGCATCGGAGGGGACTGCGGCCGACGGTTGCCGGGATGCTGAACGACCGGTGGCACGTTCGTCTTCGGAGCCGGCGACACGGCGGTCGGAGCAGGTGACGTGGCTGATGTCGGAGCAGGTGACGTGGCTGATGAGGGTGGCGACACCGCTTCCGCGGATGCAGCTGCGGCGGCCAGGGCCGCCTTTCTCGCCGTCGTGACGAACGAACTGTCGGCCTGCATCGCGATCCGCTCCGGCACGACGAGATACCGAACCACGGGCTGGGCGGCAGCCATCGGCGGCGTCGGCTGGGGCTCCACGACGGGTGCCTTCGCCGGCGGGCCGGTCATCACCGAGACGGCCTCGGCCGGCGCGGCCGCCGCCGGCGCGATCTCGACCGGCTCGGCCATCGTGGGCACGCCTGCAGTCGGCGTGGCGGAGGTGATCGCATCGGCCACCGGCTCCGGCTCCGGCCGCACCGATGGGGCGCGAGGCGGGGGCGGGAGCGTTGACGATGCGGAAGACTGCGCCCAGAGGTCGGCTTCGGCCGCAGCGGCCGGAGCCTGCACGATCTGCGGAGCCGGATCAACGATCGGCACCGCGGACGGCGTGGACATGACGGGTGGCGGTGTTTCGGCCCGCGCCAACTGCACTGAAAGCAGCGGCTGTCCCTCGCGGACTGGATGGCGAAGGATCAAGCCCTCGAAGTGGTCGTTCGCCCGCAGCGCTGTCGACGGCATCATCGCCTTCGGCCAATCGCGCAAGGCCACATCCCAGATCGTGACCGGCGTGCCGCTCGGCAGGGAACGCAGGGCGACGAAAATCGGCTCACACTCGACTTTCGGCTTCGCTTGCGCGAGGTGCACGTCGAGCGCCCGGTTGATGCCCACCGCGGCCACGGCCCCGGCGATGAACGCCGTCGCGAAGACCACGAGGGCCTTCGGGCGATGCGAGCGGGACGTGGTGCGAGAAGTCGGCATGCGAGCGCTTGTCCGGAGTCGTGAAGTTTCATCGGCATCGTCGCCCCCACGCAGTCACGCCCGCTCCCATCGTGGGCATGCCTTGCCAAAACCCCGCAGTTTGTGCCCGGCGTTGAGGCATGGACGCCGCATCTTTCCCAGATCGCCGGAGGCGATCACTCGGCGGCGAAGAGCGGATCGGTCGTACGGGCCAGGGGACGGAGCGTCACCAGCCGCACGCCTCCGTGGCCGCGGAGGAACGTGTCTCCCACGCTGGAGGCCGGCGCTCCTGCGCAGCCGATGAGCAGCACTGATTCGTTCGACACGTCGGCCTCGAACCGGAGGCCGTCGAGGCTTTCGCGACGCTGGCCCGTTTCCAGGCGGAAAGCGCCGTCATCGCCCACCCACGTGCGTTCGTGAGGGCCGTGCTTGACGAAGGGGCCGATCTGCATCCGCACCCGTCCATCGGCAGCCGGCCAGGCCCGCAGCGCGAAGACCGCGGAGGCATCCCGGTAGGTGCCGCCGCGCACGCCTTCATCATGGCGTTCCAGGAGAACGGCTTCGGCCAGCCCACTGGCGCTCACGATCTCGTTCTCGCGTCCGGGCAGGAGCCGCAACGTGCGCCGCGTGATGCCAGCGGTTTCGGCGAAGGGCGGTTCCAGGCCGGTATTTTCCGTGGAATCGGTGCCCGCCGCGGCGAATCGGGCAGCCAGCGCGGGGGGCAGGCGGGCCGAGACGACACCGACCCGCAGGCCGTTCGCATTGAGTCGGCGGCGCACGTCGACCGGCAGCAGCTGCTCGTCGGCGAGCTGCCACAGCTCATCGGTGAGTTGGGGATCGCTCTCGAGATGCCGCACGAAGACGAGTTCCACGGGGATCGTCCGCGGTGCGGGCCTGGGTGCCGATGGGGAGATGGGCGCTGCGGCTTGCGCGTCGTCGCTGCCGTCGATGATCGTGGTCGCCGGCGTGGCGAGAAGCCGACAGCCGCCGCCGGCCGCCAGCGCGGTGAAACAGACCGCAGCCGCAAGAGGCGCGAGGAGGAACCGCGAGCGATCCATGGCGTGCCGCCGCTGGGCTGGGGGCGAAAAATGCGGCGGGAGGGTAGGGGCGAGGAGATGCCCCAGTCAAGACCGCCTCCCACTCTACGCGGTGGCCCGCACGGCATTCACGAAGATGGCCGAGCCGGCGCCATGGGCATCGGGGTCGAGGCGTCCGGCCCACGCGGGATGCTGTGTGGCATCGATGAACCGTTCCGGATGGGGCATGAGGCCGAAGATGCGTCCCGTCTCGTCGCAGGCGCCTGCCACGTCGCCCATGGCGCCATTCGGGTTCGTCATCACGCCGGTGGCGTCGGGTGCATACCGGAGCACGAGCTGGCCCGCGGCGTCGAGCCTGCGGAAATCGTCCTCCGACCGGGTGACGAACCGTCCCTCGCCATGCGCGACCGGCAGTTCGAGCCGGTCGATTCCCTGCAGGAAGACGCACTTCCCGGGCAGGGCGCGGAGGTGCACCCAGCGATCGACGAACTGGCCCGAATGGTTGTGGGCCAGCGTCGCCTGCTGCTGCCCGCCCGGCTCGTCGGCGAGCAGCAAGCCCGTCTGCAGGAGCACCTGGAACCCGTTGCAGATGCCGAGCATCAGGCCGCCACGGTCGCGAAACTTCCGCAGCGCATCGCCGAGCCGCAGCCGCAGTTCGAGCGCGAAGATCCGC
Source organism: Pirellulales bacterium (assembly GCA_044234625.1). Classification (GTDB taxonomy): domain Bacteria; phylum Planctomycetota; class Planctomycetia; order Pirellulales; family UBA1268; genus CACORA01. Next base: position 12,489 of record JBIIIP010000045.1, on the reverse strand, counting down.
CCGCTGGCGATGTCGTCGCCATAGGAAAATCCGCCCGGGATGCAGAGCATCTGAAAACCGTCGGCGAGTGCCGGCTTCTCCGCCAACGCGCGCACATGGATGCGGCGGGCGATCGCGCCGGCCCGCTCGAAGGCGTGGGCCGTCTCACCGTCGCAGTTCGTGCCGGGGGCACGGAGGATCAGGGCTCGCGGTGAAAGCATGGGTGTGTGGGTGGTTGTCGTGGGGTTCAGGGTGCGTCCGCACCGCGCCACGCGCGGGCCAGGCGGGCGATCGGGATCGAGAAGGCGGTGCCGGACGTGTCGATGATGTCCAGCGTCGGCGACGGCGTCACGCTGCCGATCCACGCCCAGGGCAGGTCGCTCACGAGGGCCTCGAACCGCTCCACTCCGGCAGCCGGCACCTCGCAGACGAACCGCCCCGGAGACTCGGCGAAGGCGAGCGCGAGGTCGCGGGCCTTGCCAGACGCCGGCATGGCGGCGGGCAGCGGGCCCAGTTCGATCCGGGCCCCGGCGCCGCCGGCGATGGCCATCTCAGCCACGGCCGTGGCCACGCCTCCATCCGACACGTCGTGGCAGGCGACGATCACACCCGTCTTGATCGCCCCGGCGACGGCCACGCAGGCGGCCCGGCAGGCCACCGCATCGACCTGCGGCACCGCGCCGCCGTGCACGCCGCCGATGGCCTCGAGCTGGCTTCCGGCAAGGTCGTCGCGGGAGAGGCCGACGATGGCCAGGCGATTGCCGGCCGCCTTGAGGTCGGGCGTCATCACGCGCCGGATATCGGCCACCTGCCCCAGCGCCGTGGCCAGCAACGTCGGCGGAATCGAAAGTTCGTGCACCGCACCCGCTGCATCGGTGAAGGAAAAGACGTTGTTGAGGCTGTCCTTGCCGCTCACGAACGGTGCGGAGAACGCCACGGCCATGTCGTGGCAGGCACGGCAGGCCTCGACGAGCGTGCCCAGCGATTCCTCGCGGCGCGTGTCGCCCCAGCAGAAGTTGTCGAGCAAGGCGATCTTCTCGGGGTCAGCCCCGGCGGCCACGGCGTTCGCGATCGCCTCCGCAATGCCGCCGGCGGCCATCTGGTAGGGATCTCGCCGGCCGATCCGGTGCCGCAGCCCGACCCCGAGCACGATGCCGCGGTCGCGGCCGAGCACCCCCCGCACCACCGTGCCATCAGCCGGCCCCGCCCCCGGCCCGAGCAGCGGCTTCACCACGCTGCACCCCTGCACTTCATGGTCGTATTGCCGGATGATCCATTCCTTGCTGGCCACGTCGGGCGCGGCGAGCACCTCGAGCAGGCGGCGGTCGAGGCCCGCGTCGTGCGGCGGCCAGGTGGTGGGCTGCTGGGTGGGGGGCGTGTACCGCGATGTGAGCCGCGCCTTCGGCCGGCCCTCGTGGAGGAAGTGGCAGTCGAGTTCGCCGGCCACGCGTTCCTGCCATTTCAAGACCAGGCGGCCTGATCCCGTGAACGTGCCGATCGCGGTGGCCTCGACCCCCTCCGCCGCGGCGATGGCCGCGAGCTTCTCCCAGTTGGCCGGGTCGACGGCGAGCACCATCCGCTCCTGGGCCTCGGAGATCCACGCCTCGGTCGCCGACAGGCCCTCGTATTTGAGCGGGACCCGATCGAGATCGACGTCGGCACCGAGCACGGCCCCCATCTCGCCGATGGCGCTGGAGAGCCCGCCCGCGCCGCAGTCGGTGATCGCATGGAAAAGCCGCTGCCGCGCCGCCTCGAGCACGAAGTCGGCAAGCGTTTTCTCGTGGATGGCGTGGCCGATCTGCACCGCACCGCCCGACTCGCTCTCGCTCGCACTCGACAGCTCCTCGCTGGAGAACGTCGCGCCATGGATGCCGTCGCGGCCCGTGCGGCCTCCGGCCACGACCACGAGATCGCCGACGCGCACCGCGGCGTCGGCGGAGTGCCTCGGCATGATGCCCACGGTGCCGCAGAACACGAGCGGATTGCACGTGTAGCCGGGATCGAAGACGACGGCGCCGGCGACGGTGGGAATCCCCATCCGGTTGCCGTAGTCGCGCACACCCGCGACTACGCCCTCCAGCAGGCGGCGCGGATGGATCACGCCGGGAGGGACGTCTTCGGGCTGCATGTCGGGCGGGCCGACGCAGAACACGTCGAGGTTGGCGATCGGCTTGGCGCCGAGCCCCGTGCCGAGCACATCGCGGATCACGCCGCCGAGGCCGGTGGCCGCGCCGCCGTAGGGCTCGATCGCCGAGGGATGGTTGTGCGTCTCCACCTTCACGCAGATGTCGTGATCGCCATCGAACCGCACCACGCCCGAATTGTCGCGAAACACGCTCACGCACCAGTCGCGCGGCCCGAGCGACTCGCGGATCTTCCTCGTGGCGGCGAACACCGTCTCCTTGAGAAGGTTGTCGTAGCGGGTGGTGCCGTCGGGGCGGACGTGATCGACGGGGCTGCCGAGCGTCTTGTGGCAGCAGTGCTCGCTCCACGTCTGCGCGATCGTCTCCAACTCGATCTCGAAGGGATCGCGGCCCAATGTGCGGAAATGGTCGCGCACCGCCCGCAGCTCGGCGGCCGTGAGGGCGAGGCAGCGATCACGGCTGAGCTTCACGAGCGCCGCGTCGTCGAGGCCCTCGAGGCGGACGGCCTCCTGTGAGAATGTCCACGTGCGGCCGCCGACGAGCGAGGCGATCGTCAACGGACCGACGACGACGTCGTGGATCGCCTCGCTGGCCAGCAGCTTCCAGGCGAGCCGGTCGGCGTCGGCCGGCGGCAACGCCGGGAGCCAGTATTTCCGCACGCTCCGCACCGCGGTGGGGCGGATGCCCAGGAGCGACAACGATTCGTGGGCCGACTGGGCGGCCGGATCGGTGACGCCGGTCCGCGGCAGGACGTGGAGCACCGTGGGCAGGCCGGCAGGGCCTTCGGCGAGCGCAGCATCCCCCACTTCCGCCACCGTGAATTCCTCGGTGACTGGATCGGTGAGCAGCGCGGCGGCGAGCCGCTCGACCTCGGTCCGTGCCAGGCTCCCCTCGACGAGCCAGCCGGCGGCCGTGGCCGCCCGCGAGCAACTGTCGATGCCCAGCGCGCGGGCGCCGCTCACGACCGCACGGGCGGCATGATCGCCGGCGGCATCCTTGAGGCGGACGTCAACTTCCCACAGCATCGCGTTCCTCCTTGGCCCGGGCGAGCAGGCCCACGAGCCTCCGCCGATCCCCCTTCTCGATCGCGGCCAGCATCTTCTCCGCCGCGCCGGCAATCCTCGCCAGCGCTTTGGCCACGGGGGCCGCGTTGTCGAGGAGGATGTCAGCCCACAGGTCGGGGTCGCCCGCCGCGATCCGCGTCACGTCGCGCCAGCCGCCGCCGGTGAACTGCCGGGCCTCGGCGGGCGTGGCCAGGGCGATGGCCGCGGCCATCAGGTGCGGGGCATGGCTCGTGGCCGCCAGCAGGCGGTCGTGGTCGCGCGGCGGCATCATGAACACGGTCGATCCCAGGGCCGCCCACAGCCCTCCGATCAGCTCGGCATCGGCCGCCGGCGTGGCCGGAGCGGGCGTGACCACCGTGACGCGGCCCGTGAACAACGCCGCGTCGGCGGCCTCCGGCCCGCCCTTGTGGCTGCCCGCGATCGGATGCGCGGCGACGAAGCGGCCGCGCCGCTGCCGCCGGTGCTTCTCCCAGGCGGCGACGATCGAAGCCTTCGTGCTGCCGGTGTCGGTGATCGGCGTGCCCGGCCTGACGGCCGCATCGATGCGGTCGAGCAGGCCGCTGATCGTGCCCACGTCGGTGCAGACCACCACCAGATCGGCATCCGCAACGCCCTGCTCCAGATCGAGAGCGGTCTCCGTGACGGCCCGCGCCCGCTTGGCGGCGGCCAGCGAAACGGGTGCCCGGCCGATGCCGATCACCCGCGCGGCGAGCCTCCGGGCCTGCAGCGCCAGGCCGACGGAGCCGCCGATGAGGCCGACGCCGACGACGGCCACCGTGGGCCAGTGGGCTTTCGGGCTGGAAGCGGCGACTTTCATGAGCAGCGTTCTTGTACCAGAAGCCCGGAGGGGCTGTCAGGGAGGGCGTGCGGGATGCGATGATGGCTCACGGTTGCCGGCCGCCGGCCCGGCTGCCGCAGTGCTTCTGGAGCCAGGGGTGTCGGAATGACGACAGCCAAATCATGAAGCTGCGTGTGACGGTTTTTTTCTCCCTGGCCGTGGTCGCCTGTCCCACGGGCGTAGCCCGCGCGGGCGAAGACAAGGCGCCGCCGAGCAGCCAGCGAGAGGTGATGGCCGAGCGTGGCTACCTGCGGTACCGCGGCGCGTGGCGGACGACGCAGGAGATCGAGCTCATCGAGCGGGCCGAGCGGACGAACCTCGCCCGCAAGGAGTGGGGCGTGAAGCTCGAACGTCTCCGCAAGCAACTCGAGGGGAGCACGCCCACGATCGCCTCGCCCGGCGGTGCCGGCGATGCCGCCGAGCGGATTCGCGAGATCGCCGACCCGCATGCCGTGCCCGCGCTCGTCGCCGCGCTCGCCGAGGAACAGGCCTTTCGCGTGCGAATGCTCTACGTGGAGGCTCTCGCGCACATCCACTCGGGCGAGGCCCGCGCGGCGCTCGTGCTGGCGGCCCTCGATCACCCCGATCCCGAAACGCGGATCGCCGCCACGGAGCGGCTGGCCGCGGACGTGCCGGAGGCTGCGGTCCCGCCGCTCGTCGCGGCCCTGGCCAGCCCCGACAACCCGCGGGTGAACCGCGCCGCGGAGGCGCTCGGCAGGCTCGGTGTGGCCTCCGCCGTGCCGCCGTTGATCGCGGCGCTCGAGACGCAACACATGACCACCGTCGGGAGCGGGCCCGGCGAGGGCGCCACCTCGGCGACGTTCACGCCGCAAGGAGGCGGCCTGTCGATGGGAGGCGGCAGGAAGCGCGTGAAGGCGATGCTCAAGAATGACGGGGTGCTCGCCGCCCTCGTGACGCTCACGGGCGTGAACTTCGAGTGGGATGCTCCCGCCTGGCGCGCCTGGTTGGCCAACCAGAAAGTTCCGCCCCACTTCGACCCGCGCCGCGGCCCGTGAGCCGCTCCGGGCAGCGGAGGCCGGGGCCGTCGGTCAGGCGGCGCGGTCGGCCGTCATGCGGCGGCGGAGGCGGGGAAACCAGTCGGCATCGAGCACGAGCAGCGCCACGCGGTTCTCCAGGTTGGGGCGGAAGACCACGAGGAGCAGCATCGGCAGGAACCACGCCATGAAGAGGCCGCCGTTGTGGGCCTTCCAGAACTGGCTGCCGAGGAGCACCGCGGCCGTGCAGCTCATGAGGGTGCCGAGATTCTTGGGCGAGGGCCACATCGCCAGCGTGATGATCATGACGACGAAGGTCACGAGAACCGGAAGTCGGAAGACGGCATCGTTCGAGGGAAGCGCCCAGAAGCCCTCCAGCGACACGTCGCTGGGGAAGATCCAGCCGAACATCTGCCGCAGCTGGTCAACGAAGACGGCGGCGCTCGGCGAGGTGAACCACAAGCCGATCACGAGGGCCGCGAGGGCTGCCGTCACGCCGAGGGCGAAGCGACGGATGCCGCGCTCCCAGTAGAAGGCGCTCCACAGCGGCAGGAGAAACAGGGGGTAGTAGATGGTGCCGATCGCCAGGCCGATGAGGCAGCCGGCGGTGAAGGGCCGCCGATACATGACCACCGCCCAGGTGATCAGGGCGCCCGGCAGGGCGTGATCGACGCGGCCGGTCATGATCGCCGTGTAGGGCATGAGCAGGTAGAGCACGGCCGCGGCGATGCCGAGGCGGACGTTGTCGAAGTGCCACCAGCCGATGAGCACCATGCCCGCGACGATCGCCAATTGAGACAGGATGGCCATCACCCGGGCGGTCGCCTCGTGCACGACCCGCTGGCTGCTTTCCCTGGTCTCGGGGGCCGCGTCGCCATCGGGGGCGAAAATCCGCTGCGTCGAGATCTGCGGGAGCATGAAGAGGAGGGGGTAGCCGGGCCCGAGCCGGGCCAGCTGGTCGGCGTCGACATGGCCCTCGCCCGCCTCCAGCCGGGTGGCGGCCGCCGCGCCGGCGAGGTCGTCGCGCTGCGGCCGCGTGGTGATCACGTTGGCCAGGAGGAACACCAGCAGCGACACGCCGAGAAACGCCAGGCCCCCCGCGGAGAGATTCGGCTCGAGCATCGGCCGCCGCACCATCAGCGAATCGAAGAGCATCCGCAGGAGAAACAGCCCCGAGACGGCGAAGATCCACACGAAGCCGAGCTGCTGGGCGGCCGTGCTCGCCTTGTAGCCGCCGTACTCGACGGCCAGCAAACCCGGGGCGAAGAGGATCAGCCCGGCGAGGTCGAGATTGCGCACGCTGAGCACGCGGTTGAACTTGAAGAACAGCGCGATCGAGAGGAGCGACGACAGGTAGAACCACGTCGTGGGGTTGACGCGATAATAGTGGAAGAGGATGTCGCTCATGGAAGTGAGGGTACGTCGCCCGACGGCCGTTGGAAAGTTACGGCGCGGTTTCCGGGCGGGTTGTGCCGATGATGGCGGCGTGACCGGCCGCATGACCGTCACGATCGCGCAGTCCGTGCTCGGCAGCGTCACCGTCCGTCATCGCTGGAACGGCCAGATGAGAGGCGCCAGGAGCACCGTCAGCGCCATGACGAGGAGGTTGAGCGGCCCGCCGAACCGCACATAGTCGCTGAACTTGTAGCCGCCGGGGCCGTAGATCATGAGGTTCGTCTGGTAGCCCATCGGCGTCGCGAACCCGCAGCTTGCCGCGACGGTCACCGCCATCACGAAAGGCAGTGGATTGACACCGAGGTCGGCCGCGGTCTGCCAGCCGATGGGAAACATGAGCACGGCGGCCGCATTGTTGCTCATCAATTCCGTGAACAGCATGGTCACGAAATAGATGGCGGCCAGCACCATCCGCGGGTCGCTGCCCGCGGCGCTGATCGTCGACTGGGCGATCATTTCATCGAGACCGGTTTTTTCGATCGCCTTGGAAAGGCCGAAGCTGGCAGCGATCAACAAGAGCGACTCCCACTCGATCGCCCGCCGGGCATCGGTGGCGGACACGCAGCGGGTGGCCACCACCACGGCCGCCGCGAACAGCGCGGCGGCCACCATCGGCACCAGTTCAAGCGTGGCCGCCAGCACCATTCCCGCCAGCACCGTGCAGGCGATCCAGGCCTGGTCGTGCCGCGGCGCGGCGAAGCCGTTGACCTCGCTGACGAGGTAGAAGTGGCGGCTCGATCGCTGCCGCTCCGCGAAGCCGGGGCTGGCCTCCAACAGCAGCGTGTCGCCGGGCTCGAGCACGATGTCGCCGATCTTCATCCGCAGCCGCTCGCCGTCGCGGGCCACGGCGATCACGACGGCCTCGTAGGTGGAGCGGAAGCGGCCTGCGCGGATCGTGTTGCCGACGAGCGGGCAGGCGTTCGACACGACCGCCTCGACGAGCACCCGCTCGCTCCGCGGGTCGTCGAGCTTGAAGACCTGCTCCGTGGCGGGCCGCAGGCCGCGGATCTTCTGCAGCTCGACGACCGAGTCGACCACGCCCACGAACACGAGCCGGTCGCCCTCCTCGAGCCGTTCCGTCGGCGCGACCGCCGCCATCACGTGGCCATGGCGATCGATCTCCATGAGAAACAGCCCCTCCAGGCCGCGGAGGCCCGCCTGCTCGATGGTCCGGCCCACGAGCGGGCTGCCGGGCTCGACGAGCATCTCCACGGAGTATTGCCGTGGGTCATCGCTGGCGCTCATCGCCGGGCGACGGTCCCGGAGGAGGAACCGGCTGGCAACGACGAGGTAGGCCAGGCCGACAATGAACAAGGGCACGCCCAGCCAGGTGATGTCGAACATCCCGAGCGGCTGGCCGGTCTTCGCCTTGACCAGCCCCCCGACGACGACGTTGGTGCTCGTGCCGATGAGCGTGCACAGGCCGCCGAGCACGACCGCGCTGTTCATCGGCATGAGCAGTTTCGACACGGAGAGCCGGTGCTTGCGGGCCCAGTCGCGGATTGCCGGCACCATCAGGGCCACGACGGGCGTGTTGTTCATGAAGGCCGACAGGATGCCGGGGCCGATCATCGTGCGGAGCTGCGCGGCGGCGAGCGACTTCGGCCGGCCGAGCACGCGGTCGACGATCATGGCCAGGGCCCCGGTGCGCTCCACCGCGGCGGCCACCACGAACAGCGCGGCCACCGTGATCATGCCTTCGTTGCTCATGCCGCGAAGCGCCTCGTCGGGGGTGAGTACCCCGGCGGCGAGGAGCACGATCACGCCCCCCATCATGGCCATGTCGGGCGCCCGCTGGCCGAAGAGCAGCATGGCGAGCGTGACGGCGGTGACGGCGGCCGTGAGCACGGCCTGCCAGTTCTGCGTCAGGGCTTCGAGGGACATGCGCGGCTCGGCGGGCAAAGCGGAGGAATGCCGAAGTTTTCCCGCGGCGGCGGCATCTTCGCAAGGCCAGCCAGCCTGCCGGGGTGAACAGCCGGCGGCAGCCGATAGAATCCGGTCGCTTTCCCAACTGTTGCCCCGGCGTGACGAGAGGATGGTGGACGATGGACGATCAATCGCTGCCACCGGCCGAGCGGTTCGCCGGGCTGTATGCAGCGCCTCGGGCGCCCTGGGACATCGGCCGTCCGCAGCGGCCGTTCGTCGAGGCCGGCGGGCTGATCGTGCGGCGGCCCAACGGCACGGCGGCGCGGGTCATCGATGTCGGGTGCGGCACCGGCGACCTGGCAATCTGGCTGGCGGAGCAGGGGTGTGCCGTGACGGGCGTCGACTTTCTCGACCGGCCGCTGGAGGCCGCGCGGGCCAAGGCGCGGGAGCGCGGGCTGAAGATCAATTTTCTCCGCCTCGATGCCCTGGCCATCGGCGAGATTCCGGAGCGGTTCGACGCGGCCACCGACTGCGGCCTGTTCCATACCTTCGACGACGCGGGCCGGGCGGCCTACATCGCCGCGCTCACGCACCTCCTGCCTCCCAGTGCCCGGCTGTTCATCCTCTGCATGGCGGATGCGGAGCCCGGCGCCCACGGGCCGCGGCGGGTGAGCGCGACGGAGTTGCGGGCTGCGTTCGCCCGGGGATGGGAGATCGAAACGATCGAGCCTGCTCGCTTCGAAGTGGTGCCGGGAATCCCGGGTGCCGAATTCTCGGCGGGAGGCGCGCGGTCGTGGTTCGTGACCGTGCGCCGCGTGTGAGCGAAAAAAGAGTCGCCTGCCGAACGGACAACGTTGAGGAGCCCGGTGCGGCGAACCGCACCGGGCCCTCGGCGTTTCAGCGGCCTTCCAACCGGAAGGCAATCAGCCGTGTCATCGTACCTGGCCGACAATGAAGAGGGTCTTGATCTGCAGCACCTCCTTCCAGGCGGCGTCGAACGACGCCAGGGATTGGTGGCGGAAGACCGACGTGACCGTCCGACCTTCACGAGATGAAAAGAAAAGCACCTCGCGTGCCGATCGCGCGAGAAATCACCGCCGCTGAAACAACGACGGCATTTCCGGGTCTTTGGCAACGGCCCGGCAGTTGAACGCCGCGTCGAGATGCCCGCCAGCGCGGCATCGCCTGCGCGCAGCGGCGGCAGCGGTAGACTCGACGGCATGCGGCTCTTCCCCTGCGATCGGTTCCGCCTGCCACTTCCCGCCGGGCATTCGTTTCCGATCGACAAATACACGCTCCTGCGGCGCCGGCTGGAGGGGCATGCGGCGGCGGGGGCGCCGCTGCGGTTCGTGGAGCCGCATGCCGCCACCGCGGACGAGCTGCTCCGCGTGCATTGCCGCGACTACGTGGGCCGCGTGGTGGCGGGCACGCTGTCGCGCGACGAGGTGCGGAGGATCGGCTTTCCGTGGAGCCTGGAGCTCGTGGAGCGGTCGTTGCGGAGCACGGGGGCGGCGGTCGATGCCGCCGCCGCCGCGCTCGAAGACGGCGTGGCGGCGAGCCTCGCCGGGGGCACGCACCATGCCGGCTCGAACTGGGGCGAGGGGTATTGCGTGTTCAACGACACCGCCGTCGCCGCCCGGGAGATGCAGGCCCGCGGCGCCGTCGAGCGGGTGCTGATCCTCGATTGCGACGTCCACCAGGGCAATGGCACGGCGGAGATCTTTGCGACCGACCCGAGCGTGTTCACGATGTCGATCCACGGGGCGCGAAACTTCCCGCTGCGCAAGCACCCCGGGTCGCTCGACATCGCCCTGGAGGATGGCACCGGTGACGAGGAATACCTGCGGCTGCTGGCCACGGCGCTCGACGTGTCGTTCGCCCGCTCGCGGCCGGATCTCGTGCTCTACATCGCCGGCGCCGACCCCTACGAGGGCGACCGCCTCGGTCGGCTCCGCCTCACGAAGCCGGGGCTCGAGCAACGCGACAGGATGGTGCTCGCCGCCGCGCGGGCGGCCGGCCTGCCCGTCGCCGTGGTGTGTGGCGGCGGCTATTGCACCGACCTCGAATCGATCGTCGACATCCACGCCGCCACCATGCTCCTCGCCGCGGGATGGAAGCCATCGGATCAGGGACCTACTCCGGCCCGGTGAGCCGCGACACGTCGAGGGCTGCGATCGTCTCGATTGCCTGGCCGGCGATGCCTTGTAGGTCGCCATACATTCCGGCGGTGGCCGCGAGCACGGCCTGGATCTGCATCTCCCGCTTCGCCCAGAGCTTCGTCATCGACGCCCGTTCCTTCGCGAGGTCGGCGTGCATCTCCTGGAATTTTTCGATGATCGCCGTCACCCGCTGCCGGAAGCGATGGCCGGTCAGATACTGGTAGACGAGCTCCATCTTCGTCTGCTGGCCCTCTCCCGCCTGCCGGGCCAGCGCCAGTTCCAGGAGCGTGTGCCGCAGCGCGATCGCCAGCGGCACGAACGTGCGGGTGCCCGTCACCCATACCCCGTCGACGTGGCCGAACGTCTCCATGCCCTTGGGGAGCGCCTGCGTGACGATCACGGCCAGGTCGGCCTTCGCCGCCCGCTGGTCGTCGCGGAGCTTGGTGAGCCAGCCGTCGCTCCAGTTTTTCGTACGTTTCGACTCCCAGAGGATCGTGCCGCAGACCTGCCCTTCGCCACGGGCCACGGCGTGCACCACGTCGCCGCCGAATTCCCCCTTCGCCACGGGCGTGAACACGTCGGTCGGAAACGACTGCTTGAGCACGGCCTCGATCTCCAGTTCCTGCACCTCACCCTGCAATTGCTGGGATCCCTGCTCCGCCCGTCGCTTGAGCTCCTCGATCTGCCGCTGCATGGCGGTGATCGTCTGCTCCTTCTCGGCCATCTTCAGCTTGAGGTCGCTCTCGGCCTCCTGCCTGGCCTGCGTGCGCGCCGTCGCCAGCGCCGCCTGCACCTGCTTTTCGACGGTGAGATCGAGCTCGCGCCTGGCGTCGTCGAGCGCGCGCTGTTTGCGCAGCGCCTCGGCCTGCGCCTGCTGGGCCTCGGCCAGTTTCTTGTCGCGGTCATCAAGCACGGCCCGCAGGTCGGTGATCTCCCGCGCCCGCTGCTCGAGGTCGGTGGCGATCGCCAGCCGGGCCTTGTCGGCCTCCGCCTTGGCGATCGTCGCCCGATCGGCGCGGAGCTGGGCCTCGTATTGGGCCCGCGTCGCCTCCACCAGTGGTGCGGCGAGCGACTCGGTAAGCCGCACCTCCCCCTTGCAATGAGGACAGGTGATCGTGGGATCGGGAGCGGTCATGGGAGGCCTCCGGGAGCGGGGGGCATTGTCAGGCGGCGCCAGCAATCGGCATAGAGCTCGACCTGCGGTCGGTAGTGATCCTCGAGCATCCGCGCGCTGGTGGCCGCCACCGAATCGGTCTTCCAGTCCACCACCGTCCAGTGGCCATCGGCCTCGCGGAACACGAGGTCGATCACGCCGCGGACCACGGTCGGCAGGGGGGAGCCGTCGCCGGCGAGATGCCGGACGCGCTCCGGCAGATCGTCACCACGCACCTGCAGCGAGAAGGGCACCTCGACGAACCGCCTGTCGCTCGCCGCGGCCCGCTTCCAGATCGCGCTGGCCATCACATCGCGCACGGTCTCCAGCGCCCGTTCGACGAGCGCCGGCGAGAGATCCTCGTTGGCCAGCGCCGACCCCGCGGCGGCGGCCAGATCGAGGCCCGGGTCCTGCGCGGCCAGTTCAAGGAGGCGGTGGATCGCACGGCCCCACGGCTCGCCGAGGCCATGCCCGGTGAACCGCATCCCCTCGGCCGGCTCCGTGAGCACCTCCCGCGGCGCGAGACGGGCGAACGACGGCTCCAGGCAGCCACCGAGCCGGCCGGCGATCGCCGCGGCGATGCCGGCGGCCGGCGCGGTGCGCGGCGGCGCGGCCTGGCCCGGCGGCGTCCGGGCCGGCAGGGCCTCGGGAAGATCGGCCACGCCGCCCGTGTACCGGCCGAAACGGGCCCACGCGCCTTCGGCGGCGAAGGACTCGGGCCGGCTTTTCGTGCCCGCGTCGTGCTTCTCGAAGAGCGAGATCACGAGGCAGGCCGCCGGTCGCGTGGCCGCCACGTAGTCGAGCCGGATCTGCTCCGCCTCTTCGAAGGCCCGTTC
>JBIIIP010000006.1:0-48422 GCA_044234625.1 Pirellulales bacterium | reverse complement strand
CGAATTCAACAACGCCCTGACGACCGTGCTCAACTACGCGCGGATGGGCTTGCGGCATCGCGACCAGCCCACCCGCGACAAGGCGCTGGAGCGGATCCTCTCCGCGGCCACGCGGGCCGCGAAGATCACCGCCAGCGTGCTCTCCATGGCGCGCGGTCGGTCGCATCGTTTCGAGCCGGTCGATCTCGCCGTGCTCATGGACGAGGTGCTGGTGCTCCTGGAGCGCGAGATGATGAAATACCGCGTCCAGGTGGAGCGCGAGTTCGCCGTGGTGCCCCGGGTGACGGCGAACCCGAGCCAGGTGCAGCAGGTGCTCCTCAACCTGCTCGTGAATGCCCGGCAGGCCATGCCGAGCGGCGGCCGGCTGATCCTCCGGCTCGCGCACGATCCGGCCACCGACCTGGTTGACGTGACGGTGCGCGATACGGGCTGCGGCATGACGCCCGACGTGATGCGGCGGATGTTCGAACCGCATTTCTCCACGAAGGCCGGCCCCGACGAGACCGGCAAGGGGGGCAGCGGCCTGGGGCTGGCGGCCTGCCGGGAGATCGTGGAAGCTCATCGCGGCCGCATCCGCGTGGAGAGCACGCCGGGCAAGGGCACGGCGATCACCGTCCGCCTCCCCGCCTTCCGCGCGGCGGCCCAGCCGGCGGCTTGAGCCGTTCGCCCCCCGTGGCGGGACGAGCGCCTACAATCGTGGCATCCCCGAGGAGGATGCCATGCCGCCCCCCCGTCTCCCGCGCACGCTCGCCGAACTTGTGGCCAGCGGTTGGCGCAGCCGCAGCGTGAAAGACGAGGTGCGCGGCAACTTCCTGCGGATGCTCCGCGACGGTGACGAGCTCTTTCCCGGGATCGTGGGCTACGACGACACGGTGATCCCCGAGATCAACATCGCCCTGCTCGCCGGCCACGACATGCTCTTCCTCGGCGAGAAGGGGCAGGCCAAGAGCCGGCTGATGCGTCTGTTGGTGCGGTTTCTCGACGAGTTTCTCCCCTACCTCGACGACCCGGCGATCCCGCTGAACGACGACCCCACCGCCCCGATCACGCGGGCCGGCAGGCGGCTCGTCGCCTCCAATCCGCCGGAGGAGGTGCCGATCGCCTGGTGGCCGCGGGCGGAGCGGTATGCCGAGCGGTTGGCGCCCGGCACGAAGTTCGCCGACATCATCGGCGAGATCGACCCGGCCAAGCTCGCCGGGGGCACGAGCATGGCGAGCGAGGAGGCGCTCCACCTGGGGCTCATCCCGCGCATGCACCGGGGCATCTTCGCGATGAACGAGCTGCCTGAACTCGACGAACTGGTGCAGGTGGGGATGTTCAACATCCTCGAGGAGCGCGACGTGCAGATCCGCGGCTATCCGGTGAAGTTCGACATCGACGTGATGCTCCTCTTTTCGGCCAATCCCGCCACCTACAACCGCTCCGGCAAGGTGATCCCCCAGCTCAAGGACCGGATCGGCGCGGTGATCCACACCCACTACCCGCGCGACCGCGACCTCGGCATCCGCATGGTGGAGCAGGAGGCCGGCATCGACCTGGGGGGCGACTGGCCCGTTGCCGTGCCGCCGTTCATGAAGGAGATCCTCGAAGAAATCACGGTGGCCGCCCGAAAGAGCAAGTTCATCGACCAGCAATCGGGCGTGTCGGCGCGGTTTTCGATCGCCAATTACGAGACGGTGGTCGCCAGCGCCCGCCAGCGGGCGGTTCGCCTCGGCGAAAAGCCGGCCGTGCCGCGGATCAGCGACATCGGCCACATCTATTCGTCGAGCCTCGGCAAGCTGGAGCTCGACCTCATGGGCAGCCACCAGATGACCGAGCGGCAAGTGCTCGACGCCGTGGTCGCCGAGGCGATCGCCACCGTGTTCGAGGAATACGTGGAAAAGCACGGCCTCGACGAGATCGCCAAGGTGTTCGGCCAGGGCGTGAAGATCGAGGTGGGCGACATGGTGCCATCGGCGGTCTACGAGCGGATCGTTGCCGACGTGCCGGCGATCTGGGAAAAGGCCTTCGAGGTCAACGCGGCGGAGAATGCCGCGGTCCGCGCCAGCTGCATCGAGTTCGTGCTCGCGGGGCTGTATGCCACCGAGCGCATCTCGCGGCTGCAGGCCCACGGCCGCACGGTCTATGACACGGGAGGCTTTCGCTGACCCATGCCCACGCGCGACACGCTCGGCGGGATCGTGCACACGTACCAGCGGTACGACCCCGCGCGGATTCCGTCGCCACGGCCGCCGCAGGCCGACCTCGTCACGCCCGCCGTCGAGCACCTGCTGGAGTTCGGCAGCGCCGCCGAACTCACCGAGGAGCAGCTCGCCGAGGCGGTCATGCTCGACCCGGAGCAGATCAAGGGGCTGGGGCCATCGCTCGATTCAATCAAGCGGCAGCTCGAGGAGCGGCGGCGGAAGATCCTGGAGCGGTACGAGACGGAAGCCGTCCGGAAAAAGGCCCGGCACGTCTTTCGTGAGGCGGCCCGGCGGACGCGGCCGCCGGCGAAGTCGCGCGAAGCCTTCGAGCGGGCGGTGCGCGAGGAGCAGCTGCGGCGGCTGGAGCGGCTGTGGTATGCGCAGGAAGACGACCAATCGCCCTTCGCGGCGCAGCTGGTGGGGCTGATCGACCGGCTTGGCGAGGTCTACCAAGTCGATGAGCTGGCGGCGAAGTGGGCCTTCACCGGCCGGGAGAAGCTCACCGTTCCCCGGGCGCTCGAGATCAAGGAGGAGCTGGAGACGATCGAGCGGCTGCTCGCGCAGGTCGAGGAGGCGCGGAAGAACGCGAAGGTGGCCCTCATCGACATGGAGTCGCTCAGCGAATTCATCGACCGGGGCGCGCTCGACGAACTGGACGCGCTCAAGCGGCAGGTGCAGGACCTGATCGAGCAGATGGCGGCCCAGCAGGGGCTGCAGCGGACAAACCGCGGCTACGCTCTCACGCCGCAGGCGATGCGGCTTTTCCAGGGGAAATTGCTGGAGCAGATCTTTTCGGCCTTGGAGCCGTCGCGAACGGGCCGCCATCCGGTGAGCGTGACCGGCGACGGCGCCGTGGAAATGGCGACGACGCGGCCATACGAGTTCGGCGACTCGGTGGCCCACATGGACGTGCCCGGCTCGCTCGTGAATGCCCTCCTGCGGCAGGCGACGGGTCCCGGGGCGGCCGGCCGGCCGCTGCGGCTCGATCCGCGTGACATCGAGGTGCACCGCACCCGCAACTCGCCCAAATGCGCCACCACGGTGGTGCTCGACATGAGCGGGTCGATGCGCTATGGCGGGCTGTACGTGAACGTGAAGCGGATGGCCCTCGCCCTCCAGGGGCTCGTGCACAAGGAATACCCGGGTGACTTCCTGCAGTTCATCGAGATGTATTCCTTCGCCAAGCCGCGTCCTGCGGGGGAGGTCGCCACGCTCCTGCCGAAGCCGGTGACGATCTTCGACGCCGTCGTGCGGCTCCGCGCCGACATGTCCGACCCGCAGGTGGCCGAGAGCGACATCCCTCCCCACTTCACCAACATCCAGCACGCGCTGGCGCTCTCCCGCCAGCATCTCGCCCGCCAGGACACGCCCAACAAGCAGGTGATCATCATCACCGACGGCCTGCCGACCGCGCACTTCGAGGGGGAGCAGCTCTACCTGCTCTACCCCCCGCACCCGCGCACGGAGGAGGCGACGATCCGCGAAGCCCAGGCCTGTCGTCGCGAGGGCATCACGGTGAACGTGTTCCTCCTGTCGGGCTGGACGCAGTCGCGGGAGGATATCCAGTTCGCCTACCGGCTCGCCGAGACTGCCCGGGGCCGCGTGTTCTTCACGGCGGGCAAGGATCTCGACCGCTTCGTGGTGTGGGATTACGTGAGCCGCCGCCGGAGCATCATCGCCTGACGCCGGCTACCGGCTCCCCGGCGCCGCCCGTCGTTCGCGGGCGAGCATGATGGCGGAGCCAGCCGCGGCCGCGGCGGCCGCCGCGCCGAGCGTCCACAAGGGCACGATCCGCCGCGGGGCGACGACCTCGCGATCCCGGGCCTCGTCGGCGAGGTCGACGGGTGGCAGCCCGGCGGCGCGGCGCTGCCGCTCGATGGCGGCCTCCTGGCGGCCGAGGAAGCGTCCTTCGACCTGGCGCTGACGAACATCGAACTTGGGCGCGATGAGCCCGAGGCCGACCAAGGCCATGAGCGAGAAGAGCAACGCCCAGAACCAGGGGCTGTCGGTGAGACGGGTCGGCTCCATGAACAGTAGCGTAGCGTCAACTGGCCCAACCCGGCTTCGGGCTCCCCGTACTCCGTCGCCGGACGTTCGCTGCGCCCATCCTGGGCTTTCGCTCACTCGATGCTGCCTGCGCTCCGGCATCCATGCCTGCGCTGGTCAGCAACGCCGGCTCCCGAAGTACGGGGAGCCCGAAGCCTCGTCCTTCACAGGAGTAACCACAGGCCCGGAGGACTCTGAACAAAAGTGGCGTAGACCTCCGGTCTGCGATCAAGATCCGACAGGCCGGAGGCCTGTCACAACTTGTCCTTTAAACGCCAGGCACGGGGCTGCCCATGCCCTCGAGCGGGCTATGGGAGCAAGCGAAGCCTGGAGGGCGAAGCGCAGCGGACATGCAGAGAGCCGAAGCCTGGAGGGCTGAGGCGAACGTCCGCGCGAGGGCGTGGGCAGCTCCGTGCCGGGTTGCGCGAGTTCGCTCAGACGCGCTCTTACAGGCCCGGCCAGCGGGCCTGGACGTCGCGGCCGGCGTAGATCGCGCCGTCGCCCAGCGATTCGGCGATCCGCAGGAGCTGGTTGTATTTCGCGATCCGGTCGCTCCGTGAGGCCGAGCCCGTCTTGATCTGGCCCGTCGACAGGCCGACGGCCAGGTCGGCGATCGTGGCGTCTTCCGTCTCGCCACTGCGGTGGCTGGAAATCGAGGTGTAGCCCGAGCGGTGGGCCAGCGACACCGCGGCGATCGTCTCCGTGAGCGTGCCGATCTGGTTGACCTTCACGAGGATGCTGTTCGCCACGCCTTCGGCAATGCCGCGGGAAAGCCGCTCGGAATTAGTGACGAACAGATCGTCGCCGACAAGTTGCACCCGGTCGCCCAGCTTCTCGCTGATCAGCTTCCAGCCCTTCCAGTCATCCTCCGAGCAGCCATCCTCGATCGACACGATCGGATAGCGGCCGGCGAGGCTGGCCAGGAAATCCACCATGCCGGCCGAGTCGAGCGACTTGCCCTCGATGGCATAGGTGCCGCTCTTGGCGTCGAAGAGCTCGGTGGCGGCCACGTCGAGCGCGATGCACATTTCCTTGCCGGGCGTGTAGCCGGCGTTCGAGATGGCGGCGAGAATCACCTCCAAGGCCTCGGCGCAGGTGCCGATGTGGGGCGCGAAGCCGCCTTCGTCGCCGACGGCCGTGGCCAGCTTCTTGTCCTTGAGCACTTTCTTGAGGGCATGGAACGTCTCCACGCCGGCCCGCAGGGCGTCGTCGAACGTGTCGAAGCCCAGCGGCATGACCATGAATTCCTGCACGTCGAGCGGGTTGTCGGCGTGCGCGCCGCCATTGATGATGTTCATCATCGGGGCGGGCAGGAGCCGGGCCGTGGCGCCGCCCAGGTAGCGGTAGAGCGGCAGGCCGCAGTGCTCGGCGGCCGCATGGGCCACGGCCATCGACACGCCGAGGATCGCGTTGGCGCCGAGGTTTTTCTTGTTGGGCGTGCCGTCCAGCTCCAGCATCCGCTCGTCGACGGTCGTCTGGTCGAGGGCATCACACCCTTCGAGCTCCTCCGCGATCCGCGTGTTGACGTTTTCCACCGCCTCGAGCACGCCCTTGCCCAGGTAGACGGCCTTGTCGCCGTCGCGCTTCTCCCACGCCTCGTGGGCGCCGGTGCTCGCACCCGAGGGCACCGCCGCGCGGCCGAAGGCGCCGTCGGCCAGGCTGACGTCGACCTCGATCGTGGGATTGCCGCGGCTGTCGAGGATCTGACGGGCGTGGATGTCGACGATCGTGGACATGGGCGGGCCTTTCGCGGCGAGGGGGGAGCGGTGCGGCGAGCCATTTTCGCCGGCGACGTGGCGGCAATTGTGCCGTTGGCCGGCTGTCACGCAAGAGCGTGGCCCGAGACGCGGCGGCCGACTATCCTCGACGGTTCCCCCGATCCCCGCGATCCAGTTGTTTCCGCCCCTTCCCGCTCCGGGTCATCCATGTTCACCGGCTTGGTCCAATCCGTCGGTCAAGTCGTGGCCGTGGTGGCCGAAGGGCCGGGGGTGCGTCTGGCGGTCGAGGCCGCGGCGATCGCCGCCGACGCGGTGCTCGGCGAGAGCATCTGCACGAGCGGCTGCTGCCTGTCGGTGGTGCGGATCGACGGGCCGCGGCTGGAGTTTCAGGCCGGCCCCGAGACGCTCGTGCGGACCACACTCGGCGGCCTCGTGCCGGGCAGCCCCGTCAACCTGGAGCGGTCGATGATGCTTTCCGATCGCCTCGGCGGCCATCTCGTGACGGGGCATGTCGACGGCCTGGGAAGGCTCGCCTCGTGCACGCAGGATGGCGAGTGGAGCACCTGCTTCTTCGAGGCCCCGGCGGCGCTCCTCGGCCAGATGGCATCGAAGGGCTCGGTGGCCGTCGACGGCGTGAGCCTGACCGTGGTGGATGTGACGGCCACCGCCTTCAGCGTGGCGCTCATCCCGCACACGCTCGCCCACACCACCCTCGGCCGTCTCGCCGTGGGCGACCGCGTGAACCTGGAGACCGACATGGTTTTCAAATACGTCGCCCGCTGGCTCGAGGCCCGGGAGACGCCGCGATGACCGATGCCCCGCGCGCCGAGCCCGTCCGGCAGACCACGGCCTACCTCAAGGAGCTCTTCGCCCAGGTCGGCTTCACGATCGACACCCGCCGCGGCCAGAACTTTCTCGTCGACCTGAACCTCCTCGACCTGCTGGAACGCTCCGCCGGGATCACCCCGAACGACGCGGTGCTCGAGGTTGGCGCCGGCACCGGCGCGCTCACGGAGCGGCTGGCCCGGGCCGCCGGCCGCGTGGTGAGCGTGGAAATCGATCCCCGGCTCGCCCAACTGGCCCGCGAGCGGGTGATCGAGTGCGATAACGTGCGGCTCGTCGAGGGAGACGTGCTGGCCCGCAAGCATCGCTTCGCTCCGGAGGTGCTCGAGGCCATCGAGGAGGCCCGGACCGCCCTGCCGCACGGCCGGTTCCTCCTCGTGGCCAACCTGCCCTACTGCGTGGCCACGCCGGTGATCTCGAACCTTCTCGCCCTCCCCCGGCCGTTCGACAGCGCCACCGTGACGGTGCAGCGCGAGATGGGCGAACGGATGGCGGCCGCCTCGGGATCGCACGCCTACAACGCGCTGTCGGTGTGGATCGGCAGCCAGTGCCGCACGGAGATCGTACGCATCCTGCCGCCGAGCGTGTTCTGGCCGCGGCCGAAGGTGGAGTCGGCGATCGTGCGGCTCGACCTCGAGCCCGAGCGCCGGGCGCGGATCGCCGATCTCGGCCGCTTCCACGACTTCGTGCGCGACGTGTTCTGCCACCGGCGGAAGGTGCTCAAGGGCGTGCTCGTGCGGATGGCGGGGGGCAAGCAGCGGCCCGGTGCCCGCGAGGCGATCGACGGCGTGTATGCCGAAATGGGCCTCGACGAGACGATCCGCGCCGAGGCCATTCCTCCCGACCGGTTCGTCGACCTCGAGCGGGCCTACGCCGCCCGAACCGGCTGAACCTCCGCCATCGCTACGACCGGAACCCGCATCCCCGGGCCGGAACGCTCCCCGAACCGGCAAAAAGGCCGAACCTTCCGGTTGTCTGGCGCCCAGGGGTAGACTGTGGCCCGCAGGCGAGGAGCGTGCCGAATTGCTGGAAAGCCGTTTGCGTGGGGTGTCTTCCGTGAATCCTCCTCCCTCTTCCGAAGCCTCGATCGCCCCCACGATCGTCGACCTTCTGCGGCAGCGGGCGGCCTACCGGCCACACGACCGGGCCTTCATGTTCCTCGTCGACGGCGAGACGGAAGAGCTCACGATCACCTACGCCGAGCTCGACCGGAAGGCGCGGGCCCTCGGCGCGTGGCTGCAGCACGAGGGCATGGTGGGGAAACGGGTGCTCCTGCTCTATCCCTCGGGGCTCGATTTCATCGCCGCGTTCCTGGGCTGCCTGTATGGCGGGGCGATCGCCGTGCCGGCCTATCCGCCGCGGAAAAACCGTTCCGTGGAGCGCATCGAGGCCATCGCGGCCGACGCCGCCGCCTCGGTGGCCCTGACCACGCGTGACGTGCTGGACCGGTTCGAATCCCTGCGGGCCGCGGCGCCGAGCCTCGAGCATCTCGTGTGGAAGGTCGACAGCGAACTGGAGCCCACCTGGGCCGACCGCTGGAAGCGGCCCGACATCGACGGCGACACCCTCGCCTTCCTGCAATACACCAGCGGCTCCACGGGCACGCCCAAGGGGGTGATGCTTTCCCACGAGAACCTGCTCCACAACTCGCTGCGGATCATGCAGGCCTTCGAGATCACGCGGAGCCAGTCGGGCGTGTTCTGGCTGCCGAGCTTCCACGACATGGGGCTGATCGGCGGCATCCTCGTGCCGCTGTACGGCGGCAAGTTCAACGTGCTCATGTCGCCCGTCGCCTTCCTGCAGAAGCCCCTGCGGTGGCTGCAGGCGATTTCCAAGTACCGGGCCACGATCAGCGGCGGGCCGAACTTCGCCTACGAGCTGTGCGTGCGGAAGACCACGCCCGAACAGCGGGCCGCGCTCGACCTCTCCAGCTGGTCGCTGGCCTTTAACGGCGCGGAGCCCGTGCGGGCCGAGACGATCGACGCCTTCTGCGAGGCCTTTGCCTGCGCCGGCTTCCGCCGCGAGGCCTTCTATCCCTGCTATGGACTCGCCGAAAGCACGCTCATGGTGACCGGCGGCATGAAGTTCGAGCCGCCGGTGATCCGCTCGTTCGACGCCGTGTCGATCGAGACCGGCACGGTCGTCGCCAAGCCGGCCCGGGCGGCGGGCGCGCGGCGGCTCGTGGGCAGCGGCCGCGAGCTCGACGGGCAGGACGTGCACATCGTCGATCCCCAGACCTGCGAGTCGCTGCCCCCCGGCCGCGTGGGTGAGATCTGGGTGAGCGGGCCGAGCGTCGCCCAGGGCTACTGGAACCGGCCCGAGGAGACCGCCGCCACGTTCAGCGGCATGCTCGCCCAGGCCGATGCCCAGGCGGGCACGGGGAGCGTCACTCGCTGGCGGCCGAATGCCGGCCCCTACATGCGGACCGGTGACCTCGGGTTTTTCGACGATGGCGAGCTGTTCGTCACCGGGCGGCTCAAGGACCTGATCATCATCCGCGGTCGCAACCACTACCCGCAGGACATCGAGCACGCCGTCGAGGAAGCCACGTCGCTGGTGCGGGCCGGATCGATCGCCGCCTTCGCCGTGGATGCCGACGGCCGCGAGCGGGTGTGCGTGGTGGCGGAGCTGGAGCGCGGGAAGCGCGAGCCGGCCGAGATGGCCGCCGCCGTCGAGGCGATCCGCAAGCGGTTGGCGACCGAGCACGAGGTGGCGGCCGAGGCGATCGTGTTCGTCCGGCCCAACAGCGTGCCCAAGACCTCCAGCGGCAAGATCCAGAGGCATGCCTGCAAGCGGCAGTTTCTCGACGGCACGCTCGACGTGGTCGAGCAGCACGTCGGCTGGCTGGAGCCCCCGGCGGCTCCGGCGGCGGAAGCACCGCGGTTGGCCCGGGCCCGCCCGGTGGGCGAATCGGCCCGCGGCCTGCGGCCCGACCGCGAACTGCCGCAGGAGGTGGTGCAGACCGTCTTCGATCATGTGCGGCGGATCGCCAAGGAGCGGGCCGGCCACCTCACGCTCGACACGAACATCGTCGAGCTCGGCCTGGATTCGCTCGAGCGGATGGACATCGTCGCCGGCCTCGAAGAGGCGTTCGGCGCCCGCTTCCCGGAACAGGTGCTCCCCCAGATCGAGACCTGCCGCGAGGTGGCCGAGGCGATCATCGACCACATGCCCGTCGACGGCCGGCCCGAGGTGAAGGCGGCGCGGATCGTCGCCGAAATACCGGCGGACTCCTATCGCATCGAGCAGTTTCCCGAGGTCCGGGCCCTGGAGCAGAACTTCGCCATGGTCCGCGACGCGGGCCTCGAGAATCCCTACTTCAGCGTCCACGAGGGGCTCACCAACGACCGCACCGTGATCGGCGGCCGGGAAATGGTGAGCTGGGCGACCTACAACTACCTCGGCATGTCGGGGGAGCCGGAAGTCACCACGGCGGCGAAGGCGGCCCTCGACCGCTACGGCACCAGCGTGTCGGCCAGCCGCCTCGTGTCGGGCGAGAAGACGATCCACCAGGAACTGGAGCGGGAGATCGCCCGCATCGTCGGCACGGAAGATGCCGTCACGTTCGTCGGCGGGCATGCCACGAACGAGACGGTGATCGGCCATGTCGTCGGCCCCGGCGACCTCGTGCTCCACGACGCCCTGGCCCACAACAGCCTGCTGCAGGGGGCGATCCTCTCGGGCGCCCGCCGCCGCCCCTTCCCGCACAACGACTACGCCGCCGCGGAGAAGCTCCTTGCCCAGCTCCGTAGCCAGTATCGCCGCGTGCTCGTGGTGATCGAGGGCATCTACAGTATGGACGGCGATTTCGCCGACCTGCCGAAATTCATCGGCCTCGCCAAGCGGCACAAATCCCTGCTCATGGTGGACGAGGCCCATTCGATCGGCGTGATGGGCACGCGCGGTCGCGGCATCGGCGAGCACTTTGGCGTCGATGCCGCCGACGTCGACATCTGGATGGGCACGCTCTCCAAGGCGCTCGGCAGCTGCGGCGGCTACATCGCCGGCTCGAAGACGCTCGTCCGCTGGCTCAAGTACACGGTGCCGGGCTTCGTCTACAGCGTCGGCCTCCCGCCGGCCGCGGCGGGCGCGGCCCTCGGCGCCCTGCATCTCCTGGAGAAGCAGCCGCAGCGGGTGGCGCAGCTGCATGCCAACGCGAAATTGTTCCTCGAGCTCGCCGCCGAAGCCGGCCTCGACACGGGTTCCTCGGGCGGGTCGGCGATCGTGCCGGTGATCCTCGGCAATTCGATGAACAGCCTGAAGCTCTCGCGGGCGCTGTTTGCGCGGGGCATCAACGTGCAGCCGATCCTCTATCCGGCCGTCGAGGAGCGGGCCGCGCGGCTGCGGTTCTTCATCACCTCGCGGCACACGGCCGATCAGATCCGGCGGACCGTGGCAGCGATGAAGGAAGAACTCGCGAAGATCGACCCGGGCTACGCCCAGGGGGCGGCATAGGTCAGGGGTCGCAGGGCCAACTGGCTCAACCCGGCACGGGGCTGACCACGCCCCATCGCCGGACGTTCGCAGATGCCCTCCAGGCATCTGCTCTCTGCATGTCCGCGGCGCTTCGGCATCCATGCCTGCGCTTGCTCCCATAGCCCGGCTCACGGGGCGTGGTCATCCCCGCGCCTCACCGCTCACACTGCTCTCGCGTGGCATTTTGGAAACGTGGCATAGACCTCCGGTCTGTGACTAAGAGCCCCTATCAGAATGAGACAAGTCAGCAGGTTGCGAGCGCCGGCGCGGTGGAGGCAAGAAGCTCTGACGAGGCGATCTTGCGGAGCCGATCGTCGAGGAGGAGCGCTGCCGCATCCGCCCGTCGCCACCGCAACATGCCCGAAGTTTTATTCTGATAGGGGCTCTAAATAGTTCGACAGACCAGAGGTCTGTCGCCACGGTTTGTGGGTAGCGGAGCCACGTGGCCCAATCCTTTTTGATATAACGCCGCTCATGCTTCATGACGCTTTCCTGCCCTGCGAGATCACGAGCCACAGGCTCGTTTTGCCCGCCGACGCCAACCACCACGGCACGCTCTACGCCGGCAGCCTGCTGCGGTATGCCCTGGAGGCCGCGTATGCCGCGGCCAGTCGGGCGGTGGGGCCCGCGGCCAACCTCATGCTCCGGCGGGTCATCAGCCTGGAATGCCGGCGCAGCGTGCCCATCGGGTCGCTCGTCGAGATCCGTGGGGCCGTGGTGCAGGTGCGGCAGGCGTATCTGGCGGTGGGCGTGGTGGGGATGCCGCTCGATGGCCACACGCTTCCCTGGATGGACGGGCTGCTCGGCTTCGTGCAGGTCGACGAGGCGGGCCTGCCGGTAGCGTTGCCCGGAACCGTCGATGAGGTGCCAGGCGACGCTCCCCTCTGGCAACCGCTCACCAAGCGGCTCGAGAAGCTCGGGCAGGTCAAAGGTGCGACGGCCGAGTGGATCGGTGCCGGCTTCGGCGGTTGATTCACCGCTTCCGCTGTTCGTAGATCAGTATTTGACTTCCACGCCGAAGTCAATGCCGTTGGTGAACACGTAGTCTTGGATCGTCTTTGGCGGCGGTGCGATCCGGGTGTAGGGCACCTGCGTGTTTTGCACGACAGTCGTGGGATTATTCGGGCTGACCGGCTGATCGGGATTGAAGTTGGGATTGGCCACCGACTGCTGCACGGTGTCGGACCTCGTCACGTAGTCGGTGTTGGACGATGCCCGGGCGATCTGGCCCATCCACATGCCGGTGTAGCCGGCGCGGAGAAGCACCGCCTGACTGACGCGGAACTCGGTGCCCAGCCGCCATTCGCCGATCGGCGTAAACGTGAACTGGTGCTCGGCGGCATTGGTGGCATTCTTCTGGCCGAGGCCGAAGACCTGCACGTAGAGCGGCTGCCCCTGTATCACGACCGGATTGTCCGTGGTCGAGGTTGCCGAGAAGGTGGTCGCCGTCTCGAACGTGCTGCGGACATAGTCGGCCGAGAGCGATGCGGGGAAATTCGAGCCGCGGTAGAGCATGTTTTGCCAGTTGAAGCCGCCCGTAAACTTGAAGTCGGAAAGGAAGGTCCAGCGGCCGCGGGTCGATTCGAAGTGGAGGCTGAATTCGGGGCCCACGATGTTATTGGCCGAGTAGGTCTCCCAGCCGCCGTCCTGGAGCTTGGAGCCGCCTCTCAGGCCGGTGAGGCTCGTGCCGCCGCCAGTGATGTTTTGGATATTGCCCGCCGCGTTTCCCGTGATCGTGTTGGTGATGTCACCGCCAGGCGACGTGTTGAACGCGTATTGAAAGCTCTGGTAGTTGATCGAATACCGATCTTCGAGCTGGATGAAACGCGGGCCCATCCCGAACCGGACGGTCGAGCCCGAGCCGCGGCGGCCCAGTTCCCGGCGGATGATCCATGCCGCACCGCCGCTTTGGATGCGGGTGGTGTTGGCCTGGGTGAAATTTTGTGAGATCACGTGATCAGGGGGTGGGCTCGTGCTCACGACTGTGGTCGTGATGATAGGCACTGCCACCCCGCCCACCGTGGCGGCGGACGTCGCTGAGTCTTGGGTGAAGTCCTGCTCTGGGGTATTGATTGCGTATTCGTTGATTGTGTTGAACGACTGGCTCTGCGGGCCGGAATCCCAATAGGAAAACAGCAGGCCACGGTCGTCGTAGATCCAGCCACCCTCGTAGCGATTGCCCCACGACATCTTTGTGCGGAGCCAGCTCGAGTCCAGATTCAAATTGAACTGGTCCGTGCCGTAGATCACGATGCCTGCAAAGCCACCGTTCGCTGTGTTGAGCTGCTGGGCGACGCCGGGATTGAGTGGCTCGACCGGGAAAAAGTCGGTGTTGCCGACGGGCACGACCCGCGGCACGGTGATGCCCCAGTAAAGCCTGTCGTAGTTGAAGAAGATGCCCTCGCTGGGCTCGTTGTAGATGGAGTAGTCGCCCAGGTCCGGCGGCGCGAACAGCTGGAAGTCGTAGAAGTCCTGATCCGGCAGCAAGGGCAGCCAGTTTTCGCCACCTCTGGTCGGCTGGGCATGCAGCACGCACGCCAAGCAGGCCAGGGATACGGCCAGGATTCGACGGAATGTCGTGGTTGTAGCCATCGCGAGTGTGTCCTGTGGATCAGGAGCCGTTCGTGAGCCGCCAGAGCGGATTCGTCCTGTGATATCGGTCGTGCCGGTCGTCCGAGTTGACGAAAGTTGGCAAGCTCTGCGGCGCAGGGGGTATTTGCCAGGCACCGCACGAAAGCGTGGCAGTTGCGGCTGGCTCGGGTATTCTGCGGGGAATGCTGCCGCACTCCCTGCCTCGTGAGGTGCTCGCCGTGCGTTCCCCCCCCTTCCTCAGGCCGGCGACGGTTCGCCGTCCTCTGGCCGCCGCCTGCCTTGCCTGGCTTCTCGCGGCGCCCGTGGCCCCCGCAGCCGCAGACGAGGTGGCCTTCCTGCGGCTGTCGCGCGACGAACGGAACGAACCGCTCTCGCTCGACACGTCGATCGTGGAATACGTCGAACCTGCCGAGGCCGCGGCCCGCGCGGGCCGGAGGGAGCCGCTCCAGGTGGATCTCGTGGCGGCCGTCCACATCGGCAGCCTCACCTACTACGACACGCTCGACCGGCTGTTTCGCGACTACGACGCCGTGCTCTACGAACTGGTGGCGCCCGACGACAACCGCGTGCCCCGCCCCGGCCGAAAGCCGGCGGGCGCCATCGGCTCCGCCCAGCACGGGCTCACGAAAATGCTCGGCCTCGAGTTTCAGCTCGACCGGATCAACTACCGGGCCCCGAACTTCGTGCATGCCGACCTGTCGCCGAAGGAGTTCGACGCGGCCATGGCCCGGCGCGGAGAATCCTGGTGGAGCATGCTCGTGAAGCTCATGCAGGAAAGCATGGCCCGGGCCGCCAAGGAGCCGGCCGCCGGCGGTGAACTCGGCGTGGGCGACCTGTTCGGCATGCTTTTCGGCTCCGACCGTGAACTGCGGCTCCGCCGCCTCATGGCCGAGCAGTTCACCGACATGGAGGTGCTCACGGCCGCGTTTTCCGGCGGTGAGGGCTCGTCGCTGATCACCGACCGCAACCAGGCTGCGATCGACGTGCTCCGCGAGCAACTCGCAAAGGGCCGCACGAAGATCGCCATCTTTTACGGCGCCGCCCACATGGACGATTTCGACGGCCGGCTCCGCAAGGATTTTGGCCTTCAGCCGCGGGAGACGGCCTGGCTGGAGGCGTGGGACCTCCGCAAGCCGGCCCCCGTGCGGGCCCGCTGAGGCTTCGCGGCAACGGGCTGGCTGTCGCCATCGCCTGGGGCGGCCGACCAGTCGTCGATGATCTGCCGCACATCCGCCAGCACGGCGTCGTAGCCCCGCACCTCAACCGCTTCTCCGACGGGGTCGAATTCAAACCAGCCGGAGAACCCGAGGCTGACCAGCCGCGACACGGCGGACTGGAGCGGCAGCGAGCCATGGCCGGGCGGCAACCGCTCCTGCTCGGGCGTGGGCGGTCCCGTCCGGTCGGCGACCTGCACGACCGCCGTCGCCGCCGCGACCGCGGGCAGGAGGGCCTCGAACGCTGGATCGTCGGCGAAGTGCCACAAATCAACCGCCAGCCCGATGCTGGCCGGCCTCACGGCGGCCGCGCGGCATTCCTCGACGACTTCCAGCGCCTCCGCGAGCGAGGTCAGGAAACTGCAGTCGGCGGCCGCTGCCGGGTGCAGCGGCTTGAGGGCCAGCGTCACGCCGGCCCGCGCTGCGGCAGGCTCCACCGCGGCGATCGCGTGCACGAGCAGCCGCCGGGCGTGCGACCGGGTATGGCCTCCCCGGCAGCCGCTGTGGAGGACCACGACCGACGCACCGAGCACGCGGGCGGCCTCCACCGCGTCGAGGGCATCCCCGACGCTCTCCGCAAACGACCGTCCATCGGCGCCGGTAAAGCCTCCGGCCCACTGCACGCTCGAGGCCCGCACCCCCGCCTTGGCCAGCATCCGGCCGGTCGCGGCCGGATCGACGTCGGAAAACTTCGGCCGCCACATGGCCAGGGCGTCGAAGCCGTGGGCTGCACAGCGGGCGATCTCGATGCCAGGCTCCCAGCGGGGCGTGGTGAACTGGCTGATGGCGGCCAAAAACATGCCGTCGCGTCGCTCCTTCGTCGCTGGTGAGTTGACGGGGGAAAAGTATGCGAGGCCGTCGTAGAGACTGTCCAGATCAGCGGCGGGCTTTCAGCCCGCCGGCGAATTTCCTGGGTCTTTCCTTGGCAGGTCCGGGCCGCGAGGCGTAGTCTCTCACGGAATGGTGCGTCCGCGAGGCCTCCGGGCGGCGAATGGTCGGGTCGTTATTCCGGCGACGGCGATCGAGTGGCAGTTCGCGCGAAGCAGCGGTCCCGGCGGTCAGCATGTGAACCGCACGAGTTCGAAGGCCGTTCTGCGGCTCGACGTGGCCCACACGCCCCACCTCCCGGACGACATCCGGGCGCGGTTGCTCGATCAGCAGCGATCACGGCTCACGCAGGAGGGGGTTCTCGTCATCGTCAGCCAGCGTCACCGCGAGCAGCCGAAGAATGTCGCCGACTGCCTGACGAAACTGTCCGCCATCATCGAGCGGGCCGCGGTCAGGCCGAAGATCCGCCGGGCCACCAAGACTCCCCGGTCGGCCGTCGCCAAACGCCTCGACGCGAAGCGGCGGCGGGCGGAGACAAAACGGTTTCGTGGCCTGCCGCCCGAGTGACATGGGCCCGGATGGTATACTTCGGTCATTCGGGCATCGCATGCCGCGTGCCCGCCGGTGCGAAGGACGTGCAGCCATGCCCCGAACACGTGACATCGATTCCGTCCTCAAAGGATGGGGATTTGAACCCGGCGAGGTGAACGCCCGCCTGGTCAAAACGCGCACTGGCCGCGACGTGATCCAGATGCGGATCGACATGGGCCTGCTGCAGATGGAGACCGACCAGCGGCCCGACGGCACCCGGCCCCACGGGGCGGAAACCTACTACGACTACCTCGTCGGCGAGGTGGTCCGCGTGGGCGACTCGTTTCGGCTCTCGAAGGAGCAGTGCGGCGAGGTCGACAGGGAGTTCATCCAGTTCTATCACCGCCGGCTGTGCTGGCTGTCGCTCCGCGAATACCGGCGGGCGGCCAAGGATGCGGATCACAGTCTGGCCTTCATGGACTTCGTCCGGGAGCACTCCGCCGACGACGAGTGGACGCTGTCGCACGAGCAGTACCGGCCATTCGTGCTCTTCCACCGCGTGCAGGCCGCCGCCCTGGCCGAACTTGAGGAGCACGGGCCCGAGGCCGCGATCGGGGAGATCAATCTGGGCCTGGAGCGGTTCCGCGATTTATTCGACCGCTACGACGCCGGAGACCAGTACGCCGACGACGAACTCGTCCGCCGGTTGGAGGAGATGCGGGAGAACGTCCGCCGGCGGTACGAAGTGGGCCCCACGCTCATGGAGCAGCTCGCGGAGGCCGTGCGTGCGGAAGACTACGAGCGGGCCGCCGAGATCCGTGATCTGATCCGGTCTGGCCACGCGGCCGAAGTGGTTGCGGAAAAGCCGCTGCGGGCAATCGATGGACCGCGGCGG
The DNA here is from genome assembly GCA_044234625.1 of Pirellulales bacterium. Taxonomy (GTDB): domain Bacteria; phylum Planctomycetota; class Planctomycetia; order Pirellulales; family UBA1268; genus CACORA01. The sequence goes on along the minus strand of JBIIIP010000006.1, from coordinate 31,096 downwards.
AGCGACGAGTCGCGGTCCGGCGAGCACTGAAATTTTTTCAAGCCCCGCAGTCGTTCCATCTTTCCGGCCGGTCAAAGTCTGCCGTTCGTGCGGGACAAACCGCCGCCTGACTGGAAGACTGCGACGGCTGGGGCGGATGGATCGCGCCCAGGCTCTTCGGCACGCGATATGCACCTCTCCTGATCAACGACTCACGGCCCAGGAGAAACAGATCATGCCCACGACGCTTCCCCCGATGGCCTGTCACGCCCACGGCATGGCAGGTTCGGCGACGTTTTCCCTGCGCATCGGTGCCGCGGCCTGCTCCGTGCGAGCCTTTCCCGTGGCCACGATCCACGAACTGCTGGGCTTCGACCGCGACCTGGAGGCGGCTGCGGGCGCGGATGAAGATCCGGGCTTCGTGGCCGACGCCATCGAGTCGCGGATGATCATGCCCCCGCGGCCGCGCCGCCGCCGTGAGCGGGCCGTGAGCTCGCGGGCCGTGTTCTTCGGCGGCTGAATCTCCGCTCCCGCCGGCGCCACCTTTGCGGGCCTGCTACCATCTGGCGGCGGCCGATGAACAGTCGTTCGTCGCCCATGCTCAGAGGTATCACCGCCCATGAACGGCACGCTCCTCCTCGATATCGATCTGTGTCGCGCGCGGCAGGCGCGGCTCCTTGAGCGGATGGCATCACGGCGGCTCGACGCGGCGGTGATCGTCGCCGGCGAGCACCTCGAATATCTCACCGGCCACCGCTGGGATTTCCGATTCTCACCGGCAGCCGTGCTGCTCGCCTCCGGCCGCATGCTCCTTGTCTGCCCCGACAAGCCGGTGGAGCGGGCCGCCGCCGATGAGATCCGGACCTACGAGGCCAAGTGGTGCTCGACCCTCCGCAACGACCAGCGTGAGGCGTGCGCGGCGATGGTCGGCGACTGGCTGGCGTCCGTCGGCCCCCTGCGGCGGGTCGGCGTGGAATGTTCCGCCTGCCCGCCGCACATGCTGCGACTTCTGGGCGACGCGGAATGCGTCGACATCGAGCCCGATCTCCTCGCCCTGCGCCGGCGCAAGGATGCCGACGAACTGGCCCTGCTCCGCCGCGCGATCGCGGCCACGGGCGAGATGGTGCGCGTGGCGCGGGAGATCGTCCGCCCCGGCGTCGTGGAACTCGACGTGTTCTCGGCCTTGCAGGCGGCGGCCGTGGCCTCATGCGGCGAGATGCTCACCGGCACGGGAAACGACTACGCCTGCGGCGTCCGCGGCGGCCCGCCGCGGCACACGCCATGCGTTGCGGGCGACCTCTACATCCTCGACCTCGGCCCGGCCTACCGCGGGTATTTCGCCGACACCTCGCGGGTGATCGCCGTCGATGGCCGGCCCACCGACCCGCAGCTCGCCGCCTGGCGGCACGTGTGCGGCGCCCTGGAACTGGTGGAACGGATCGCCCGGCCCGGCGTGCGGTGCCGCGACGTGTATGCGGAGGTGCAGGCCTGGCTCGCGGAGGCGCTGGTCGGCTCCTGGTCGAGCCATCTGGGTCATGGCATCGGCCTCTCCGTGCACGAGGGCCCGCACCTCAATCCCCTCTGGGACGACGTCCTCGAGGAGGGCGACGTGATCGCCGTCGAGCCGGCGCTCTATGCGCCGGAACTGGCAGCCGGGCTCCGCCTGGAAAACGACTATCTCGTCACGGCTGCGGGGCTCGAGTTGCTGAGCCCGATTCCCCTCCACCTGTGACCTGGTCTGCGTCCCGTGGATCGACCCGCAGGGCTCCCTCGCGGGCCAGCACGCCCGGAAGCTCGGCACAGGCGAGTTCGCCGCGGTAGACGACGCTGCCTGGCCGGACGCCGACGGCGGTCACGGCGAGGACGACGCTGTCGCCGGGCGCCAGCGAGTCGATCGGTTCGAGCCGCACCTCACCGGCGGTGATCGCCGCGCCATGGCCCGTGGTCTTCACCGGCTCCACGCCATCGGCGAAGAACAGCGCCGTCTCGACTCGGCGGGCCGTGGTCGGGCCGATGTTGCGCACGGCGATGTTCATGATCACCCGCTCCCCTTCGGTGAGAAAGACCCGCGACTCGCGGACGTCGAACTCCAGGCGGGCCGCCGGCTCGGCCGCGACCGTGGCGAGGGCAACGCCGGCCGGCGCCACGGGCAGGCTCGGCGTGTCGGTAGCGAGCGGCAGCGGCTCATCGGTGGCGGGTGCCACCGGTTCATCAGCTGCGGGCGTCGATGGCTCGCCGACGACGAACGACGACTGGGCCGCGGGTGCCGTGTCCAGGGGTTTTCGGGCGAGGACCTGCCGCACGCGCTGGAGCGTTGCCTCGCGGCTGGCCTCGGTGGTCGATGGCGGTGATCCTTCCGGCTCGGCGACGGCGGCGGCTGCCGGCACTGGCCGCGAGGGGAGCCGGCTGGAAGCGATGCGGGACGAGAGGGGCCGGCGAGCGGTGCCCGCGGTGGCCTTCGTCGATTGGGCGACGACCGAATAGGGCTCTTCGCCGGAAGCATGCAGGGCACAAAAGCTCGCGAGGGCTGCGAGCCCCCCGACGACGGCGGCTTCGAAAGCGGTCGAGCGAATCATGCGACTCATGGCTGGCACGGCCTCCATGCTGGCTGGGTGACTTCCGTGAGGTCTATCGGTTGCGTCGGCCGCCAACCTTTGACCATCCCCGCGACGCGCGCCGGGCACTTTGGCAGGACGGGCCGGATGGCGTACATTCTGGACCGCCGACGCTCTCCACCCCTTCCCCGTCGCCCCCGTTTTCACGAAGGCCCGCGCATGTCCATCGCCTCCATCGCCCCCACCTCCGCCACTCCCGCCGCCGATCCGGGGAGCCGCGCCCGGTGGCGTGCCCTGGCAGATCGCTCCCTGGCAGGCGAGGTGCTCGATCGCAGTGATGTGCGGGCCGTCCTCGAATCGTCCGACGCCGAGTTGCTCGATGTTCTGGCCGCCGCCTATGCCGTGCGGCACCACTTCTTCGGCAACACCGTGCAGTTGTTTTTCCTGATGAATGCCAAGAGTGGGCTGTGTCCCGAGGACTGCGGCTACTGTTCGCAGTCGAAGGTCTCCGAGGCGGAAATCCCGCGCTACAACCTCCTCTCGGCCCCGAAGCTCCTGGAGGCCGCGAAGCTCGCGGCGGAGCGGCAGTCGAAGACGTTCTGCATCGTGATCTCGGCCCGCGGGCCATCGCAGCGCGAGATGGATTTCGTCTGCTCGATCGTGCCGCAGATCAAGCAGCAGTACGACCTCAACATCTGCGCCTGCCTCGGCCTGCTCACGCCCGATCAGGCCCGGCAGCTCGCGGCCGCCGGCGTCGACAAGGTGAACCACAACCTCAACACCAGCGCCCGCTACTACGGCGAGATCTGCACCACCCACACGTATGACGACCGGGTGGCCACGCTCGCCGCCTGCCGGGCGGTGGGCTTGGAGCTGTGCAGCGGCGGCATCATGGGCATGGGCGAGACGCACGACGACCTGATCGACATGGCGTTCGAGCTGCGCCGTCTGGAGGTCGAATCGATCCCGCTCAATTTCCTCAATTCAATCGACGGCACGCCCCTCGGGGCGACCAGCCACCTCACGCCCCGCGACTGCCTCCGCGGCCTGGCGATGATGCGGCTGGTGAATCCGGCGGCCGAGATCCGCATCGCCGGGGGCCGCGAGATCCACCTGCGAAGCCTCCAGGCGATGGGCCTCTATGCGGCCAACTCGATGTTCGTGGGCGACTACCTGACCACGAAAGGCCAGCTCCCCGAGGCGGACTACAAGATGATCGAAGACCTCGGCTTCGTGATCACGCGGGGCGCGGAGTGCGGCGAACCACCGCCGGGCTGACCGCCGGAGAGCCGCTGTTACCCGGTCACTCGCCCAGTTCTCCGAGCGAGGCGAGAAACTCGGCCATCTCACCGGCCGCGTGCGCTTCCCCCTGACGGCGGGCCTCGTCGATGCCCTCGCGGAGCGCGGCCCGGGCCTCCGCGATGCGGCCGTGCTTGGCAAGATGGCGGCCGGACATGTGATAGGCCGGCACATACGGCGGCGTGCCCCGCGCGAGGGCCTGGAGGATGTCGATGCCGTCTTCCCATGAGCCCTCGCTTTCCAGTTCCATGGCGAGGCTGTACCGCAGGAACACGTCGTCCGGCGTGTCGCGGAGCATGGCCTCGATCTTCTCGCGACGGGTCGTCATGGTGCAGCGGGGGTGGCGGCGGGGGCGGGAGGTTCGACACGCGAGACAACGCGTTTGCCGTTGCCGTGGACGACGAGCAGCACACGGTCGGAGATCCAGACGAGGCTGCGGGGAGCTTCGATGGTGGCGAAGCAGACCGCCCGCACGACCTGCCGGCCCTCCTCGAGGCGTGCCTCGATCCGCCACAGGCCCTCGGGGGTGGTGGCTGCGCCGGGCTTCCCGGCGAGCACCCACAGGTCGCCCGTGCTGCGACTGGCAGCCGCAGCACGCACCGCAGGCAGCCCGGTGTCGAGGGCGAGCAGCCGACGCGGATGGATGCCCTGATACAGCGCGAGCCGGGCCGTGGCGTCGCTCGCCGGGCCGTCGGTGTCGAACACCGCCAGGCCGTTGTTCGGCAGGGCCGCCATGGCCACGGCCTGCCGCTGGTCAGGCACGTCCCGCTGGCCATTGGCCGCCGGCTTGCCACCGCGGATGCCGAACAGGTGCGTGCGCTGCGGGTGCGAGGTGAAGCCCGTCGCCGCCAGCCAGTCGCGGGACAGGCCGACTGTGAGCAGCGGATGGTCGGTGTCGGCGGCCTTGGCCAGCAACTGCGACGAGCGGTGCCGGAGGCCGCTGACATCGGCTCCCGGCGGCTCCAGCCGATACGACCGCAGCTCCCAGCCATCCGCGCCCCGGACGATGGCGACGAGCGCGGTGGAATCGAGGCAGCCGATCGCCACCGGGCCGTTCGCCGGTCGCGCCGGTGCCGGCAGCGCCGCCCAGCGATTGTCGGGGGCGAAGGGATCGCAGCCGATAACGGCGCCTGACGACTCGTCGATCACGTAGACCGTCTGCCCCGTGGCGATGGCTGCCAGGCCACCCGCCGCCGGGATGCCCTCGATGAGCGGCCGCACCTGCGCGGGCACGGTCGCCATTTCCGTTTCGCTCCCGGCCGTCGCGGTGACCGCGAAAAGAGCGACGAGTGCCGTTCCCCAGCAGCTGGCGATGCGAGGCTGGCGTCGCGGCATGCGATCCTCACGCCGCCGGGGTGGAGGCAACGCCATGGGCCCGCTCCCACGCGGTGATGGCGTCTGCATGCTGGAGCGAGAGGCCGATGTCGTCGAGCCCCTCGAGCAGGCAGCGGCGGCGAAACGGATCGACCGTAAACGTCCGCGAGAAGCCGTGGTCGTCGCGGACGACTCCGGCGTGGAGATCGACGTGGAGGCGGTAGGGCTGCCCGTCGGCGGCCGCGCGGGCGGCCCGGCCAAACAAATCCTCGACGTCTTCCTCCGACAGGCGGATCGGCAGCATCCCGTTTTGAAAACAATTCGAATGGAAGATGTCGGCGAACGAAGGGGCGATGACGGCCCGGAAGCCGTAGTCGGCCAACGCCCAGGGGGCGTGCTCACGGCTCGAGCCGCAGCCAAAATTCCGCCGTGCGAGAAGGATGCTGGCACCGGCGACCGTGGGCCGATTGAGTTCGAATGCCGGGTCGGCAGCGCCGTCGGGGCGGAACCGCCAGTCGAAAAACAGGAACTGCCCGAAGCCCGTCCGCTCGATCCGCTTGAGAAACTGCTTGGGAATGATCTGGTCGGTGTCGACGTTGGCCCGGTCGAGCGGGGCGACGATGCCGGTGTGGGTGGTGAAGGGTTGCATGGTCTCGGCCCTGCCGAAGCGGGTGGGTGGAGCGGCTACTTGTAACGCCAGCCGCGGATGTCGACGAAATGGCCCGTGACGGCCGCCGCAGCCGCCATGGCGGGAGAGACGAGATGCGTACGGCCTCCCTTGCCCTGCCGGCCTTCGAAGTTGCGGTTGCTCGTGGACGCACACCGCTGGCCGGGCGTGAGGGTGTCGGGATTCATGCCCAGGCACATGCTGCAGCCCGCCTCGCGCCACTCGAAGCCCGCGTCGCGGAACAGCTTATCGAGCCCCTCCGCCTCCGCCTGCCGCTTCACGCGGCCGCTTCCCGGCACCACCATCGCGTGCACCGTGGAAGCCACCCGATACCCCCGGATGACGCTGGCGGCGGCCCGCAGGTCTTCGATGCGGCTGTTGGTGCACGACCCGATGAAGACGCGATCGAGCGGGATGTCGACGATTTTCGTGCCGCCCGCCAAGCCCATGTATTCAAGCGCCCGGGTGCCGCTGGACCGTTCGTTGGGATCGGCGAAAGCCGACGGATCGGGCACGGTGGCATCGACGCCCACCACCTGGGCCGGATTGGTGCCCCAGGTGACCTGCGGCACCACGTCCTCGCCCGCGAAGATCTCGACGCGGTCGTAGCGGGCGTCGGCGTCGGAGGGAAGCGTCTCCCAGCGGGCCACGGCCGCGTCGAAATCGCGGGGGGCGAAATCACGGCCGCGGAGGTAGTCGAAGGTGATCGCGTCGGGGGCGATCATGCCCGCGCGGGCGCCAGCCTCGATCGACATGTTGCAGACGGTCATCCGCTGCTCCATTCCCAGGCCGCGGATGCAGGGTCCGGTGTATTCTATGACGAAACCCGTGCCACCCTCCGTCGACAGCCTGCCGATCACGTAGAGCACGAGGTCCTTGGCCGTGACGCCGGCATGCAGGCCGCCGTCGACCCGCACCTCGAGCGACTTGGGCTTCGCCTGTCGCAGGGTCTGCGTGGCCAGCACGTGCTCCACCTCGCTCGTGCCGATGCCGAAGGCCAGCGCTCCCAGAGCTCCGTGCGTGGCCGTATGGCTGTCGCCGCACACGATCGTCATGCCCGGCTGGGTGAGGCCCAGCTCCGGCCCGATGACGTGCACGATGCCCTGGTCGGCATCGCCCAGATCGAAGAGCCGGATGCCGAATTCCCTGCAGTTGGCCCGCAGCGTGTCGATCTGCGCCTTTGACACCGGATCGGCGATGGGGAGTCGCCGGTCGGTGGTGGGCACGTTGTGGTCGGGGGTCGCGAACGTCGCCTCCGGTCGCCGCACCCGGCGGCCGGCGAGCCGCAGCCCTTCGAAAGCCTGCGGGCTGGTCACTTCGTGGACGAGGTGGCGGTCGATGTAGAGGAGCGGCAGTTCGCCGGTGGGCGTGCAGACGACGTGCACGTCCCAGATCTTGTCGAGAAGAGTGCGCGGGGCGGACATGGCGAGTGTGGGGCGGGGCGGATGAAAAACGACCGAGCCCGATACTTTACCACACGGCGAAAAAAGGCCACGGCCACCGTTTTGGCGAGGTCACCCCGCCCGTCGGAGCACCGCCCGCGACGCCAAACCGTCGATCTCCGTCTTCGGCACGACCTGCCATGAGCGATCCGCTCCCGAGCCCGTCTCGCGGAGCACGAGGGTTTTGGCGTTCGTGATCCGCTGGATGAAAAACCAGCTCCGCTCCAGGTGCCGCTCGTCGGTCACCGCGGCGATCAGCACCATGTCGAACACGCCCAGGTGGTTGCACAAGCGAGCCAGAGACGCATCGGCATTGCCGGGCACGAGCTGCACCTTGGCCAGACGGTGCAAAGCCTGATGCGCCTGCTTGAGTGTCGGCCCTGCTGGCTCGGTGGCCAGGCGGCCCTCGAAGCGGTCGAGGCCCACGTAGTGCAGGCCGTCACCCGGGGCGGACGCCGCCGCAATGCGCAGCAGCGCCGCGGTGCGGTTCACATCGATCCCCACTTCCATGATCCGCCGCGGGGCGACGGAAAACAGGTGCCGATACAACGTGCGGTCGGCCGCCGGCTTGGAGAACCGCGTCAGCCACACCCGGCGAATCCAGCCCAGCCCAGCCATGCCGTTCCCCCGTCTGCCGTCGTCCCGCTGCCGCGGTGGCCCCGCCGGCCCCGCGGAGAGTGGCCATCGTCCCGGGAACGCATTCCCCTGCAATCGTGGTGGCGAGGCCGTCACGACTTGCCCAACCGCTTCGGGAATCAGCCGCCGCGGATTTTTGCCAGGGCCTGGGCCGCCGCGGCACGAACCGCCTTCACGGGGTCATCCTCCTCGACGAGTTCGAGGATGGGGATGGCGTCAGCCGCGGCGGGGCCGATGTCGCCTAGAGCGAACGCCGCCTCCAGCCTGGCGAGGTCATATTTGCCGCGCAGGGCCGCGCGGAGCTTGGGGATGGCGGCTGCGGCGAGCGTCTTGTCGTCGGGTGAGATCTTGAGGGCCGCCCAGATGGCCACCGTCGCCAGCACGTCGTCGTCCGCCGCGGTCAGGCCGCGGAGCGTTTCCAGGGCCGGTTGGGCCGCGGAGCCGATCCGTCCCAGGGCGAACGCGGCCGAATACCGCGGGCCGGCGGGGCCGGCGTCGTCGGCGAGGATCTTCTGCAAAGCCGGCACGGCCTCCGCCGCGGCGTCGCCGAGCGCCGCCAGTGCCATCGCGGCATCGCTGCGGACCTGTTCGTCGGGATCGCCGAGCAGGCCGACGAGGTCACCACCGGCCGGCGCCGCCGCGGCTCCGATCGCTGCCAGGATCTCGAGGGCGGCGATGCGGCCCAGCGGATCGGCGAGCTTGCCGCGCACCACCTCCACCGCATCCGCCCCGAGCCGCACCAGCGCCGCCCCGCCGCTGGTGGCCACGGTGGGGTCGGCGTCGTCGAGAAGCCCGGCAAACTCCGCGGCGATTTCCTGACGGTTGGAGGCGTCGAGATGCGTCGCCAGGTCCGAAAGGCCGGCGGCCGATGCGGCCCGAACCTTCGGTCGATCGCTGTCCAGGCCGGCCCGCAGCCGCTGGATCGCGTCGGTGCGGAGCGCCACGTCGTCGGGATGGATGCGGGCCCGCGCCCAGGCGGCCACCTCGGCGAGGAACGGATCAGATTCGGCAGCCGCCTTCTCGAGCGCCGCATCGGCGGCGGCGGCCCGCATCTGCCCGAGAGCGAACGCGGCCGCAAGACGCACCGCCGGGTCGTTTGCTTCGAGCGTCTTCACGATCGCCGGCGCGGCGGACTGCGCCTTGTCGCCGATGGCACCGAGCGTGAGCAGGGTTTGGAGCCGCTCCTCCGTTTCGCCCGCCTCGAGCACGCCGACCAGCGGCTCGACCGCCGCGGCCGCTCCCGGGCCCACCTCGGCGAGCGCGACCGCAGCCCAGTAGCGGGACTTCGGGTCCTTGAGCGACTCGACGAGCAGCGGCACCGCGTCGTCGCCCATGTCGGCGAGCGTGTGCAGCGCCGGGAGCACGACGGACGCGTCGGCGTCGGCGAGCTGCTTGGCCAACAGCTCCGCGAGCGCCCGCGGAGACGTGTGCAGGGAACGCAAGGCCCGCAGGGCCGCGCGGCGGGCGCGGGGGTCGGCGTGGACGGCCGTCTTCGTCAATGGCGCGATGGTCGACGCATACAGGGCCGCGTCCCTCTCCGGCAACGCCGTGCGCTCGTCGTCGGCACGGATATTACTGATCGCGGCGGCCGCCTGAGCGACCACGATTGGATCGCCATCGCCGAGCAAGGCGACGAGAACGGGGATCTCTTCGAGGGCATCCTCGCCGATCAGGCCGACGGCGCGGGCCGCATGCCAACGCACTCGCTCATGGCCATGCGACGTGAGGGCGACGAGGTTGACAAGCGCGGGCTTCGCATTCTGGCCGGCCTGCGCGATTTCGTCGATCAGGGGCACGAGCTGCTCCTGATCGGTCGCCTTCTTCAGTCGGTCGATGAGAGCGTTCAACGCCGCTGCATCGGTGGCGGGGCTGGCTTCAGCCACGCTCGACGCGGACGGTGCCGCCGAGGTCGTCGTCTGCGGCGGTGGCGGAGGAGACGCCTGGAAGCAGCCCGCAACCGCCAATGCCGCCGACGCCACGACCCACACCCACTTCGCCTTGCGACTCATGAAACGTCTCTCCACCCGCGGGGCTTTCCGACGACGCGTTGATTGGCCACGGGCACGTCGCCCGGGCCGAACTGCTGTCGCCTCTTTTTCCGTCGGAAGTATACTGTTCGCCGTCGGAAATCCGCACCTTCAAGTTTAAGTTCCTCGTCGTGGAGAGAGGTTGGATCTGATGCGTACGCCAGCCACGAGTTTCCTTCGGTTTCACACCAGCCGCATCGGCGCCGGTTACATTCTCGCCGCCTGTGTTGCGGTCTGTTCCGCTCCGGTAGCCGCGCAAATCGGCGGCTTCGGGTTCAATCGCGGCGGGTATGCCTCCACGGCCGGCCAAGCCGCGGCCTATGGCATGTCGGAGATGATGCGGGCCCAAGGCTACGAGAACCTGCAAAATTCCGAGGCCGCGAAGAACTGGCAGGAGGCGAAGACGCTCGAGATCCAAAACAAGATGCGGTGGACCGAGACGTATTTCGAGATGCGCAAGACCAACCGCGACGCGCGGGCCGCCGAGGCCGGGCCACGCGTCACGCAGGAGCAGGCGATCCGCATGGCCAGGATGAGCGCCCCACCGCGGCTGGGGTCGACGCAACTCGACCCGGTCACCGGGCACATCGAGTATCCGCTCGTGCTCCAGGATGACATCTTCAAGCCCTACCGGCAGGAACTCGACAGCCTCTTCGCCAAGCGGGCGGAAACGGGTGGCAGCATCCAGTTCGCCGACTTCCAGGCGATCCAGGGCACGGTGTCGAAGTTCGTCGACGCGCTCAAGGAGCAGGTCAACAAGTATCCGGCCGGCGAATACGGACGCGCGCGGACCTTTCTCAACAGCCTCGCTCACGAGGCGTCGTTGCCCTCGAGCTGACCGGGCCGCGGCGCGGCGTGGCGGATGCGGCGGAGGAGCGGGAGCGTGAGGAGCCGCAGCGCGGCGGAGACGGCGAAGACAATGAAATAGGCCGTCTGGTCCTCGCCCATCCAGCGGAGGAGCAGGCCGCCGCTTCCCGCTCCGGCCACGGTGGCGACGGCGAGCCCGAGGTTGAACACCGTGATCACGCTGGTGCGCTCGCGCTCGCGGACGGCGTCGAAAAACAACAGCATCATGGCCAGTTCGTAACAAGCCCACGACGCACCGGCGACCACCTGCACTCCGACGAGGAAGCCGACGCGGGCCGACACGAGCCACAAGAGTGACAGCGGGGCGGCGGTGACCGCTCCCAGCCACAGCAGCCGCGCCGAACCGATCCGCGAGCCGAGGCGGCCCCACGACGGCAACGCGACAGCCTTGGCGAAAATGCCCGTGGCGATCACGAGCATGAAGGCACCGTAGGAGAAGCCCCGCTCGCGGAGCATGTAGGGCGTGAAGTAGGGGGCCGCGACCTGGGCCGAGAAGGAGAACGCCCAGAGAAAGACGACCAACGATCCGGAGGGGGCCGTCGCCATCTCGGCCAACGCCCCGCGAATACGGGGCAGGATCGGTGGCGCCGTGCCAGCCGGCTTGCGCTCGGGCGCGACGGGCTCGCGGCAGGCGAGCAGGCAGGCGGTCGATGCCAGGCGGCAGATGGCCGCGACGGCGAAGACGACGGCGAAGGCCACGAGCGTCGCGCCGCGGCGCTCGCCGGCCTGGAGAGCGAACCCGCCGAGCACGAAGCCGACAAACACGCCGAACTGCGCGAGTCGATTCCGCTGCGCGAAATAGGCCGTGCGCATCTTGGCCGGAACGAGCGTGCCCATCCAACTGTTCCACGCCGGTGCCCCGGCCATGCCCCCGGCCCAGTAGATGCTGGCGGCGATGAGCAGTTCCCACAGCGTGGCATGGCCGCGCAGGGCCCAGGCGATGAGGGGCACGAAGCTCACCGCCTGGGCCGTGGTGCAGATCACCACCCAGCCGCGGTTCGTTCCCAGTCGCTCCACCGCGATCGGCGTGATCAGTTGCATCACGGCGCCGACGAGCACGGGCACGCTCGCCACCAGCCCGGCGGCCACCGGGCCGAGGCCGATCGCCAGCGCGAAGGCGGGCAGGTAGGTCTCGCCGCAGCCCACCATCACGCTGAAGGCGGCGGCATCAGCCGTGGAAATCCACAGGTCCCGCCGCAGCCCGGCACGCGGCACGCGGAAGAGCGAGGTCAGCGGCTGCGGGGCGGGTCCGGGCAAGAGCGGTCGGGGGAAAAAGGCGGGCGGCAGTCGGAATGGCGCTCCATGCCTATACTTTTTCTCGCGCCTGGCCGCCAGCCTGGCAAGTCCGAGGCTTTCCCTTCCTGAACGACGAGGAGAATTGCATGAAGGCTCTGGTGACGGGTGCCACAGGGTTCGTGGGACCGCGGCTGCTGCGGCTGCTCGACGCGCCCACCGTGTTGACCCGTAGCCCGGACCGTGCCCGGCAGACCATCGGACATCTGGCGGGCCGCATCATCCGCTGGGATCCGCTGCAGGGCGCCGCGCCCGCCGAGGCGTTCGAGGGCGTGGATGTGGTCTTCCATCTCGCCGGCGAATCAGTGGCCGCTTCCCGCTGGAGCAAGGCGCAGAAGGCCAGGATCCGCGACAGCCGGGTGGTGGGAACACGGCATCTCGTCCAGGGCATCGCGCATGCGTCGCGGAAACCTGCCGTGCTCGTGTCGGCATCGGCGGTCGGCTACTACGGCAACCGCGGCGACGAGGAACTCACGGAATCGGCGGCCCCGGCCGATGATTTCCTCGCTGAGGTCTGCGTGGCCTGGGAGCAGGAAGCCATGGCCGCCGAGCGGCACGGCGTGCGCACCGTCACGGCCCGCACCGGCATCGTGCTCGGTCTCGGCCCCGGCAGCGCGCTGGGCAAGATGCTCACGCCCTTCAAACTCGGCGCCGGTGGCCCGCTGGGCAACGGCCGACAGTGGATGCCCTGGATCCACGTGGCCGACCTGGCCCGCCTGTATGTGCACGCCGCCGAGACCGCGTCGATCAGCGGACCGATGAATGCGGTCGCCCCGCACCCCGTCCGCAACAGCGAGTTCACGAAGGCCCTCGGCCGCCAGCTGCATCGGCCGGCGTTCATGCCGGCCCCCTACCTCGGGCTGCGGCTCGTGTTCGGCGAGTTCGCGCAGGTGTTGTTCGCCTCGCAGCGGGTGATCCCGCAGGTGGCGCTCGACACGGGCTTCCGGTTCCAGTACCCGGAACTCGCCGCGGCCCTCAAGGAGATCCTCGCCCCCGCTGCAGCTTGACGTGGTCTCCCACGTGGGGACGAACCTCCGGTCTGTCCTTGCCCAAGCTCTAGCCGCCCGGGCTCGAGGCCCGCGTGAGGCGATCGCGGACTGCGTCCCACCGTTCGCCGGCGGGTATCGCGTCGCACACGATGCGATCGAGGCCGCGCTGATCGAGCGCGTGCAGCGTGGCGTAGAGCGCCGCGGCGAAGGCGGCCGGATCGTCGGGCATCGGCACCACCACCACGTCGCTCGATGCGGCCACGTTTCTCACCCCCGGGTCGTCCGGCCGCAGCGTGAGCCAGCCGATACGCTCGCCCCGGCCGAGCAGTTCGGCGACCCGTGGAGCGGCGTCGGCCGTGAGTTCGCAGGGAGTCCTCGGCGCGTAGTGGCGGGCCATCGTGCCCGGCGAGCGGCTGGGCTCAGCGGAGCGGCCGCCCTCCCCCGCCGCGGTCGCGGCGTGATGGTCATCGACGGATTGGCCGAGGAGCGTCTCGATCTGCTCGCGGCTCACGGGGCCGGGCCGGAGGATTCGCGGCGGGATGGTCGTGCAGTCGACCACCGTGGATTCGATCCCGTGGGCGCAGGGGCCGCCGTCGAGAATCAGGTCGATGCGGTCGCCGAGGCTTTCCAGCACGTGCGTGGCGCGGGTGGGCGAAAGCGACTCGGAGCGGTTGGCGCTGGGGGCGGCAAGGGGGCATCCCGACCGTTCGATGAGACGGCGGGTGAGCCGGTGGGCTGGGCAGCGGAGCGCCACCGTCGGGCCGCCAGCAGTGACGATGTCGGGCACCGTGCGGTGCTTGGGCACGACGACCGTGACCGGGCCGGGCCAGAATCGCGCGGTGATCGCCGCGGCGGCCGGCGGCCACTCGGCGGCCAGCGTCTTTGCCATCGCCACGTCGGCCACGTGCACGATGAGCGGATTGGCGGCGGGCCGCCCCTTGGCGCGAAAGATCCGGTCCACCGATTCGCTGTCAAGCGCGTCGGTCGCCAGGCCGTAGACGGTTTCGGTGGGGATGGCCACGAGCCCGCCGCTGCGGATCAGTTTCCCCGCGCGGTCCAGGGCCTCGTCGGTGCGCGGTGGCGGTTCGGCCGCGGTCTCCGGCCAGTCGATCGGCAGAATGTCGGGGAGCCTGCGGGACATGCGCGCCGGTTGCAAGGTTGCGGGGGCCAGAGCATCATGGCACTTTCCCCGGGCCCGTCCAGAAACGTCGCTTCCATGGCCATCCCCGACAGTTCACCGCAGCCCGCCGTGGGCATCGTGATGGGGAGCCGATCCGACTGGGCCACGCTCGAACGCGCCTCCCAGATGCTCACGCAGTTCGGCGTGCCGCACGAGTGCGAGATCGTGTCGGCCCACCGCACCCCCGACAAACTCGCCCGCTACGCCACGTCCGCGGCAGACCGGGGGCTCAAAGTGATCATCGCCGGAGCCGGCGGTGCGGCCCACCTTCCCGGGATGATGGCGGCGCACACGCATCTGCCCGTTCTCGGCGTGCCGGTCGAATCATCGATGCTGCGGGGTGTGGATTCGCTGCTCTCGATCGTGCAGATGCCGGCGGGCGTTCCCGTGGGCACGCTGGCCATCGGCCCGGCGGGCGCCGCGAACGCGGCCCTCCTCGCCGTGGCGATCCTCGCCACCGCCGACCAGTCGCTCCGCGCGAAGCTCGTGGCCTTCCGCCGCGACCAGACACAGCGCGTGCTCGACGACGACCTGCAGGCCGCGGCCGACAACGGCAGTGGCATCGCCGCCGGCCGACCCTCGGAAAAATGACGGGTCCCGCGGCATGGTTGGCTCCCACCGTCACGGAACGACGCCCTCCACCGGCCGGGACGGCGACCGTATCGAGCCCGTCCTCCCGGGTGCCGCGCTCGGCGTGATGGGAGGCGGGCAGCTCGGCGCCATGTTCGCCGCCGCAGCCACCCGCATGGGCTACCGCGTGGCGGCGATCACCGATGATGCCGACTGCCCCGCAGCACGAACGGCGACCGCGCTGCACGTGGGCGCGCTCGACGACGCCGGGGCCCTCGCCCGCATCGCTCCCACGCTCGACGTGGTGACCTTCGAGTTCGAGAACGTATCGGCCGCCGCCGCACGGGCCCTCGCCGCCGCCGTGGCGGTGCGGCCGGCGCCGGACGTGCTCTTCACCACGCAGGACCGGGCCCGCGAGAAGGCCTTCCTCACAAAACACGGTTTCGCCTGTGCGCCGCACCGCGTGGTGCGGTCGTGTGCCGATCTCCATGCGGCCGTCGCCGCGGTCGGCCTGCCGGCCGTGCTCAAGACCGCCGCCTTCGGTTACGACGGCAAGGGGCAGCGGAAGATCACCGCCGCAGCCGAGATCGACGCCGCCTGGGAGGCCCTCGGGCCGCACGAGCTCGTGCTCGAGGGCTGGATCGATTTCGACTGCGAGATCTCGGTGGTCGCCGCCCGCGGCCGCGACGGGGCCACGGCCGTCTACGCGCCGTCGCGGAACGAACACCGCCACCACATCCTCGACGTCGCCAGCGCGCCGGCGAGCCTGCCGGCCCCTGTCCTCTCCCGCGCGCAGGAGATGGCCGTGGCGATCCTGGCGGCACTCGACGTGGTCGGCGTGGCGTGCGTGGAGTTTTTCGTCACCCGGGCGGGCGCGGTGCTCGTGAACGAGATCGCCCCGCGGCCCCACAACTCGGGCCACCTCACGATCAACGCCTGCGAGACCTCGCAGTTCGAGCAGCAGGTGCGGGCCGTGTGCGGCCTGCCGCTGGGCTCGACGCGGCAGGTGGCGCCGGCCGCCATGGCCAACCTGCTCGGCGACTGCTGGAGCGATGGTGAACCCGACTGGGCGGCGGCGCTGGCCATCCCGGGGGTCAGCCTGCACCTGTACGGCAAGGCCGAGCCGCGGCCGGGCCGCAAGATGGGCCACCTGACCGCGCTGGCCGCCACCGTCGAGGAGGCGATCGCCGCCGTGACCCGCGCCCGATCGCTGGCGTGTCGTCGCGGGCCGTAAGGGAGGCCGGGCGTCATTGGGGCGTGAGCGACCTGCCGCGCCATGATGTCTGCAATCCCAGGAAGCGCCGCCCGAGCGCCCACCACTGGATGGCGAGAAAAACGGCCACGCCTAGTGGGTGCGCCACCGCGCTGGAGAGGCTTTGCCCGAAGCGGGCCACGGCTGCTAGCCGCGGCAGCAGCGCCAGCCCGGCGGCGATGCCGACGAGGGCGATCGACCACTGCGGCCAGCCGTGCCAGCGGGTGCCGAGGCCCTGGGCCACCAGAAGGAACGGCAGGATCTGGCCGCCGGCGAGCAGGATCGTGAAGGGCGCGATCGTGGCCGGGCTGCCGATGCCTTCGGTGGCGTTTTTGGCGAGGCCCCGCCAGACGTCGATGCTCCGCGCATACATCCGGCACGAGGCGATGTCGGTGGCGTCGAAGATGTCGGTCGTCAGGCCGGCGCGGCGATAAGCCCGCGGCAGTTTGATGCCGTCGTGGAGCGAGGCCCGGATGGCGGCATGGCCGCCGGATCGCACATAGGCATCGCGGCGGGTGATGAAAAACTGCCCGCAGCCGGCGGCGAGGCCCGGTGAGCGGTCGGTTCGGCTCCGGCCGATCGGGAGGAATCCGAGGAGCACGAAGTGGATCAGCGGCAGGAGCAGCCATTCGAGAAACGATCCCGTGCGTTGCCGCGGAAAGCCGCTCGCCAGATCCGCCCCCGAGGCTTCGAGGAAGGCGACCGCCCGGGCGATCCCATCGGGCGCGAGCGTGACGTCGACGTCGGTGAAGACCCACGTGCCGTGGCGGGCGGCGCGGGCCAGCGCCGCACAGGCATGCTGCTTGCCACACCATCCCTCCGGCAGCGGCCCGCCAGCCACGAGCCGCACCCGCGGATCGGCCTCGGCCCGCCGGCGGACGATGTCGCCGGTGCCGTCGGTGCTGTCGTCGTCGAGGATCACCAGCTCCAGGTCGATGCCGCGGCTGGCGAGCACTGCATCCATGAGCCGGCCGATGGCCGGCGCCTCGTTGCGGGCCGGCACGAGCACTGACACCGAGGGCCTGGTCGCCTCCGGCGGTGGCGGCGCGCGACGAAACACCCGCAGGTTGGCGAGCGTCAGGCCAGCCGGCAGCGCCGCCAGCAGGGCTGCCGCGACCGCCAGCACGGCGATCCAGGCGGATGTCATGGCCGTGCCGCCCCCTCGCCGCCATGCGACGCATCGAACGTTTCGCCACGGCACCACGCGCCGAGGCGGCGGATGACGTCATAGGCGACGCCCACGCCCACCCTTCCCGCGAGCAGCGGGATGAACGCCGCCGGATCGCGGGCGATGGCCGCCGCCGCGAGCCTGTCTTGCACAGCCGTCAGCTCAGCGGCGAGCACGGCCGTCCACTCGGCCGGATCGCGGCCAGATGCCGCGTTGATCCGCAGCGGCTTCCCGAACGCCACGAGGGCCTCCGGCAGCCGCTCGTTCCAGAATGGATATTCGACCGCCACCGGCACCAC
Organism: Pirellulales bacterium; assembly: GCA_044234625.1. Lineage (GTDB taxonomy): Bacteria > Planctomycetota > Planctomycetia > Pirellulales > UBA1268 > CACORA01. The sequence continues at coordinate 13,559 of JBIIIP010000006.1, read as the reverse complement.
GAGGCCGGCGCCGGCCGCGACGGCATGGCCGAGGCCCGGCCGGAGTTCGAGCGGCCGCTGCCGCGGATCGGTGAACGCGCCCTGGGCCGTGATCCAGAGGATGACGTCGGCCCGCGTGCTGGCGGCCTTCGCCGCACGGAGAAACGTCGCCGACCCACGCCAGGTGCCGGGCTCGATGCCGATGAACCCGATGGTCTCGAAAAACCTGTATTTCCCCAGCGCGTGGGCATCGATCGGGCCATAGCTGAGGCGGTCGGGGTAGAGCTGCCGCGCCAGCCAGAGAAAGACGAGTGGATCCCACCAGCCGGGATGGTTGGCGGCAAAGATCACCGGCGCGGTGCCGATGTCGGGAAACGCGGGCTCCGTGCCCTCGCCGCTCAACAGCCGCACGGCATGGAAATGCCGTCGCATGTACCACGTCACGTAGCGCATGAACCACGCGAACCGCGTACGCGAGAACGGCGGCAGATCCGGCGACACGCGTGGCATGGTGGCCGCCGCCTAGACGGCGCAGGCTTCCCGCCGTCCTGCGGGAGAGGCCTGGGCCACGAGCTTGTCTTGGTCGACACAGTCCGCGGCGATCCAGCCCGACATGAGCACCATCGGCATGCCCGGGCCGGGGTGGGCCGAGCCGCCGGCAAGGTACAGGCCCTCGATGTCAGGCGAGCGGTTGGCCGGTTTGAACGCGCCGAAAAAGCGGCCGTGGCTGGCCAGGCCGTAGATCGCTCCGTCGAGCACGTGGTAGCGGTCGTTGATGTCCTGCGGCGTCAGCGCCCGCTCGAAGACGATGTGCTTCTCGATGTCTTTCATGCCCGCGGTGTGCCGCAGCTTCTCGATGATCCGATCACGGTAGGCCGGCAGCATCCGCGACCAGTCGTGGTGGGGCCGTAAGTAGGGCGTGTGGACGAGCACGTAGAGCGCCTCGCCACCCGGCGGCGCGACTTCGGGCTCGGTGACGGCCGGTGCGCACACGTAGCAGGTCGGGTCCGGGGCCGGCTCCCCCTTGCGGTAGATCGTCTCGAACTCCTCGTGCGGGTCGGCCGAGAAGACGAAGTTGTGGTGGATCAACTGCTCGTACCGCTTGTCGAGGCCCAGATACAGCACCACGCCGGAGCAGGCCGGCTCGTAGCCGCGCCGCTTGAGGAACCGTTGCTGCGCCGGCCCGTCGACGAGCTCGCGGTGCGTGCGCACGCTGTCGGAATTGCTCACCACGGCCGCCGCACGGATCACCTCACCGGAGGCGGTTTCCACGCCGCGGACGCGGCCCCGCTCGACGATCAGCCGGCGGATCGGAGTGCGGGTGCGGATGTCGACGCCCAGATCGATCGCCAGGCTGGAAAGGGCCCGCGGCACGGCGCCGGTGCCGCCGCGGGGGTACCACACGCCCTCGTTGGACTGCATGTGGGCGATGCCGCAGAGCACGGCCGGCGAGGCGTCGGGGGCGCTGCCGACATACTGCGTGAAATGGTCGAGCATCTGCGCCGCCCGCTCGTCGGGAACGAACGATCGCACCGTGCCGGCCACGCTGTGCCCCGGCCGCATGCCCATCACTTCCTTGAGCACCGAGAGCGTCATGCTCCGTCGGGGATCGAACATGTCCTTCATGCCGCCCACGCTGCGCCAGAAGAAGAACTCGTTCGACAGGCGGTGCAGCCGCTCGGCCAGCGACATGAACCGGGTGTAGCCGTCGCCGGAGCCGCTGCCGGGCGCGAAGCGATCGAGAATCGACCGCATCTCTCGCACGTCGGCGACGAGGTCGAGGGTGGTGCCATCGGTGAAAAAGCTGCGCCACTGCGGGTCGAGGGGCACCAGGTCGAGCGCCGACTCCAGTTCGCGGCCGGCCTCGGCGAAGATCCGCTTCAGCACCTTGGGGATCGTGAGGATCGTGGGGCCCATGTCGAAGCGAAAACCCTGCTCCGCCAGGACCGCCGCCTTACCCCCCACCCAGGCATTGCGCTCGCAGAGGGTCACCGCATAGCCACGGGCCGCAAGCGTGCAGGCCGCAGCGAGCCCGCCGAGGCCTCCGCCGATGACGACGATCCGTTCCTGGTCACGTGCCTGCTTCATGGCGTCGGTTCCTGGGGCTCTGGGTTCGGGGCCGGTGCGTGGTGCCATCGTCTAGCGGGATGCCGATACGGCGGGCTCCCGCGCCGGGGTGGACGCCGTCCGTCGGGCGGCGTTTCGGACTGCCGCCGCCCGGTCGCCCCGCCCCGCGGCGATGCCCAGATCATCGAGCAGCAGGTCGGAGGTGATCCGCGCCGACGAGTAGATCACCGGCAGGCCGCTGCCCGGGTGGGTGCCGCCGCCGACGAGATACATCCGTTCGATGTCCTCGAAGCGGTTGTGCGGCCGCATGTGCAGCATCTGCGTGAGGTCGTGCGCGAGGTTGAAGGTGGCACCGCGGTAAATCTCGTAGTCGTCCTGCCAGTCATCGGGCGTGAGCATCCGCTCGTAGCGGATCCGGTCGCGGACGCCGTGGATGCCGATCCGCTCGAACTGGTCGAGGGCCACCTCGCGAAACCGGGCCGCCTCGCGGGTCCAATCGACGTTCGGGTGGCGGTGGGTGACGGGGATCAGCAGGTACAGCGTGCTCATCCCCGGTGGCGCGAGCGTGGGGTCGGTGACACAGGCATTCTGCACGTACAGCGACGGATCGCGGCTGAGTGCGTGCCGCGTCTCGATGTCGGCGAGGTTGTCGCGGTAGTTTTCCGAGAGGTAGATCGTGTGGTGCGGGACGTCGTCGTAGCGGCCCTCGATGCCGAGGTAGAGCATGAAGGTCGAGCAGGAGAATCGCTGTGCGGAGCTTCGCTTGTCGCTCCACCGGCGCCGCAGCCGATCCGGCACGAGCCGCGTCATGCTGCGGGCGAAGTCGGCGTTGACGACCGTGGCGTCGGCCGGATAGTCGCCCCGGGGCGTCCGCACGCCGGTGATCCGCCGGCCCTCGAAGTGCATGGCCTCCACCGGCTCCTCGTAGCGAATTTCCACTCCCATCTGCTCCGCCAGCCGCGCCATCGCCGCCGACACGGCGCCGCAGCCGCCGATCGGATGGAACACGCCATGCTCGTATTCCAGGAAGGAGAGGATCGAGAACAGGCTCGGGCAGCGAAACGGCGACATGCCGAGATATTTGGACTGGAAGGTGAACGCCAGCCGGATCCGCTCGTCGGAGAAGAACGTGCCCAGTTCCGCGTCGAGGCTCTTCCACGGCTTGAGGATCGGCATCAGCTTGAGCAGGTCGGGCGAGGCGAGATCGCGCCAGCTCTCGAAAGGCTGCTCGAGAAACGGGGCGAACCGCACGAATTTTTCCCGCGTCTGCTCCATGAACCGGGTGAACGCGCCGCGATCCTGCGGTGCGAGCCGGCTCACCTCGGCCTCCATCCGCGCGATGTCCGGCGTGCAGAGCAGATCGCCCCCGGACCCGAACACGAGCCGGTATTGCGGGTCGAGCCGCACCATCTCCACTTCGCGCCGCAGATCGAAGCCGCAGCCGGCGAAGATTTCCTCCAGCACCCGCGGGTAGAGGAAGAACGTCGGCCCAAGGTCGAACTTGAAACCTTGTGGGGACGTGATCGTGCTCGTGCGCCCACCGGGCACGGCGAGACGCTCGAGCACCCTGACCCGCACGCCGGCCTTGGCCAGCAGCATGGCGGAAGCGAGGCCGCCGGGACCGGCACCGATGATATTGACCGTCCGCGTCATCCGCTCACTTTCGCCGAAGAGACCACACTATAGGAACGCGGAAAGCGCGGTCAAGAAACGGCGATCATCGGCCTGCGCAGCCGAAGCGGCACCGATCAAGAGGGGCCGTGGCAGGTCAATACGGGGTGTACCAGGCCGCCCGCACCGGTCGCAGGCCGCCGAACGGGCCGCGGCGGTAAAGCGGCACGGCCACGGCTGCGGGCGCGTAGTACGTGGTCACGGGCGCCGCGACGACGGGCACGGCCGGCGCGTAAAACGCCGTCGTGGCCACCGGCGCCACCACGGCCGTGGGCGCGTAGAAGGAAGTCACCGGTGTGGCAGCCGACGCGGCCGGCGCGAAATAGCTCGTGACGGCGACGGAACTGGCGGGCATGGTGGCGACCAGCGGCACCGACGGCGCGTAGACCGGCGGCGAGAAGGCGGTCACTGCGGCGTAGTTGCCGGCGGGGGTGTAGTTGGCCACGTAGGCGGGACCGGCGACGACCGGCACGACCGGCCGCCACGTCTCGTAGACCACGGCCTGCGCGACCGCGCGATCGGACGCCGCCACAGCCGCCACCACCGCGGCGGCGAGGGCACCGCGGCGGATGAGCGAACGGAAGACAACTTTCGCGAACATCGAAACTCTCCCAGGCATGGTTGCCCTAGCGGTTGTCGGTCGGGCGCCGGGCTGCGGCGCGAAACGGTCTTGTGGTTCTTCGAGGCTGCAACCGAGAATACGCAGGATTCTGGCCTTCCTGCAAACCGCCCGCAAAGTCCGCCATGGCTGGCGGAAAATGGGCTTTTCACGCGGCGGCCGTGGCCTCGCGCGGGGCCGAAAGCAGCCTGCCGACGGCCCTGGTCATCCGATCCCCGCTCGATCACTGGAACAGACACTTTGGCACAACAAGCCGGTTTTTCGCCTCTTCTCGCGCTGCGTGCGCTGACGGTGATCAATGACAACGTCCTCCGCTGGCTGGCGATCGGCCTCGGCAAGCGGGCGGCCGGGGCAGCCGGCACGGCGCTCGTGCTCACGATCGGCACGGCTGGATTCGTGCTGCCGTTCGTGGCGCTGGCCTGGCTGGCGGGCTGGCTGGCCGACCGCTATGCCAAGCCGCGCGTCATCGCCTGGTGCAAGCTCGCCGAGGTGCTGATCGCCGTCGTCGCCGCCATCGTGCTGCTCCGCGATTCCCGTGCCGGGGGAGCCTTCGGAGGCTGGTCCCGTGCCGGCCTCGCATCGGCCGTGCTCGTCGGCGTGGCGGCGGCCGGCTGGCTCGCGAGCCTGCTGCTCGGAAAACGCGCCGCGGCCAACCCCACGGCCCCGCCTCCATGGAACGCCTTGCGTCGCACCGTGGAAGACATCCGCGGCCTGCTGTCCGTGCCGAAGCTGGCTGCCTGCACGGCCGGCGTCGTCTTCTTCTGGGCGATCGGCGCGGTGGCACAGCTCAATATCGACCAGTTCGTCGCCGAATCGGGTGGCACGAGCCAGACGCAGGTCGTGCCGCTCCTCGTTGCACTTGTGGCCGGAATCGGCATCGGCAGCCTCGTGGCCGGCCGCTGCGCCACGCACGGCATCGACGCAGGCCTTCAGGTTGACCTCGGATTCGTGCCCGTGGGGGCGGGAATCATGGCCGTGGCGTCGTTCGGCCTCGCGCTGTGTCCGGACGCGCTTTTCGGCGCCGGGCACGCCGCGTCGTGGTGGACGGCAGCCATCATGCTCGCGACGCTGGGCTTTGGCGCCGGGATCTTCGACGTGCCGCTCGAGGCCTATTTCCAGGCCGTCAGCCCCGCCGGTCGCCGGGGTTCCCTGCTCGCGACCCTGAACCTTCTGACGTTCGTCGGCATGCTGGTGGCATCGCTGGTGTATGGCCTGCTGCGGACCTCGCCATCCGCGCCGCCGCCGCCCTTTCCGCCAGGGCTCTGGCTGCTGCTCGGCACCGTCATCCTCATCGGCTGCCAGGCCGCGCTCATGGCGCCGGCCGTGCTGGGCTCGATCGCGGAAACCGTTCCCGCGTCCGCCCTTTCCCGCGCCAATGGCCTGTTCGCGATGGTCACCTTGGCGGCCACGCTCTTGGGCATGGCGGCGGGAAACTGGCTGGCCGACCAGCCCGCAGAGCCGCTGGCGGCGGTGCAGCCCCTCGTCTCGTCTCGCGGCGTCTTCGCCATCTTCGGCGTGCTCTCCATCCTGGCGGCGGCCGCCGCCGTATGGTGCGCGCCGCGATCGACGCTGCGGCTTTTCGTGGCTGCGATCGTGCATGCGATCTGGCGGTTTCGCACGGTCGGTGCGGAGAGCGTGCCGGCGTCGGGCCCGGTCGTGCTCGTCGCCAACCACCTTTCCTGGCTCGATGGTTTCCTGCTGCCCATGGCCACGCCGCGGCCCGTGCGGATGGTCGTCTACGGTCCCAACATCAAGGGAAAATTCCTGCGGATGCTCTCCGACCAGTGGCGGTTCATTCTCTTCGACCCGCGGCCCAAGTCGATCGGCACGGCCCTCAAGGCGATCCAGGGCGGCCTCGCCGACGGCGACGCGATCGGAATCTTCTGCGAAGGGGGCATCTCGCGGACGGGGCAGCTCCTCGGCTTCAAACGCGGCCTGGAGTGGCTGCTGGAGAAGGTCGAGTCGCCGATCCAGCCGGTGGCGATCGACGGAATGTGGGGCAGCGGGCTGACGTTCTCGGAGGGCCGCTATTTCACGAAGTGGCCACGGCTCTGGCGGCGCACGCTGACGCTTGCCTACGGCCCCGTGCTGCCGGCCGGCACGCATCCCGACCAGGCACGGCTTGCGCTCCAGGAACTTGCCGCCACCGCGGTGGCGCGACGGCTCGATCCCCACGCCGCCACGGCGGAGGCCTTCGACGGCTGCTGCCTGCTGCGGCGCGACGACCGGCTCGTCGCCTCGCTGGCTCCCGGCGATCCATTGCACGATTCGCTCGGCCTGCATGCGGGCCGGCTCCTGCGTCTTCACGCCACGGTCGTCGAGACGTCGACGCCGGCGGCCGGCCTCGCCGCTGCGGTCGCCGGTGAGCGGGCCACGGTGTGGCTCGCAAGGATCGAGCAGGTGGCGGCGGTCGCTGCGGTGGGCAGCCCTGGCCTGCCCGCCCTCGAGGTCGTCGTCATGCCGATCGCCTCCGCGGGCGACCTGCCACGGGCCCGGGCCGCCGCCGCGGCCTTCGCGTCGGCATTCGGCATCGCTCCCGTCGTCGCGTATGCGCCCCCCGAGGCGGGCGGCCTGGTGGCGATGAACACGCCGGCCAAGCGGGTGGCGTGGAATCATGAAATTCTGGACAAGCCCGACACGGTGGGCCGCGTCGTCAACGGCGTGGCCGTCTGGCCGCGCGCGGCCGACCGCGAATCGCTGGGCCTCGCGGCTCCGCCGGGCATCGGCCGTGGCGAGCCACGCACGCTCGTCATCGGGGCCCCGCTCGGCCCGCGCCCGGCTGGCGAGCCGCCACGGGCCGCACTCCTCGCCGACGCGTTCGACATCGACATCGACGGTTTTCTCGTCGCCCGCGGGTGATCAGTCCGCCGCGCGAATTTCGCGGTAATCCACGGCGATCTTGGTTCCGGCTGGAAAACGCGGTATCGTTCCCCGCACGCACCCGTAGCTCAATTGGATAGAGCATCGGTCTACGGAACCGAAGGTTGAAGGTTCGAGCCCTTCCGGGTGTATCTTTTGCTTGGTGCGGTCGCGGCCGCACGTATGGCGGCTGATTGCCCCGCGGCGCAGATTGCCCCAGGGATTGACCTTGGGGCAGCCGCGTCAGGGCCGCTAGGCTGCGGCGATGGAACGCCTGTCCACATCTCCCCTGACCCAAGACCTCCCGTCCACGGCCCACCCGTCCACGGCCCAGTTGGTCGTCGGCTTCGACCCGGGCCTGAACGTCACGGGATACGGGGTGATCGAGGTGGCGGGCGGGCAGGTGCGGCTCGTCGAGGCGGGCACGGTGCGGTCGCGCGGCGAGTCGCTCGAGGAGCGGTTGCACACGATCCACGCGGGGGTCAGCGAGGTGCTCGGCCACTTTCGGCCGACCGCCATGGCGATCGAGCAGGTTTTTTCCCATGCCAGGTTCCCCAAGACGGCGATCCTCCTGGGGCACGCGCGGGGCGTGATCTGCCTGGCTGGCGTTCAGGCGGGGCTGGCCGTGCACCACTACCTCCCCAATCGCGTGAAGAGCACGCTCACGGGCAGCGGCCACGCCGCGAAGCCGCAGATCCAGGCGGCGGTGCAGCGCGAGCTCGGCCTTGCAACGCGGCCCGAGCCGGCCGACGCCGCCGACGCCCTGGCCGTGGCCCTCGCCGACTATCATCTGCGGGTGCGGCCGCTGCTGTTTGGCACCGCGATCGTGCGCGTGCAGAGCGCGCGGCCCTGATCCGCCCTCCTCCCCTTGCCCCGTGCGACCATGATCACGAAAATTTCCGGCATCGTGGAGCGTGTCGATGCCACGTCGAACGCCATCGAGCTGGCTGTCGGCCCGGTCGTGCACGAGGTGCTCGTCACGGAGCTGGTGCGCCGCGCCCTGCAGGCCAGGATCGGCCAGCCCGCCGTGCTCCACACGCTGGAATACCTGGAGGGCAACCCGACCCGCGGCAACCTCGTGCCCCGTCTCGTGGGATTCCTCTCCGAGGTGGAGCGCGAGTTCTTCGACCTGATCTGCGAGGTCGACGGGGTCGGCGTGCGCAAGGCGCTGCGGGCGATCATCCGCCCCGTCGGCGAGATCGCCACGTCGATCGAGGAGCAGGATACGAAGGCCCTCGCGACTCTGCCCGGGATCGGCGCCGCGACGGCCGAGCGGATGATCGCCAAGCTCCGCCGCCGGATGCCGAAGTTCGCGCTCCTGGTCGCCCGCGAGGCCCCGGGCGAGGCGACCGCGGTGGGCGCGGGCGGCGACGTGTTTTCCGAGACGTTCGAGGTGCTGCGGTCGCTCGGCCATTCCGATTCCGACGCCCGGCGGCTGGTCGATTCCCTGCGCGGCGAAAAGAAGAAGCCGAAGGACGTGCAGGAGGCCCTCGAATCGATCTACCGCACGCTGCACAAGCCGCGGTGATGTCGCGGGCCAGCTTCGAATCTTGCAGTTTTTGGGGCACCCCCTCCCGTTTTGGCTGGGAAGCGTGCGGCAGCCTGGACCGTGGGTCGCAGCCGCAGGGAAGGAACGTGCCCGACTTGCCTGTTTCTGCCGGGAGTTCTTAGGATGTGAACCGGTGAACAGCATGACGAGTTTTCGCGAACCCAGCATCCAGGCAGACGCGGAGCCCGTCGGCGAGGACCGGGCCCTGCGTCCACAGCGGATGGACGAGATGGTGGGCCAGCGAGCCGTGCACGAGCGGCTTTCGATCGCCATCGATGCCGCCCGCAAGCGCGGCGAGCCGCTCGGCCACATCCTCCTCGACGGGCCGCCGGGGCTCGGCAAGACAACGTTCGCCACCTGCATTCCCCGGGAGCTCGGCACGTCGCTACAGATCGCCAGCGGCGCCGCGCTGGCGGCGCCCAAGGATCTGCTGCCCTACCTCACCAACGCCTCCGAAGGCTCCGTGCTCTTCATCGACGAGATCCACAGGCTGCCGATTGCCGTGGAGGAATTCCTCTATCCGGCGATGGAGGATTTTCGCATCGACATCACGCTCGGCGACGGCGTCAGCGCCCGCACGATCAACATGCCGCTGCGGCCCTTCACGCTCGTCGGCGCGACCACGCGGGCGGGCCTGATCTCGGCCCCGCTGCGGGATCGGTTCGTGATCCGCGAGCACCTCGACTATTACTCGCCGGCAGAACTGGCGGAGATCGTGCGCCGCTCCTCGGCAAAACTGACGATGCCCATGGATGACGCGTCGGCCGACGAGATCGCCCGCCGCAGCCGGGGCACGCCGCGGCTGGCCAACAACCGGCTGCGATGGATCCGCGATTTTTCCACCAGCCGGGCCTCCGGGGCCATCGACGTGGAGATCGCCCGCGCCGCGCTGGAGATGCAGGGCATCGACGAGCTCGGCCTCGACGGCTTCGATCGCCGCTACCTGGAGACGATCCAGCGGGTGTTCGGCGGAGGGCCGGTGGGGATCGAGGCCATCGCCCACACGATGAGCACGGCCACCGACACGCTCGAGGACGACGTCGAGCCGTTCCTGCTCCGCTGCGAACTCGTGATTCGCACCCCGCGGGGCCGCAAGCTCACCCCCAAGGGCGAAGAGCACCTCGGCGTGCCGCCCGAGTCGTGGCGGGCGGCGCAGGGCCACCTGTTTTCCTGAAGGCGTGCCGCGGGAGCGGCTCCGCCCGCGGGCCTGTTTTCCGCAGGACGATTGACCGCCGGGGGCCGTCCGGACTACGCTACGCGGCTCGACGAAAAATTTCAGGTGACTCATGGCCGTTCCCAAACGACGTCAATCGAACCAAAAGACCCGTTCCCGCCGGGCCCACGACTTCCTCACGCCCCGGCAGTTGACGTTCTGCTCCAACTGCGGCAAGGCTGTTCCCACCCACCGGATCTGCGGGTCGTGTGGCCATTACATGGGCCGCGCGGTGCTGAAGACCGAGGAATAGGCCCGTGGCGACCGGCGGCCACACCGCGCTCGTCTTCCCCGGCCAAGGCGCCCAGGCGGTGGGCATGGTCGGCGATTGGTGTGAGGCCACGCCGGCGGCAGCGCTTTTCGCTCGGGCTCGTGAGATCCTCGGCTATGACCTGGCAGAGATCTGTCGGTCCGGCCCCGCCGACAAGCTCAACACCACGGCCGTCAGCCAGCCGGCCATCCTCGTCACGAGCCTGGCGGCGCTGGAAGTGCTGCGGGCCCGTGATCCGGCCGTCCTTGAAAGCGCGACGATCACGGCCGGCCTGTCGCTCGGCGAGTACACGGCGCTCGTGTTCGCCGGGGCACTCTCCTTCGACGACGCCGTCCGGCTCGTCGACGTGCGCGGCCGGGCGATGCAGGCCTGCGCCGAGGAACAGCCCGGGGCGATGGTGGCGGTGCTGGGGATGGAACGTGACCGTGTGGCCGCGGCGTGCGACGAGTGCCGTGGCACGCACGTTCTCGAGATCGCCAACGTGCTCTGTCCGGGCAACATCGTCGTTTCCGGATCGCGGCCGGCCTGCCAACGGCTCGAGGCCGCGGCCCTGGCCGCCGGCGCCATGAAATGCGTGTTCCTCGATGTCGCGGGGGCGTTTCACACCGCGCTCATGCAGCCGGCGGTGGACAAGCTGCGGGCCGCCCTCGCGGTCACGGCCGTGGCCGCGCCGCGCATCCCGGTGATCAGCAATGTCGATGCGCGGCCGCATGTCGACCCCGACGAAATCCGCGGCCTCCTCGCGCGGCAGGTGTGCGGCGCCGTGGAATGGCATGCCTCGATGGATTTCATGCTTTCGACCGGCGTCCGGTCGGTGTGGGAGGTGGGGCCGGGCCGCGTGCTCCGTGGGCTCATGAAACGGATCGACCGGGGCGTGGCCTGTGCGGGTGTTTTTGACTGAATTTCGGCCGGCTGTCCGGCCGGGCATTTTCCAGTGGGGTGCAATTCATGGCTGACGAAGGCAAGCAGGCGTCCGCGGACGCGAAACGGGTGAGCGTCGATCTTTCCGGTCAGGTGGCGATCGTCACGGGCGCCTCGCAGGGCATCGGCCGGGCCATCGCCGAGACGCTGGCTGCCAACGGCGCGGCCGTGGCGCTGGTGGCTCGCAGCGCCGCCAAGCTGGCGGACGTGGCGGCGGCGATCGCCGCCGCAGGGGGCAAGGCGGAGGCATTTCCGTGCGACGTGTCGCAGGGGGAGAACGTCGCCGCCACGGTGGATGCCGTGGTGGAGAAGCTCGGCCGGCTCGACATCCTCGTGAACAACGCGGGGGTGACCCGCGACACCCTCTTGCCGCGGATGAGCGACGAGGAATGGGACGAGGTGCTCACCACGAACCTGCGGGCGCCGTTTCTGTTCATGCGGGCTGCCAGCCGGCCGATGATGTCGCAGCGCTACGGGCGGATCATCAACGTGGCCAGCGTGTCGGGCCTGATCGGCAATCCTGGGCAGGCGAACTATTCGGCCTCGAAAGCGGGGCTCGTGGGACTCACGCGGACGGTTGCCAAGGAACTCGCCGGCCGGAAGGTGACGGTCAACGCGGTGGCGCCCGGATTTATCGCCAGCGACATGACCGCCGCACTCGGCCCGGCGCTGCTCGACGAGGTCAAGAAACGGGTGCCGGCGAAGCGGCTCGGCGAGGCATGGGAGATCGCCGAGGCCGTGCTCTTCCTGGCGTCGCCGTCGGCGGGCTACATCACCGCCCAGACCGTCGTCGTCGACGGCGGCCTGATCGGGTAGTTCCGTGGAAAAAGCCATCCATGGCCCCGGCTGCGAAGCAGCCCCCACATTTTCCACTTGGTCGACCGCAGGCAACGCCAAGGGGTGCCTGGGTCGACGGCTATCGCATCCTGCTCAGCCAGACTTTTTCACAGTCTGCTCGCAAATCAACATCGCAGGGGCGGCCAAACCGGGTTCGGACGCGGGCTGGACACGCGCGGCGGCCAACGGGTATATCTTCCCCGAACCCCGCGGCCCCCGCGGCCGCCCCGTGAGGCAGCCCTTGCCGCGTGGGGCCCCTCGCCGAGTGGGGCGTTGTGCAGATTCGCCAGGAGGATTCAAAAGGTGGCTTCAGTCCAAGACCGAGTGATCGACATCGTCGCGACCCAGCTGGGAGTGAGCAAGGACCAGATCACTCCCGAGACTTCGTTCATCAATGACCTGGGTGCCGACTCGCTCGACACGGTCGAGTTGGTCATGGAACTCGAGGAAGAGTTCGAGATCAACATCCCGGACGATGCGGCGGAAAAGATCCAGACCGTCGGCCAGGCGGTGGAGTTCATCGAGAAGCATCAGTCCTGAATCCCCTGATACGTGTCACGGATGAAACGACGGGTCGTGGTGACGGGGCTAGGCGTCGTCACCCCTTTGGGCCGCGGTGTCGAGCACGTGTGGAGCCGCCTTGTCCGCGGTGACAGCGGTGTCGGGCCCATTTCCTTGTTCGACGTGGCCGGATACCGCGTCCAATTCGGCGGCCAGGTTCCCTGGGAGCCCGAAAAGGAAGACATCGCCAACCTCAAGGAATTGAAGCGGCTCGACCGTTTCACGCAGTTCGCGCTGGCGTCGGCGAAGGACGCCGTTGCCGATTCTGGGATCGACTTCTCCAAGGCCGACCCGTTTCGCTGCGGGGTCGTGATCGGCTCGGGAATCGGCGGGCTGTGGGAGTTCGAGGTGCAGGAGGAGCGGCTTCTCCACAAGGGCATCGACAAGGTGTCGCCGTTCACGATCCCCAAGCTGATGGTCAACTCGGCCAGTGGCCACGTGTCGAGCCTGTACGGCATCAAGGGGCCAAATTTCGCCGTCGCCACGGCCTGTGCGAGCGCCGCCAATTCGATCGGATCGGCGCTGCGAGCCATCCAGTATGGTGACGCCGACGTGATGGTGACCGGCGGCAGCGAGGCGGCCCTCACGCCCATCGGCTTAGCCGGCTTCCAGAACATGCGGGCCCTGTCGTTCCGCACCGACGCCCCCCAGCAGGCGAGCCGGCCGTTCGACGTCGACCGCGATGGCTTCGTGCTGTCGGAAGGGGCGGGCGTGGTCGTTCTCGAGGAGTTGGAGCACGCCCGGGCCCGTGGGGCACGGATCTACGGCGAGCTCGTGGGCTATGGTGCCAGCGGTGACGCCGGCCACATCACCCAGCCCGACGAGGAAGGCCGCGGCGCGGCCCGGGCCATGGCGATGGCGCTGGAGGATGCCGGCGTTGGGCCCGACGCGGTGAACTACATCAATGCCCACGGCACGAGCACGCCGCTCGGCGACAAGGCCGAGACTGCGGCCGTGAAGCGGGTGTTCGGCGAACATGCCCGCAGGCTCGCCATCTCCAGCACCAAGAGCC
>JBIIIP010000077.1:0-14621 GCA_044234625.1 Pirellulales bacterium | reverse complement strand
GCGGAACGGCGGCTCGAGCACGTGCTTTCCCGAGCCCAGCGTCGTGTAGGTGGTGGCCGAAAAATAGAGCGCGTCCGCGGCCGACCCGAAGTTGCCGAACCGCCACAGCACCCCGGCCCAGAGCCCCACCTGGATGTGCCCGGAAACGGTCATCAGGCCCACCGCCATGAGGATCGTGGGAACGATCAGCCCCAGCCCGTGGGCCCGGGGAAAACGGCTTCGAAAGCCCGTCTGCAGCCAGAGCACGAGGAACATGAAGACCACGTGGATCGTCATGCAGACCGCGATCGTGGCCAGGGCCACCGCCGCCGCCTTCACCATGTTGATCTCGAGGTCCATGGGGAGAAAGAGTAGCCACCCGCCCGGTGGTCAGAAAACCCGAATCTGTGCTACCGTTCTCCGCATCCGCCTGGCGTCGGTGGGCGCCGACAGGACGTCGCGGGCGGCACACGCAACAGGGAAGCCTACGACGCATGACATCCTTGGGTCAGATGGCGATCCGGTCGTTGCTCGACAGGATCGTGGGCGCGCGGCGCGGGAGCGCCAAGGGGAACCGCGGGGCCGCTCCGCAGACGGGCCTCGACCCACTCACGGAGCGGCTGTCGAACCAAAAAATCACGCGGCTGGCGCTGTCGTTTCTTGACGCCAATGCGGGGCTCCATCTCAAGGATCTGGCGCTCGACGCCATGACGGACGACCGCCGGGCGAGTTTTGACGGCCATGCGTTTTGGAATTTCGGTTCGGACAGCTTTCTCGGCCTCGACCGTCACCCGCGCGTGCACGAGGCGATCCGTGCCGCGCTTCCCGAATGGGGGTCGCACAACGGCGCGTCGCGGGCCTTCTCCAGCCCGATCCTCACCGACGAAACGGAGGGAAGGCTGGCCCGCTGGCTCGGTGTGGCCGACACGTTCATCTTTCCGAGCGTCACGCTCGCCAACATAGGGCTGCTGCCGGCCGTGACGACCGCCGGCGATTTGCTGATCGTCGACCGCGAATCGCACGACAGCGTTCACCAGGGGGCGCGGCTGGCCGCTGCCGGCGGTGCCCGGCTGGAGCAGGTGGCAACGCCCGAGCCTGAGGCCGTGCTGCAGATCGCCCGCAAGGCCGGAGCCGCTGGCCTCGTGATGGCGATCGACGGCGTCTACAGCATGACGGGAAAGACCCCGCCGCTCGCCCAACTCGACGCCGCGGTGCGGTCGGTCGGAGGCGTGCTCTACGTCGACGACGCCCACGGCACGGGCGTCGTCGGCCCACGGGGCCGCGGGGCCGCCGCCGCGGCGCTGGGCACGCTCGACAACATCCTCATGGTGGGGTCGCTGTCGAAGGCCTTTTCCTGCCTGGGGGCGTTCGTCACCTGCACGCCCGAGCTGAAGACCGTGCTCAAGATCCGCTCCAGCACCTTCATCTTCGGCGGGCCCGTGCCGCCGCCGTATCTGGCGGCGATCTGCGCCGTCTGCGACATCTTCATGTCGCCCGAATACGACCGCCTGCTCGACGGCCTGCGCAGCCGCACCCGCCAGCTCACCAGCGGCCTGGAAACACTGGGGGTGAACTTCTTCGGCGGGGATGCGGCAATCGTGTCGGTGGTCGTCGGCGACATCGACAAGACCTTCGCCGCCGGCAGGAGCCTGTTCGATCGCGGGTATTACGTGCAGTCGGCCACCTATCCGGCCGTGCCCATCAACGGCGGTTTGCTGCGGATCCAGGTCAATGCCAACCATCCGCGGGAGGCGATCGACGGGCTCCTCAACGCCCTCGTCGACGTGGTCCACGACCTGAAGATTCCCGTGCGGCGTTCCTCGCGGCTGCTCAATGCCTCGGCGTAGCCGCCGCGCCGATCCTCGGAGTCTTGCACGTGACCCAGCCGACCGAATCGTCCGTCCGCGCCGCCGTCCCCACTATCTCGATCGTCACCCCGTCGTTCAATCAACGGGAGTATGTCGAGCACACGCTCCAGTCGGTGCTGCAGCAGAACTACCCCGCGCTCGAATACGTCGTGGTCGACGGCGGCAGCACCGACGGCTCAGCCGAGTTCATCCGCCGCCATGCCCACGCGCTGCATGCCTGCATCAGCGAACGCGACGAAGGCCACGGCCATGCGTTGAACAAGGGGTTTGCCCTCACCACCGGTGAAGTGATGGCTTGGTTGAACAGCGACGACATGTACACCCCGTGGGCGTTTCGGGTGGTGGCCGAGATTTTCAGCCGGTTTCCACACGTCGAGTGGCTCATGGGTCTCAATGCCTGGTGGAACTGCGACGGCGTGATGACGAAGGTGCGGCACGTCACCAAGAACGTCTACGACTACCTGCTGGGCGATTTCGGCTGGATCCAGCAGGAATCCGTTTTCTGGCGGCGGAGCCTCTGGGAGAAGGCCGGGGGCCGGATCGACCAGGGCTACCGGTTCATGGTCGATGGCGAGCTATGGACAAGGTTCTTCCGGCATGCGCCGCTCTACACCATTGACGCCGTGCTCGGTGGCTACCGGTCACACGGGGCCAACCGGGCAAAACTCCACTACGACCAGTGCCGGCAGGAGATGCGTCAGGCGATCAACGCCATGGCACCCCATCTGGACCAGCAAACGCTGTCGCTCGCAAAGGCGCTGGCCCAGCTGCGGACGCTCAAGCGGCGTTCCCCGAACGCCCCCGTGGATGATGCGGCTTTTTGCCAGACGGTGAGCCCGGAAGCCCAGGGCCTGTTGCTTCACGCCGCCTATCACCACATCGCGTGGCGCGACGAAAAGTGGGTCGAGGGGCGGCTGCCCTTCCGGCTCTGAGTGTCGGGGGAAGGACAGTAGGCATCACGTGGAGAGCCAAGAGACGGACCGCCACTACATGGGCGAGGCATGGGCATGGACAGACCGGGGGTCAGTCCCAAGGTCTGTCTGCCGGGCCGCGCTGCGTGCCTGCCTGACGGAATCTCTTTTCCAGCGCGGCCAGCCGATCGGCCATGGCGTCGAGATACTGCCGCCCAAACCGCTCGCCACCGTTTTTGATGATCACCAGCGCGCAGTCGACGAACATCCGGTGGCGGAACGAAGCCGTTTTGGCGGCCGGATGGAAGGTGGCGGTCGAGAGGAGGGCATCGATCTTGTGGAATGCCGTGTGCTTCACCATTTTCAGCCACAGGTCCACGTCGAGCGCGATGTGGATGTCTTCATCGAGGGGGCCGCAGGCTTCCCATGCCTCGCGCCGGAAGAAACACGACGGCTGCATGAAGTTGTTTCCCGTCATCCATTGGCAGAGCCCATCAAACGTGAGGTCCCGGGGCTCCTTGTAGTAGACCCGCCGGCCGCTGGTGTCGATCTTCTGACCGGCGCCCACGACGACCCCGGCATGGGGCTGCTCCTGGAAGGCCCGGGCGACGGTCAGAAGGGCGCCGGGCTCCAGGAAGTCGTCGGAATTCAGCCACGTGAGGATCTCGCCGCGCGTGTGGGCCATCCCCTTGTTGATGGCGTGGCTCTGGCCGCGATCCGGCAGGCTCTCCCAATAGGCCAGCCGCGGGCCATGCCGGCGGATGATGTCGACGCTCTGATCCGTGCTGCCGCCGTCGATGACGACATATTCCAGGTGCGGATAGTCCTGCTCGAGCACCGACAGGATCGTGCGCTCGAGAAACGCAGCCTGGTTGAAGGATGGCGTCACGACGGAGATCGTGGGCAGGGCCTGATCTGGCGACATGACGTCAATACCACCCGAAAGTTGTTGACACGACCATCTGGCCGGCTGGCTCCTGCAGAGCCGCCACCGGCCATTTCACGGAAACCTTCGATTATGGCCGGTCACCCGACCCGGATCACAGACCACGGCAAGTTTACGAGCGAGTGGCTGGACCACCGCGACGGAAGGCATCGGCGCGGGCCTGGTCCGTGCCGGTGCTACGCCTCCTTCATCGGCGGCGTGCGGCGGATGATCCAGTCGCGCAGGCCTGCGGGAAGCCCGCGCAGCAGCCGCACGCCGATGGCCGTGTGCCAGGGAAACCACGCCTCGGCCCGGCCGCGCTCGATGGCGCAAAGAATCCGTGCGGCCGCCTCATCGGCCGTCATCAGGCCCCCTCGGGCCCGCTCGTCATCGGTGACCATCGGCGTGTCGACGAATCCGGGGCAGGCGGTCGTGACTCGCACGCCCCGGGGCACGCAATCGACCCGCAGGCTTTCCAGGAGCGCGATCATCGCCGCCTTGCTCGCGCAGTAGGCGGCGTTGCCGGGCAGGCCCACGGCGCCGGCGATGCTGGCCACCCCGCACAGATGCCCTCGACCGCGGTCGAGCATGCCCGGGAGCACGGCCGCGAAGAAACCCACCGTCGCGCCCACGTTCACGGCGAGCACCTCGCGGGCCCGCCCGGCATCGAACGGCCAGCTCTCGCGGTGGATGCCGGCGCAGGCGATGGCCACGTCGGCGGGGCCGATGACCGCCTCGAGCGCGGCGACGGCGGCGGCGATGGCCACTGTGTCGGCAGCGTCGCAGGCAATGGTCTCCGCCACGCCGCCCTGCCGCCGGATGCGGTCGGCCGTCTCCTCCAGCGGAGCCACCCGCCGGGCGATCATGCCCACGCGGGCCCCGCCTGCGGCCGCCGCCTGGCAGATCGCCTGGCCGATGCCGCTCGAGCCGCCGGTGACGAGAACCGTTCTGCCACGCCACAATGTCGGGGAAACCATCCGGGCATCAGACGGTGTCCGTGGCTCCTTTGCAACCGGTGTCGTGCCCCGCGTGCACCCGACCGTCCAACGCGTCCTCGTGCCGATCGACGGCCACACCGTGGCGGCCGACGTCCACCTGCTCGACGACGGCCGGCCGCCGGTCGTGTTTCTGCACGGGATGCTGACCTCGCTCGACCTCGCCCGCGAGCTGTTTGTCGAGCCCGACCGCGAATCGTGGATCGCCCTGTCGTTGCCCGGCCACGCGCCAGGGAACCTGGTTTCGGGGGCGTTGCTCGACGAGCGGCTGTTCGCCGACCTCACCGAGCGGGCCCTCGACTCGTTGATCGGTGACCGGCGGGTGATCGCCGTCGGCTGGTCGACGGGGGCTTTCAACGCGCTGGCCACGGCGATCCATCATCCGCACCGCGTCGCGGCGGTGGTCTCGCTCGCCGGATTTGCCGACGGCCGGTCGATCCGCGGTCCGCTGGCCTGGCTGATGTGGCTGGCCGGTCGCCGAGCGGGAAGGCGGCTGGTGGCCGGAAGCCTGCGCTTGGCCGCCTCGTGGCCCTGGCTCCACCGCACCATCACCAGTCTCCTCACCGCCCCGGGCCATTCGCTGCCGCACGCCACCACAGCGGCGATGCACGCGGCATTCCGCGATCACGATCCCGATGCCCTGGCAGCCGTGCTCGCGGCGCTCCCGGCCCTCGACGTCACCGACCAGCTGCAAACGATCCGCGTTCCGACGTGGGTGGTGGGAGCCGCGGCCGACCCGGCGATCCCGGTGGCTGAGACCCGGCGGCTGGCGGAGCTCATTCCCCGCGCCGCGCTCACGCTCCACGCCGACGTCGGCCACCTGTTTTTCTCCGAATGGCCGACCGTTCGTGCCGACCTCGCCTCCTGGCGGGCCGGCCTCGTGGCCGCCGGTTCGTCGCTCCCGCCCCAGGGCTGACCATCGATGACCGACGCCCCATCCACCCCCACGCGGATCGTGATCACCGGCAGCTCCGGCACCTACGGCCGGGCGGTCGTCCGCCGCATCCGTCGTGACTGGCCGGCCGCCCACGTGCTGGGCATCGACCGCGTGCCGCCAACGGCCGCCGATTCCGCGCCGCACGCGTGCTGGCGCGGCGACATCGCCGATCCGGCCGCCGCTGAGGCGATCCGCGCGGACGGCCCCGACACGGTGGTGCACCTCGCGTATGCCGTGCAGCCGGGCCGCGACGATGCGGCGATGCGGCGGGTGAACGTCGAAGGCACGCGACAGGTTCTCGCCGCCGCAGCGGACGCCGGCGCCGCGCGGGTGCTCGTGGCTTCGAGCGCGACCGTGTATGGCGCGTGGCCCGACAATCCCCCGGCCTGCTCCGAGTCGCAGCCGCTTCGGCCGCGCACCGACTACGCCTACTCCCGCGACAAGGCGGCCGTGGAACGGCTCGTCGCCGACTTCGCCGCCGCGCACCCGCGGATCGCGGTGAGCGTGACCCGGCCGGCGATCATCTGCGGCCCGGGGGTGCGGAATTTTCTCACCGACATCTTCCTCACGGTGCCTTTCATGGCGCTGCCCGACGGGGTCGACACGCCGCTGCAATTCGTCCATGAAGACGATCTCGCGGGAGCCACGCTCGCCATCCTCGCGCGCTCGGCGCGCGGCCCCTTCAACGTGGCCCCCGCCGACGCCCTCACGCAGCGCGAGATCGCCCGGGCGATGGGCATCCGTGCGGTGCGGATGCCCTTCGTGGTGCTCGATGCCGTGAGCCGCCTGTGGTGGGCGCTGCGGCTGCCCTGGGTGGCCACGCCGCCGGGCCTGGCGCACTACCTCCGGTATCCGTGGGTGATGACGTCCGGGCGGCTCATGCGTGAATGTGGCTATGAGTTCGCACACTCGAGCCACGCGGCGTTTCGCACTTTGCTGGAGCCGGCGGCTGCGGCGCATAGCCATACCGCATGAACACGTCGCCCAGGCGGCCGGCGATCCGCGCGGCGCCGGCCTCGTCGATGGCGTGGTCATTGCGTCGGTAGTCGCTCTGCTCGACGAGGTAGGCCTCCCACCCGGACCGGGCCTCGGCAACGCCCGGCCAGCCGAAGTGGTCGTAGACGGCCGTGAGCGCGCCGCGGGGATCGGCCACGAGGTCCTCATAGCGGAGGCGAAACCGCCGCGCCAGGGGAATCGTCTCCCACGTCGCCGTCAGCCGGTCGTCCATGGCCGCGATCGAGTCGAGCACCTGCCGCTCGAGGTCACGGCAGGTCGCCCGCTGCAAGCCGTAGCGATCGAACATCCGCCGCCAGAAATGGAGGCAGGAGGGCACGAGCGTGGAGGGATCGCGCACGATGTGGATGAAGTCGGCGGCGGGAAACACGCTCTGGATCAGCGGCACGCGGTAGGTGTGCAGCGGGTTTTTTAGCAAAAGCCTCCCGGGGTGCTCGAACTGCACGTGGCGAAGGAAATCGGTCCATGCCTGCACCCACCGCCGCCGCTCGCGGTCGCTCACGCCCTCGAGATCCGTGTAGAGCGGGTCGGGCGGAGACTCGTTGGGAAAGGCGACGATCCACCACGGGCTCGGCAGGCCGAGGTTGCAGAGGGCGAGCTCGTCTTCCTGCGGTCGGTCGTATCCCATGCGCACGCCGTCCATCGGCCGATGCTCGGGAAGCAGGAAGCCGAGCCAGTCGCGGGCGAACTGCTCGGAGAGCACGAAATGATTGGGGCAGGCGCACTGCGCTGTGGTGGGAGCGTGGAGCCGCGGATCGCAGGCCAAAAGCTCGTGCAGGAGCGTCGTGCCGCTGCGCCAGTGGCCGAGGATCACGATCGGATCCGCCTCCAGCCGCGCAGCCCGCAGGCCGCGGCCCCAGACGGCGAACTGGATGCCGCGCAGCACCTCATTGGCCACGGCGGCCGCGGTGATCGCCGCAGCCCGCGGCAGCCGCGACGGCGCGATGCGAAAGCCATTTCGCGCCAGCCTCTGCAGCCACGGGAGGAGCCGCACGCCGGTCCACATGGGGAAGATGATGCGTCGCATGCCGGTCATGCATTCCTCGCGGCACCGTCGCGTAGGCGCGGCGGCTGAGAGCAGGGTACCTTTTCATCACGAAAGGCGTCACCATGCTTCCGCGGTTCTTCCAGCGGTTTTCGCGGTGGCTCCTCCTGGCATTCGCGGCGGTGCTGCCGCTGGTGGTCTGGGCCGCCTGGCACGCCTACGACCGACGCGACAACAGCGTCCTCGGCTGGCTGCCGGAACGCTCGCCCGTCACACTCGCCTACCGGCATTTCCTCGCCGTCTTCGGGCCCGACGAGGCCGTGCTCGTGAGCTGGGATGGCTGCCGTCTCGACGACCCGGTACTGGAGCGGCTGGCCGCGGCGGTGAAGGGCCGCATGCGCGACGAGCCGGCCTGGTTCGCCGACGTGACGACGGGCACGCGGCTCCGTGACGAGGTGATGGCGGCCAGCGGCGTCGATGCCACCACGGCCACGGCCCGCCTCCGCGGCACGCTCATCGGCCCCGACGATGCGATGACATGTGCGCTCGTCACGCTCCACCCGCTCGACGACGTGGGCCGCGGGGAGGCCATCGACTGGCTCGTCGCTGCGGCCGTAGAGGAGGGCGTGCCCGTAGCGGCGGTGCGGCTCACAGGCGACGCCGTCGTGAGCATGGCGATCGACCGGGAAAACGAGCGCACGGCCGGCCTGTGGTCGAACGTGGCGATGATTCTGGCCCTCGTGCTGGCGTGTGCCTCGCTGCGGAGTCTGCGGCTGGGGCTGATCGTGATCGCGGTCGCGGGCTTCTCGTCGCTGGCGGTCGAGGCCACGATCTGGCTTTCGGGGGCGTCGATGAACATGCTCGTGTCGCTCGTGCCCGTGGTCACGTTCGTGCTCACGATCTCGGCGACGGTGCACCTGATGGGTTATTGGGTGGAGGCCTTTCCCGAGCATGGCCCGGCCGACGCTCCGGGCGTTGCGGTCGCCCACGGCTGGCTGCCGAGCGCGATCGCCGGGCTGACGACGATGTTCGGCATGGCCTCGCTGTGCGTGAGCCAGGTGAAGCCGGTGTGGCAATTCGGTCTGTTCGGTGCGGTCGGCACGGCCATCGCGTTCGCGGCCGTGTTCGCCGCGCTGCCGGCTTTGCTGCAGACGTTTCCCCCGCCCCCCGGGTGGAGCGTGGCCGACGCCACGTGGCCGGGGGTGCGCCGGTTCGTACGCTGGCTGATCCGGTGGCGGAGGCTCACCACCACCGTTTCCCTGGCGACCATGGTCCTTCTCGGCCTCGGCCTGTTTCGGCTGCGCACGGAGGTCCGCCCCGTCCGCTTTCTCCCGCCGGCCAGCCGCTGGATCGCCGACCTGGACTGGTTCAACGCCCGCATCGGCCCCTTTCAAACGGTCGACGTGGTCATGGCCTTTCCCACGCCGGATGCCGAGGCTCGCGTAACCGGCCTCGGCGATCGGGCGGCGCTCGTGCAGGAGGTGGAGGCCCGTCTCCGCGAGAAGAGCGGCGTGCGCGGCAGCTCCTCGGCGGCCACGTTTCTGCCCGCGAGCCTGCTCGGCGCCGCCGAACGTGGACAGGTGCGGTCGGTGATCCGCCGCGGCGTGATCGACGGCATGCTGCGGCGACACCGGCCCGGCCTGATCGACGCGGGCATGGTGGCGGAGGACGGCGATCGCGAATGGTGGCGGATCTCGCTGCAGGTGGCCGGCTTCGCGGCGCCCGAGGAGCGGCGGCTCCGCGGCGAGATCGGCCCGCTGGTGGCCGCATCGGCCACCGCGCTTGGCGTGGCCCCTCCGTTGGAGACCGTCTTCACCGGCGGGGTGCCGCTGGTGATCTCCGCGCAGAGCGAGCTACTGGACTCCCTGCTTGAAAGCAGCATCACGGCCTTTCTCACGATCGGGGCCGTGCTGGCAGCGTTTTTTCGCAACGTGTTCGTGGGACTGCTGGCCTTGGTGCCCAACGTGTTTCCGCTGGCGATCGTCTTCGGGGCGATGGGATGGCTGGGCTGGCCGCTCGACGTGGGTGGCATGATGACGGCGAGCATCGCGCTGGGCATCGCGGTGGACGACACGGTGCATCTGTTGTCGTGGTATCGCCGGCTCGGTGCCGAGGGGCTCTCGGGTCAGGCGCGGGTGGAGGCGGCCGTTGATCGCGTGGCGATGCCGATGATCCGCTCGGCAGTGGTGCTCGGCCTGGCGTTCGCCGTATTCGCATTCTGCGGCTTCAAGCCGATCGCGCAGTTCGGCATTCTCCTGGCGACACTGTTGGGCGTAGCCTTGGTGGGCGACCTCGTGCAGACGCCAGCCATTCTCGCCGGGCCCGTCGGCCGCCTGATGACCAGCGCGACCAAGCCGCGCGGCTGACGATCAACTGGCCCAACCCGGCTTCGGGCTCCCCGTACTCCGTCGCCGGACGTTCGCTTCAGCCATCCTGGCTTTCGCTCACTCGATGCTGCCTGCAGTCCGGCATCCCGCCTGCGCTGGCCAGCAACGCCAGCTCTCGAAGTACGGGAAGCCCGAAGCCTCACCGCTCCCAGGCAACAAAGATCAAGCCCGGAGGGCCGGGTTCACACCAGCGGGCAGAGCCCGCCAAGAAGACCGAGTCCACGATGGCGAGGTCTTCGTGAAGGTCTTCGTGAAGATAGCCCTCTGGTCGGTGAAGCCTCCACGTGGCACAGACCTCCGGTCTGTGACCAAGAACTCCGACAGACCGGAGGTCTGTCGCCACTTCCCCATCCCCACCAAGCGCGCCAGGCCCGGAGGGCCGGGTTCACACCAGCGGGCAGAGCCCGCCAAGGCAAGTTCGGCACGATGCCGAGACTTGCCGTGTAACAGACCGGAGGTCTGTCGCCACCTTCTCCCCATCCCTCCATTCGCACCAGGCCGGGAGGCCGTGGCCAACGAGAGGGCGAGCTTTCTAGTGCGGCGATGAAGACGCGTGGAGGAACACTACGCCGGCGACGATGAGCGCGGTGCCGAGGATCTTCGTCCACGCGAAGCTCTCGCCAAACATCACGATTCCCGCCACGGTGATCAGCGCCGTGCCCAGCCCGGCCCACACGGCGTAGGCCGTGCCGACCTCGAGCGTCTTCATCGAAATGGCCATGAGCACGAAGGTGGAGACGTAAAACACGGCCACGCCGAGCACGGGCAACAGCCGCGTCATGCCGTTCGACATCTTCAGGCACAGCGTGCCGCAGACTTCGAGCACGATGGCGATGGCGAGTACGACCCAGGGATTCAGTGTGTTCATGCGGTTTCTCGTGGACGCGATCCTAGGCGGTGGTCCGGGGCAGGGGAAGGTCACCGAGGGCCATCACGAGCGCCTGCGTGCCCAGGCGGCCATGGCCGTGGGCCACGAGCGTGGCATAGAGCGATTCGGCCAGTTCGAGCCCGGGTAGCGCGATGCTCATCCGACGGCACTCGTCGAGGGCGAGCCGCATGTCTTTCACGATGTGCGCGATCATGAAGCCGGGGGCAAAATCCCGCCTCAGGATCCGCGGGGCGAGATTCGTGAGCGACCAACTGCCCGCCGCACCCGACGAGATCGCTGCCAGCGTTGTCTCCAGGTCGAGGCCCGCCCGCGTCGCGAACACGAGCGCCTCGCACATGCCCACCATGCCGGAGGCGATGGCGATCTGGTTGGTGAGCTTCGTCCGCTGGCCCGCGCCCGGGCCGCCACAGGCGACGACCTTGCCGGCCGTCGCCGACCAGCAGGGCTCCACCGCCGCCCGCACGGCATCGTCGCCCCCGACCATCACGGTGAGGGTGCCCTCGCGGGCGCCCTTGTCGCCGCCGGAGACCGGGGCGTCGAGGCTGTGGATGCCCCGGGCCAGAGCGGCTGAAAAAATCTCCGCGGCCAGTTCCGGAGAACTGGTCGTGTGATCGACGACGACCATGCCGGGATGGCCGCCGGCCACCGCGCCCTCCGGGCCGAGGATCACCTCGGCCACGTCCTTGGGCTCGCCCACCATCGTGAACACGATGTCGCTTCCCGCCGCCACCGCCGCGGGCGACTCGGCCCACGCCGCACCGCGGGCGAGCAGGTCGGCGGCCGACGCCTGCCGCCGGGAATGCACGGTCAGGGCGTAGCCGGCGTCGAGGAGGCGGCCGGCCATCGAGCGGCCCATCACGCCCACGCCGATCCAGCCCAGCCGCGTTCGCCCCGGCTGGGCTGGCGGAATCGGCGGGAGGGAAACCATAGTGTCGGTCATCCGCGGAGCATTTCCGGGGTTGGAGCTGGCTGGCAAGAGTATGTCACACGGATTCGATTCTTCCTCCAGTGCCGTCGCCCCCACGCCCGCTCGCGACGCTGGCGCGGTGGCGGCCGTCGTGCTCGCCGTGCTGGCTGCCACAGCCGCGGTCACGTGGGCGGGGCCCGTGCTCAAGCCGTTCCTGGTGGCGATCTTTCTCTATTACGCCGCGCAGTTCGGGGCCAAGACGATCGCCCGGCTCGGGCTCGGGCCGCGGGCGGCCTATCTTGGCCTGCTGTTGTGCGCGCTGCTCGCCGCCGCGCTCTTCGGGCGTCTCGTGTACCGCGAAACGACGGCCTTTCTGCGCAACTGGCCGAAATACGAGAGCCGGATCACGACGCTCATCAACAGCCTGCCGCTGATCGATCTGCCGCTCGCGTCGCATCGTGCGGTAGAGACGGCGAAGGCGACGGCCACGCCGGAGCCGGCTCAGGCGACGAGCACGCTGGGAGAGTTGTTTCGCGAGACCTCGAAGGAGACGCTGGACTACGTCTTCCACCAGGGGCTCGGCATCGCCGAATTGTTCGCCCTGGTGACGGTGTATCTGGTGTTTCTCTTCGTCGGCAGCCGCCGCCTCCCCGACAAGATCCGCCGCGCGTTTCCCGGCGACCGCGGCGCGCGGCTGCTCTCGATCGGAGTCGGCATCACCGACTCGATGGAACGCTTCATGGCAGTGAAAACGATCATCGGCCTGGGGATGGCCGTGTCGGCCGCGGTGATCATGCTGGCCTTCGGCCTCGACCATTGGCTCTTGTGGTCGTTTCTCTTTTTCGCCGCGAACTACATTACCTACATCGGCAGCCTCGCGGCGCTTGTTCCCCCGATCCTGCTGGCCTTCGTCGATCTTGCCGGGCCGGTGCCGGCGGCCGCGCTGGCGGCCCTTCTGATCGTCAATCGGCTCGTATGGATCGACTTCGTCGAGGTGCGGATGTCGGGCAGGCAGCTCAACCTCGATCCGACGCTGATGTTTCTCTGGCTCTCGTATTGGGGCTGGGTATGGGGCGTGCTCGGCCTGCTGCTTGCCTACCCGATGCTGGCGGCGGTGAAGATCGTGCTGGAGCACGTCCGCGGCAGTGAGGGCTGGGCCACGCTGCTGAGCGAGGAATGACGTTCCGCCCGGCTCACTCGTGTTCGCTGGTGATCCGGGCGTCGCCATCGGGGTCGATGTCGACGTGGATCACGATCGGGTTGCAGCAGACGGGGCAGTCTTCGACATAGTCCTGGTGTGAGCCGGCCGACACGTCGAGCGGGATCACGATCTCCTCGCCGCAGGAGTCGCACACATACGTGGCCTCGACGTGGGCGGAGCGGGCCGTCTCGTGCGGATGCAGTCCGGGATTTCGGCGGCGGGATTTCTTGGGCATGGCAGTGTCTCTTCGTGGATGGATGCTGCATTCTACGCAGGGCAGGGGCTCGTCGTTTGCTCGGCGGCCAGTCGGCATGCGATCCTTCCGCCATGGGGTCGCCCTCACCCTCCTCACCGCCGCTCGTGCGCCGGCTCCTCGAACCGGCTGCCTATCCGCATCCCACCCGCGGCATCCACCTCGTCGAGACGCACATCTCGTGGGTCTTTCTCACCGGCGACTACGTCTACAAGGTGAAGAAGCCATGCAATCTCGGCTTTCTCGATTTCTCGACGTTGGAGCGTCGCCGGGACTGCTGCCATGAAGAGGTGCGGCTCAGCGGCCGCTTCGCTCCCGATCTTTATCTGGGCGTGGTGCCGATCACCGGCTCCGCCGACGCGCCCCATGTGGACGGTGCGGGGGAGCCGATCGAGTGGGCTGTGAAGCTCAGGCAATTCGATGAGGCTGGCAGGCTCGACCGCGTGTTCGACGCCGGCCGGCTGACTGCCGACGACTGCGCGCGGCTGGGCGCCGAGATCGCCCATGCCGAGGATTGCCTCACCGTGGCTGACTCCGCCGCGGGCTGGGGGACCGCCGAGGTCTTCACGGCCACCGTGGGGATGAACCTGGAGCAGTTGCGGCGGGAATCGCCTGCCGCCTCCGCGCGGGCCGACGCCCTGCAGGCGTGGATCAACGGGGAAGTGGACCGCGTGCGCGGGCATCTTGTCGCCCGCATCGCAGCCGGCAAGATCCGCGAATGCCACGGCGACCTGCACCTCGCCAACATCGTGCTCCACGAGGGGCGGATGATGGCCTTCGACGGCATCGAGTTCAACGCGGCGCTGCGGTGGATCGACGTGGCCAACGACATCGCCTTCCTGGCGATGGACCTTCGGGCGCGAGGTCGGCCCGACCTCGCTGCCCACGTGGTGAGCGGGTGGATGGAGGCTGCCGACGACCACGCCGCCGCCCACGTGCTGCCGGCCTACATGGTCTACCGCGCCATCGTGCGCGCGGCCGTGGCGGCCATCCGCGCGCAACAGGCCGAGGCCGACGCGGCCGCCGACACTGCATCGGCGGCACGGGCCGAGAGCGATCGCTATCTCCGCTTGGCGGAGAAGCTCACGACGGCCCGCACGCCGCGGCTCTTCGTGATGAGCGGCATTTCCGGCAGCGGGAAGACGACCGTCGCAAAGCGGGTCGTGGGAACATGCGGGGCGATGCGGCTGCGGAGCGACGTGGAGCGGAAGCGCCTGGTGACGATGGCCCCCACGGACCGGCCGGCTGCCGGCGCCGCCACGGCGACGCTCTACGCCCCGGCGATGTCGGCCCGCGTCTACGCGCGGCTCGCTTCGCTTGCCGACGGCCTGCTCGCGGCGGGGGCGAGCGTGGTGGTCGACGCGGCCTGC
>JBIIIP010000068.1:0-16454 GCA_044234625.1 Pirellulales bacterium | reverse complement strand
GACGCCGACGCCGACGGCCACTATGAGACGCGAAAGGTCTTCGTCGAGAAGCTCAATCTCGTCAGCGGCATCGAGGTGGGGTTTGGGGGGGTGTGGGTGGGAGCGGCGCCCCATCTGCTTTTCTTCGCCGACCGCGATGGCGACGACCGCCCCGATGGCGAGCCCGAAATCCTCCTCGACGGCTGGGGCTATCAAGACACCCACGAAACGCTCAACAGTTTTCTGTGGGGCCCCGACGGCTGGCTCTACGGCAACCACGGCGTGTTCACGACCTCCAACGTCGGCCCGCCCGGCAGCCCCGACGATAAGCGGCAGCAGATCAAGGCCGGCGTGTGGAGGTATCACCCCGTGAGTCGTCGCTTCGAGGTGTTCGCCGCCGGCGGCAGCAACCAATGGGGGCTCGATTACAACGAGGTGGGCGATCTCTTCATGACCCACTGCCGGAGTTTCTTCGGCGGCGGCGGCTCCTCGCACGCGATCCGCGGCGGCCACCTCTGGAACCAGACCAACTCCGGCCACGCCCCCTTCATCTGCAACGCCACCGACACCCAAGCCTTCGCACCGGGCATGCCCAACTACCTCCCCGCGGCAGCCCGCTATGACGGCGGCGAGGGGGGCGCGGGCAAGCCCGGCTCGGCCGCGGTCTACGGAGGCCATTCGCCCGTCGGCACGCTGGTCTACCAGGGAGACAACTGGCCCGAAATCTATCGCGGCCACATCTTCACGAACAATCTTCACGGTCGGCAAATGAACCACCAGGAGGCGGTGCGAACGGGCTCCGGCTACGAGGTCTTCCCGGCCGGCTTCGACATACTCTTCAACCCCGACTTCCAGTACCTCGCCGTCGATCTGCAGTGCGGCCCCGACGGCGCGGTGATCGTGAGCGACTGGTGCGACACGCAGCATTGCCACGTGAACGTCAACGAGAAGTGGGACCGCGGCAATGGCCGGCTCTTCCGGGTGGCGTGGTCCGACACCTGGAAGCCGGTGAAGGTCGATCTCGGGAAGCTCTCCGATGCCGAACTCGTGGCGCTCCACGGCCATCGCAACCAGTGGCACGTGCGCACGGCGCGTCGGCTGCTGCAGGAGCGGGCCGCGGCGGGGAGGCTCGACGCGGAGGCGATCGCACCGCTCGTGGCCACTTCTTCCGCCAGCGAACCGGTCGCCGCGCTCGAGGCGATCTGGACACTGCATGCCATCGGCACCCTTCCGACCGCGGCCCTCGCCGCCGCCGCAAGGCACCCGAGTGAATACGTCCGCGGCTGGGCCGTGGCGCTGGCGACGGAGATGCCGGGCCGGCCCACCCTCCCGACCACAACGCTCGTGAGGCTCGCCTCGTCGGATCCATCGGCATGGGTCCGCAGGCAGCTGGCAAGCGCTCTCGTCGCCCTGCCGGAGGCCGACCGGTGGGCCGTGGCCGAGTCGCTCGCCACCCACGGCGAGGATGCGCGTGACCGATTCCTGCCGAAGCTCATCTGGAGCGGGATAGCCGAACTCGTCGCTGGTGATGTCGCCCGGGCGATGCGGATGGCGGCCTCGACACTGCTGCAGGGGCTCGGCGATTCGATCCGCTGGTATGCCGCACGGCTGTCCGCCGGCCGCGACGCGGCGGTGGCGGAGATCCTGGCATGCCCGACCAACCAGTCTGGGCGGCTGCTCGAGGTCCTGGCCCTGGGGATCGATCCCCGGTCGTCTCCGACCGCTCCGGCTGGCTGGCAGGAGGTGATGGCGCGGTTCGAACCCGGTGAGGAAGCGGCCGTGATCGACCGGCTCTCTGCAATCTTCGGCGACCAGGCGGTGCTCAAGCGGCTGCGGGCCACGCTCGCCGATCCGGCCCGGCCCGTCGAGGAACGACGGCGGGCGCTCGATGTGCTGCGGCTCGTCGGCGACCGCGACGTCGCCACGATCTGCGTGGAGCTTCTCGGCGATCCGGCGTTTCGCCGCGACGCGATCCCGCTAGTGCGATCGTCGGGCGACCCGGCGGTGGCGTCGACGCTCCTCGCCGCCTGGCCCGGGCTCGACGAAAAGGAAAGGCTGGCAGCCCTCGACACGCTCACGGCAAAGCCGCCCTTTGCCCTGCCGCTGATGCAGGCGATCGTCGGGGGGAGCGTGGGCGACGACCAGTTGCACGCGGTGCACCGGCGGGCGCTCCGCGGCCTGGGTGATGCCGAGATCACGCGGCTGGCGAATGAGCGGTGGGGCAAGGTCAATGAATCGCCGGCCGCCCTCAAGGCCCGCATGGCCCAGATCGAGAAGACCTACTGGGAGGCGCCACACTGGGCCATCGACGTCGAGCGCGGCCGGCAGGTGTTCATGAAAAACTGTGCGAGTTGCCACATGCTCGGCGGCCAGGGTGGCACGATTGGGCAGAATCTCACCGGCTCCGGCAAGAACGGTGTCCGCTACTTCATCGAGAACGTCGTCGATCCCAACTCCGTGATCGGCCCGCAGTACCAGATGAGCGTGATCACGACCGACGACGGCGCGGTCGTCAATGGGATCGTGACGGAGGAGACACCCGCGGCGGTCATGATCCGCACGCTCACCGACACCGTGACGATCCCCAAGAAGCGGATCGAAGAGCGCGACCTGTCGCCCGTCTCGATGATGCCGACGGGTTTGCTCGACCAGCTTCCGGGAGAAGACATGCTCGCGCTCTTGCATTTCCTCGTCAAAGATCCCTGACAGCCCGCCGGTGTGGCGTGTGGCGGCTGTTCGATCTGGTGGCGTCGTAGGTGGGTATGACGCTAGTTCGGCGCGGGGACTTGAAAGAGCGTGTGGCTGCCCATCCCACTAGGGCCGAAGGCGTGCGGGCCATGGGCCTGGGAGTTCGAAAGTGCAAACCACAGCGATCGTCTTCCTGCGCGGCGGCAACGTGATCGATAATGGCGCGGGTGCGGTGATCGACCTCGTGGCGATCGATCCTGCTATGCGGCTGGACGCCGGCCGGCTCGCAGCCTGGCTGACATGCCTCCCGACGACGCTGCGGCTCGGGCTAGCCGACCTCGAGGGACCGCAGGCCGTCGTCGTGCCGCGCCTGCTGCTCGCCCTCACCGAACACGCGCGGCTCGAAGCCGCGCCGGCGCGGGTGCTCGCCCAGGCCGCCGACGCGATGCGGATCTGGCTGCCTGTCGATGACCGCGCGGCGGCGGAGGCCGCCGTCGCGCTCGTCGCCCACGTGGTTGAGTCCGTACGGCTGGGCCGGCTGCCGGATGCCACCACGGCCCGGCTGTGGGCCACCTTGCGGTCGACCTTCTGGAACCAGACACATGCCCACCTGGCCAGGGCCGCGCGGGAAGTCGGCGTCCCCGTCCAGCGGATCGATGTGTGCGGCGTGCAGTTGCTGCAACTTGGCCACGGCTGCAGGCTGCGCCGCTTCCGCGAGACGCTCACCGACCAGACTCCGGTGTTCGCGCAAGGGGCGTTGAACAAGGAGGCCCTGCCCCTGATGCTCGAACACAGCGGCTGCCCGCTACCGGCCCAGTGGGCTGTGGCATCGCTCGATGAGGCGCTGGTCGCCGCGGAGCGGATCGGATGGCCCGTCGTGCTCAAGCCCGCGCAGGGCGGCAAGGGGCACGGGGTGTGGGTCGGCCTCGCAGACCGGGCCGCACTGGCGAGGGCTTGGGCGGCGAATGTGCCGAATCAGCCGCCCGCGCATGGGGGCCCGCTCCGGCAGATCGTGCAGCAGACGCTCTCGGGGCATGACCACCGCCTGCTGGTCGTCGAGGGCCGGCTGTTCGCCGCGGCTCGGCGGATGCCTGCGGAGGTCACGAGCGACGGCTGTCGGTCGCTACGGGAGCAGATCGCCGCCATCAACGCCGATCCCGATCGCGGCGTGGGCTACGAGCGGCTGCTCAACCGCGTGCCGATCGACGAGCGGCTCGAGCAACTGCTGGTCGACCAGGGATTCGCGCTCGACGCGGTTCCCCCCGCGGGCGTTCGCGTGCACCTCTCGCGGGCCGCCAATCTCTCGCAGGGAGGCACGGCCATCGACTGCACGGCGGCGGTGCACCCCGACACCCGCCTGCTCGCGGAAGACGTGGCCCGGCTGCTCAGGGCCGACGTCGTGGGCCTCGACTTCATCAGCCACGATATTCGCACGAGCTGGCGGGATGGCGGCACATGGCTCCTGGAGGCAAACCTCTCGCCCGGCCTGCGGCCGCATCTCGCCGCCGACCGGCGGTCCGATCTCTGCCAGCGGATCGTGCGCCGCTGGATGGGCGACGACGCGCACGGCCGAATCCCGATCGCCCTGGTCACCGGCAGCGTTGGAAAGACCACGACGACGAGGATGCTGGCGCACGTTCTCCGTGCCACGGGCCGCCGCGTCGGGCTGACCGGATCGATGGGCGCTGAGCTCGACGGGCAGACGCTTGTTGCCGGCGATCTGGCCGGAGGCCGACCGGCGTTGCAGATGCTGCAGGACAGCCGCGTGGAAGCGCTCGTGGCCGAGATCGCCCGCGGCGGCATCCTCAAAAGCGGGCTTGGCATCGAACGGGCCGACGTGGCCGGCATCCTCAATGTGCTCGACAACCACGTCGGCACCGATGGCATCGGATCCCGAGAGCAACTGGCCAGTATCAAGCGTATCGTGGCCAGCGTGGCCGATCGGCTGCTCGCGCTCAATGCCGACGATCCCCTCGTGCTCGCCATGGGGGCCGGAAGGGATCCGGGCTCCATCGCACTGGTGGGCCGCGGCCCGGGCTCCGCGATCTGGCAGGCGCACCGCGACGCAGGACACGTGGCTGCGACCTATGAGACCGCCGCGGACGGCCTGATCACGCTCCAGCACCGCGGGCAGGTCATCCTCTCGCTCGCGCTTCGCGAGATCCCGGCGTCAGACGACGGCAGCATCGCCATGATCGCCCCGGCGGCGGCGTTTACGGCCGCCCTCGCGCACGGCCTCGGCATCGGGCCGGCGGAGATCCGCGCCGGCCTGCGCGGCTTCGGCCGCGAGGTGGGCCATCGCCGTGGACGATTCGAGACCTTGTTCAAAGAGCCGTGGCGGGTCGTGCTCTGTTGGGCGGATGGCCCGCAGGCCATGGCCACGCTGGCCGACTATGCGCATGCTACCGTTGCCTCGGGCCCGTCTGGTCGCCGGCTCCTGCTCTGCTCAGCCCCGGACAACCGGCCCGACGAATTCCTGCGCGCGGTGGGCCGGGCTACGTGGGGATTCGATCTCGTGATCTGCGCTTCCTGGGATACCCGGCGCGGCCGATCGCCCCACGAGGTGCCTGCGCTCCTCGCTGAGGGAGTGCGCAGCCTTGGCCCCGGCGGGCCGACGGCCGTGGTGGCCGGGGTCGAGTCGGAGGCGGTGCAGGCGCTCGCCGGGCAGATCCGGCCGGGCGACTTCTGCGTGGTCGCCACGTTCGCGAGCGACATGATGCGGGAGCGGCTGCTTGCGACGCTCCGCTAAAAAGTCCGCAGGGAATCTCTCGGCCGACGCGTCGGACACGGCACCCGCGTTAGCGTTTTCAGGTCGCTGAGCAAGCGGTGAGCCATGGGCTCGGCTTCATTCCGGGCCGGGCTTTACCCGCGGGCCGACGTTTTCGTAATCCCAGGGCATGAAGCCGACCTTGTCGATCGCCGGCGACCCGGGTTGCAGGTGGAAGTTGCCGTGGAGCGGGTCCTCCATGAGCGGGTCGGCTACGAGGCTGTGTTGGTCGAAGCCGCGGCCTTGCCAGGCCGCGAAATCACTCCCCGCGAAGTCGAGTGGCTCCGCGAGGCCGCGCACGACATGAAAATACACGTTGCTGTCGATGGTGGCTCGAGGCTCCTCCCAGTTGCCCGCGAACACTTCGTCATCCTTGTCGAGCAGCACGATGTTACCCCTGAAGGTGAACGAGTCGTGCGGCTCGAGCCGGCCGCGGGCCACGAGGCCGTTCTTGCCGAAGGCGAGGATGTTGTTGCGGACGATGTTGTCGCGTCCGTAGTGCTGGTTGAACGCCTGGCTCGTGGTGCGGTAGACGACGTTCGATTCGATCAGGATGTCGGAGGACCCCTCGTCGGTGTAGATGCCCCAGCCGCCGTAGCCGCGGGCCGCAATATCGTGAAACACGTTGTGGCGGACGCGGGTGCCGGGGGAAACGCCGAGCATGTAGATGCCCCCCATGTCGGAAAGCATGCCCCGGCCGATGCCGTGCACGTGATTCCGCTCGATGATGTTGCCGTAGGCGCTTCCCTCGGCGTATCCCCAGGTCCAGCCGACGCTGATGCCGCTGTAGTCGAAGTCGTGGACATGGTTATGGAGCACGCGGACGCCCGAGCAGCGGCCCACGAGCACGCCCACGCCCTGGTGCTCGCGATGGCCGCCATCGGCAATCTCGTTGTCGCTGACCGTGATCCGGCGGCAGGAATCGGCCGGCCCGTTTCCGTGCCAGAGCTTCACGCCTCCCGCACCAAGATCGGTGATCGCGCAGCCCACGATGCCGATGTCGCTGCAGGATCCGAGCAGTTCGACGCCGTAGCTGCCGACGTGCGTGACGGCGGACCGTTGCAGCGAGCAGTGGCGAGCGTGCGCGAACACGACCGCCCCGGGCACGTGGCAGGCGGCCTGCGGCGTGGCCTTGCGCGCTTCATCGCCGGGCACCCACTCCGAATGGCTGAAGGTGAGCCCCTCGAACCGCAGCCACTCGACGGGCCGATCCACCTGCCCTTCGGCCATCACGATCCGTGGAAGAACCGGCGCGATCACCTCCGCGGTGTCGATCGACTCGCCTGGGCGCGGTAGGTAGGTGAGCACCCCCGACGCGCGGTCAAGGTAGAACTGGCCGGGGGTGTCGAGGGCCTCGCGAACATTTTCCAGGTAGTAAGGGGCACCGTTTTTCGTGAAGTCGTCGGTGAGCCGCATCCGCGGCTTCCACAGCAGCTTCGCGGTCTTGGCCGAGGTGTCGATCGCCGCGAAGGGAATCCGGCTGGCGATCCAGAAATGCAGGGCCACGAACTCGACGTCCGCGAGGTTGTGAAACTCCCTGAGGTCGTCCCCCGCGAAGCGAAACTCATCCTGGCCGACGAACATGATCTTGGTCACGTCCCCCTCGTGCTGCACGTCGCCGAGCGGCTCGACGATCCGATAACAGGCATTGCGGCCCGTTACTCCGGCTTCCGCGCGGGGCAGCCGGGGGCGGGTCGCCCGCCGGCCGTTCACCCACAACTGCGTGAAAACCCAGCGGCCGTCGCGGGCCTCCGGCAACTCCACCATCCAGGCTTCGTGGCCGGCGACTTCCCCTTTCGCCCACCCCGTGATCCGTCGGCCACCGCTGACGACTGGCTTCGTGCCGGCGGCCGCCGCGTAGACCACCGTCCGCTCCGGGCCGAGTTGCCTGTGCCAGGAGTCCTCCGGCGGGGGTGAGCCCGAGTCGTCGGGCGTGAACCGCAGCGGCTGGTCGAGGTGGAATGTGCCCTCGTGGATCTCGACCCGCACGGGGTGTGGGAGCGTGCCTGATTCCTTAAGGCCGCGAACGGCCAGCCGGGCCCGGTCGATGGTGGCGAACGGACCATCGGCATGGTTGGCGTCGGGCGTGGCCAGTCGTCCCGACCAGCGGTCGTCGCCTCCCTTGGCGACGTGGAAGGTGACGGTTGCGGGCGCGGCCGGGGAGGCCTGTTCAACGGCCGTCGCAGGCTGCGCGTTGCCCGGCGCGAGCGAGAGCAGCCAGAGGGCCGTCGCCCCCGTGGCGCATGCCCGTCGAAGGAAGCGGCGGCGAGACGGCAGCATGGTCTGCGGTGCATTCATGAGAGTGGCGATCCGGGGGTGGCTGGAGCAACGCGTCCGTGGGCCAAAGGATAGAACGGTGGAAGGCACTTTCACAACCGCGCGTCGGTGCATGACCGACGGCCCCGGCCTCATGCGGCAAGGCGGCGTCAGGAGATGAGGTCGCGGATCACGCGGCCCTTGACGTCGGTGAGACGCACGTCGCGGCCGCCGAAGCGAAACGTAAAACGCTCGTGGTCGATGCCCATCTGGTGGAGGATCGTGGCGTGGATGTCGTGGATGTCGAGCGGTTTTTCCACGGCCTCCATTCCCATCTCGTCGGTCGCGCCGTAGGCCAGGCCTCCCTTGAAGCCGCCGCCGGCCAGCCAGATCGTGTATCCGGAAACATGGTGATCGCGGCCGTCGGTGCTGGCTGCATGGGGCGTGCGGCCCATCTCGCCGGCCCAGAGCACGATCGTCTCGTCGAGCAGCCCGCGTTGCTTCAGGTCGGCGATGAGAGCCGCCACCGGTTGGTCGGTGATTCGGGCGTTTTCCTCGTGCCGCTTCTTCAGATCGCCGTGCTGGTCCCAAGGAGCGTTGTTGGAGTGCGTCAGCGGGCAGGTGACCTCGACGAACCGCACGCCCGCCTCCACGAGCCTGCGGGCCCGCAGGCACTGCAGCGCATAGAACTTGTCGTAGTCGTCTGCCCGGTCGAGGCCGTAGAGCCGGCGGGTCTCCTCCGTCTCCTGCGACACGTCGCAGACTTCGGGGATCGTGGCCTGCATGCGGGCTGCCGTCTCGTAGGTGCAGATCGCCGCCTCGATCGCGGCCTCATCGCCGGGGCTCGCCGAGGCGAGCGACTGCCCGCGAAGGAAGGCGAGCTTCGCCTGCTGCACCTCCGCCGGGTCGGCCGCGACGATGTTGTCGACCGGCGTGCCCTTGGCCCGCACCGTCGTCGCCTGGCAGGTGGCCGGCAAGAAGCCCGAGGCGAAGTTTTGGAAGCCGCCGTTGGGCACCCAGTCGTTGTTGAGCAGCACGTAGCCGGGGAGGTTTTCGTTTTCAGTGCCCAGGCCATGGGCGATCCACGCCCCCATGCTCGGCGCCGCCCCGATCGAGCGGCCGGTGTGAAGCAGGAGGTTTTGTGCCCCGTGCAAGGGCGTCTCACCGATCATCGACCGAACGACGCACAGCTCGTCGATGACGCCGCCCATGTGTGGTAGAAGGTCGCTCCCCCACAGGCCCGACCGGCCGCGCTGGGAACACTTCCACAGCGATCCGAGCCACTTGCGGCCCTGCCCCGCCGCCTGTGATTTTTCGTCGGCCTTCCATTCGGCGGGCTGGCCATTCCGCTTGTCGAGTTCCGGCTTGGGGTCGAAGGTGTCGACGTGCGACACGCCTCCGTCCATGAAGAGGAAGATCACATGCTTCGCTTGCGCCGGGAGGTGCATGCCGCCTCTTCGGTCGGCTCCCCAGGCCTGGGAGAGCCCCATGAACGCCGACCAGCCGAAGCCGAGGCCGGTGGATTGGAGGAAGGCGCGGCGCGTGGCGGGCAGCGGCGCGATGCCCGGGCACCGCGGGTCGCGCGTGAGCGCTGTGTCGGGCGGTAGGGCGGCATCATTCCACATGGATGAATTCCTGCATCGTAAAGATCGCGTGGGCGACGTCCTGCCAGACCACCGCCGATGAGGCGGTCGCTTCGGCCGCGATGCCACGGGCCGAGCCGCATTCGATGGCGAGCGACGAGAGCCTGGCGACCTCCTCCGGCTTCGGCGGCCGGCCAAGCGCGGTTGCCAGCATCGTCGTGGCGCCGTCGGCGAGGCTGGTGGGTGTCTCGCGGGCCATCCGCTCGCCCCACACCCCGGCCATGGCGATCACAAATGGATCGTTCAGAATCGCAAGGGCCTGCTCGGGCACGGTCGTGCGGTCGCGTTTGCCCACTGTCACCCGCGGCATCGGCTGGTTGAAGAGCGCGAGAAACCGCGGCGGCTCCATGAGCGTCATCTTCACGTACAGGCTCCGGCGGCCGTGGCCATCGAGCGGGCCACTCATCAGCCGCCGCTCCGGATTTTTTTTGGGGCTGCGGTGTGGATCGATCGGCGGGCCGCCGACTGAGCGGTCGAGCCGGCCGGAGACGGCGAGGATCGAATCGCGGATTGACTCGGCCTCCAGCCGGCGCCGCGGGTGGTGGTGCCAGAGCCGGTTTTCCGGATCCTTCGCGACGTTTTCCGGCCGCGAACCGCTCGACATCCGCCAGGTGACCGAATGGACGATCTCGCGGACGAGCTTTTTCGTCGACCAGCCCTCCTCGACGAATCGCCGCGCGAGATGGTCGAGCAGCTCCGCGTGGAGCGGCGGCTCGCCGAGGCGGCCGAAGTCGTCGGGCGTGCGGACGAGCCCCTCGCCGAAGAGGTGGAGCCAGATCCGGTTGACGAACACGCGGGCTGTGAGCGGGTTGCGGGGATCCGTGATGCTCCGGGCCAATTCCAGCCGGCCGCTCGCCCCGCCCTCGGGGCGGGGGGGGTTTTCGAGCGCGTCGCGGAGAAACCGGATCGTGCCCCGCGGCACGGCATCGCCCAGGTCGGTGGGCACCCCGCGGATCTCGATCCGGGCGTCCCGTCCCTCGCCCCACTCCTCCATCGAGCCGATCGTGCGATCGGGCACGAGCCGCTTTTCCGCCGCTCGGTAGAGGGCGACCGCCGCCGCCGTCTCCGGATCGGATAACGCCGTCGCGTCGAGCCAACTGCGGCGCAGTGCCTCGTTGATCGTGGCGACGTCGTCAGCGTCGCAGTCGCCCTTCTGCCAGCGGCGCACCGCATCGAGGACGACGTCGGCGATCCGCTCGGCGAGTTTGTCGCGGTCGCCCCGCCAGCCGTCGCCTCCCTTGAAGAGCGGCTCGAGGCGACGCAGGTCGGCGCGCGGCGCATGCTCGGCCGGATGCTCGTAGACCTTCGTCACCCCGAACCACGACCGCGGGTCGGCGATCTCCGCGTCGTTTGCCCCAAATCCGTAGCGCGGCGGGAAGTAGTTGTCGAGGGCCTTCGTCGTGATCTCCAGCGACACCGTGCGGTCGCGGGTGTCGGGCGAGCCTGAGAGCCGCGAAAAGTTGCCGACCGTGAAGGTCGCCCAGGCGCCGGGGGCGATATCGGCGTGCTCCAACCGCTCGGAGTGGAAGGCGCGGTCCACGAGCAGGCCACGCGAGGCTTTCAGGCCGCTGCCCATGCCCACGGAGATGGTCCGCGCCGCCCGCGAGAAGAGTTCCGGGCTGCGGACGGCCCCCGCCAGCCGCGTCGAGAAGGCATGCGACCAGCGGCCCGCCGGCAGCAGGTGGAGCACGGCCGCGTCGCCCCGATCGGGCACGACGAAA
The DNA here is from genome assembly GCA_044234625.1 of Pirellulales bacterium. Lineage (GTDB taxonomy): Bacteria > Planctomycetota > Planctomycetia > Pirellulales > UBA1268 > CACORA01. The sequence goes on along the minus strand of JBIIIP010000068.1, from coordinate 5,400 downwards.
TCACCGTCGGCGACGAGGCCGTGCTGCATGCCGAAGCCCTCCCATCGCCAGCCACCCGCGGCGGCCGGGTCGTCGCTGGTGAAGTCGGCCACGAGACGGAGGTGCTCGCGGTTGTGCTCGGTCCGCCGCCGCTGCTCAGCAGCAAATTCTTCGGCAGTTGGCTGACGATCGGCGGGACGTGCCTGCCAGGCCCCCAGCGATTCGGGAAAGCCGGCGTCCTTCTCGTCGATCGGCTGGCTGCGGATTTTCTCAAAGAGCGACGGACGGTCGGCGAGCCAGCGGGAGGCGAGTGATGCGTGGATTCGCTGCTTGACCCCTCGCAACTCGTCGATCACGGTGGCGTTGGGATCGGTCGTATCGGCCGACCGCGGGCTCCATCGTGTGCTCGTGAAAACCCCGGCGAGGGAGTAATAGTCGGCCTGCGAGATCGCATCGAGCTTGTGGTCGTGGCAGCGGGCACAGCCGACGGTCGAGCCCAGAAACGCCTTCGTAACCGTGTCGATCATGTCGGCCACGTTCTCCTGCGTCACGTTCTCGACAAAGGCGCTGTCGCCATGCCGCCGCTCGCCCATCCGCAGGGCCATCGGGCCGATGATCGCCTCGTTGAGCCCGGTCGCTGGGTCGACCCGCGGCTCGATCAGGTCGCCGGCGATCTGCTCCAATACAAGCCGTTCGAAAGGGATGTCGGCATTGAAGGCCCGCACGAGGTAGTCGCGGTACATCCAGGCATTCTTCGTGGGCACGTCCCACTCGTAGCCATGAGTGTCGGAGTAGTGGACGACGTCCATCCAGTGGCGGGCCTGGTGTTCGCCGTAGTGCGGGCTCGCGAGCAGCGACTCCACGAGCCGGTCGTAAGCCGCGGGGGAAGGGTCGGCCGCAAACGCCTCGACGAGGCCCGGATCGGGAGGCAGGCCGGTAAGCACGAGGGACAACCGGCGGGCGAGCGTGGCGGGCGAGGCCTCCTCGGCCGGCTTGAGGCCGGCGGATTCGAGCTTCGCCAGAATGAAGCGATCGATGTCGTTTCGCGGCCAGGCTGCATCCCTCACCTCCGGCACAGTGGGCTGCCCAAGCGGTGCGAGACTCCACCATTTCATCCGCTCGGCGTAGGTTTTCTCCCAGGCATCGGCCGCGGTGACTTGCCGTGGGTCGGGCGCGCCGCGGGCGACCCACGCTACCAGCGTCGCGATCTCGTCATCGGGCAGTTTCGGCCCGTCGGGAGGCATCTCGTAGTCGGCCTTCGCGTGGCGGACGGCCGCCACGAGCAGGCTCTCATCCGGCTTGCCGGGCACGACCGCGGGGCCCGATTGCCCACCTTGCTCCCAGCCGCTCTTTACGTCGAGGGCCAGGCCACCGCTGATCTCCGCGTCGTGCGAGTGGCACTCGAAGCACCGCGAACGAAGGATCGGCAGCACGCGGTCGTTGAAAAACGCCGCGTCGTCGGGCGAAACGCCGGCGGCGTTGGCCCTCTCCCCCGCGCAGGAGACCGCGAGAATGAAGCCGGTCAGTGCGGCGGTGTGGGCAAGTCGCCGGATGCGAAAGTAGTATCGAATCATCGCTCCGCCGCTCCCGAGCACGAACCGCGTCCAAACCAGTTCGCCGCCGGCCTCGCGCCACTCCTGCTATTCTAGTTAACGCTGCTAAGGCAACAACATTGAATAGTCGAACGACTCGCGGCTGAATGCCGCATCGAAGTCGCGTGCTTGTCATTCACGCTCCAGGAATAGTACAAAACGATCATGCACAGCGCTCCCACGACCGATCCCGGATTGATCGCCAGGCTGCGGGATGACGCCGAGATTCTCGGGCCCTTGGAGCGGATCGCGGGGGCCATGTTCTTCGTCAAGGACGCCTCCTACCGCTACGTCGCCATGAGCGACGCGGTCCGCGAGGGAATCGGTCTGTCGCCCGGCGACGATCCCATCGGCAAGACCGACTTCGATTTCTTTCCGCCGCTCATCGCCGAGAGCTACCGCCGCAATGACCGGCAGGTGATCGAGGACGGCCGGACCTTGCTCGACGAGGTGCACGTCGTCGTCACCCGCGGCGGCAGGGTGGGCCTGGCCTATTCGAGCAAATGGCCGCTCCACGACCGCACGGGCTGTGTCATCGGGCTCGTCGGCACGAATCGGCGGCACGAATCGCAGCGGGAATCTGGCGGCGACGACGCAGGCCGGCTCCTCCCGGCGGTTGATCGGATCCTCCACGACTACGGCAGGCGGCTGACGATCGAGTCGCTCGCGCGGGAGTGCAGCCTGTCGGCGAGCCACTTCATGCGGCTCTTTCGCATTACGATGCGGGTGACGCCGCGGCAATTCCTGGAAAAGGTTCGTATCGCGCAGGCGACCGACCTCCTGCAGTCAACCCGGCTTCCGATCGCCGAGATCGCGGATCGATGCGGATTTTACGACCACAGTTCTTTCGTGAAGCGTTTTCGGCTCCATGCGGGCGTGACGCCGCTCGCCTACCGCAAGCGCCGCCGGCAAGCCGTCGCCGAAGACCTCGCCGCCGTCGTGAGCGATTCCCGAGGGCGTCCCTGAGCCGCCGCCCGCGATCGACATCCAAGCCCTCTGTCTCCAACAAACACGAGAAACGGAAACTGTCCAGTAAACTCGACACAGCGAAAACTGTCGACTAAACTCGACTGAATGGATTCTGCCGCGTTTTTACGAGTCGCCGCCGATTGGAGCCACTGGGATGCCCCGCCCGCGCGGTCCGTGCCGCGGTCGGTTCGGCTTCCGATCGAGTTCCGGCCGGATCTCGCCCTCGTCGTGCAGGGGGTTCGCCGGTCGGGCAAATCGACGCTCCTGCGGCAGCTGATCGACCGGTATGCACTCGATTGCGAGCGGTGCCTCTTCGTCAACTTCGAGGACCCCCGGCTGGCAAGTGCGCTTGATCACGCCACGCTGGACATGATGGTCGAGGCGTTCGAGGCAGACCGTGGCCCAGGCTGCACCTACATGCTCGACGAGATCCAGTGGGTGAATGGATGGGAGCAGTGGCTGCGGTCGCAACTGGACCGTCCTCGCGGCAGGCGGTTCGTCGTCACCGGTTCCAACGCGCACCTCTTGTCGGGCGAGCTTGGTTCATCGCTCACCGGTCGTCATCACACGGTTGAGGTTTTTCCGTTCGACCTTGCGGAATTCCGAATCGCCAGACCGGCCGCCAAGCTCGGCGACTACCTCGACTGCGGAGGCTTTCCCGCGGTCGTCAAGTCGCCCGATCGCGACATGCTCCTGCGGGAATATTTTCAGGACATCGTTGAACGCGACATGCGAGACCGGGTGGCGGCGCGTTCGAGCCTGCCGCTGCGACAGCTCGTGCAGATGCTCTACGAATCGGCCGGCGCCGAGACGAGCGTTCGACGGGCCGCCGCCGCCCTCGGCATTTCCGTCGATACTGCCGGCCTCTACCTCGAGGCTGCCGAGAGCGCATACCTTGCGATGGCGTGTCCCTTCTTTGCCTGGTCATCCCGCAAGCGGCTGGTGAGAAACCGGAAGTTCTATCCGGTCGATACGGGCCTGCGACGGGTGGCCGTGACGGCGACGGGACGCGACCGGGGCAAGCAGCTCGAGTGTGCGACGTTCCTCCTGTTGCGGCGGCGATTCGACCGCGTCTGCTACTGGCGGGGGCGGGGCGAGGTCGATTTCGTCGTCGAGGGGCCGCGCGGGCCGATTCCGGTGCAGGTGAGCTGGGACGAGATCACGGAACGGGCGCAACGGGCGGTGGACGAGTTTCACGCCGCCCATCCGACGGCCGCCGAGGCCGTGTTCGTCACGGCCTCGGCGTTCGAGGCGGGCGTTCCCGAACTGGTCGGTCCGGAATTCGACGGCTGATCGCAAGTCAAAGCGCGATCGAGAGGCCGACGTCGCCGTTGCCCTCGGGCGTTTCGCCGCCCCGGAGCCGGTGGGCCGCCAACGCCGACGTCAGCTGGCCGTGCTCATCCGCGGCGTGGGCGAGGGGGCTGCGACCCGTTGCGGTTCGTCATTCCCACGCGATGATTGCTACGATCAGGCCGCGAGCGGTGAGAGACCGCGCAAGACGTGAGCCGTGACGAGTGTCGACGATGATGCCCGCCCTTTTTCTCCTGCCGTTGTTTGTCGTCAGCGGTGCCGCGGCGCTGGTGTACGAGGTGACCTGGTTTCAGCTCCTGGCGGTCCACGCCGGGGGCTCCTCGCGGGCCGCTGCCATGGTGCTGGCAACGTTCATGGCGGGGCTCGGCTTCGGCTCACTCCTCGTGCCCCGGTGGGTGGCCCGGTCCATCCACCCGCTCCTCGCGTGCGCCGCCCTCGAGGCCCTGATCGCCCTCTGCGGACTCGCCATGCCCTGGGCCATCGCGGGCGTCGAAGGGCTGCCGCGCTGGTTCCACGCCGCCGCCTTCGCGCTGCTCCTCCTCGTGCCCGCGGCGGCGATGGGGGCCACGCTCCCACTCGCGGCGCGAATGCTCGGCTCTGGGGTGGGCGCGGCCCGCCGCGTCGCGGTTCTTTACGCCACCAACACGCTTGGTGGCGTGGCCGGCTGTCTGGCTGCAGGATTCTGGCTTCTCCGCGTCCACGACACGCTCGTCGCCGGCCTCGTGGCCGCCGGCCTCAACGGTCTGGCGGCACTCGTTGCCCTCGTTCTCGCCGGCCGCTGGTCGGCGCCGCGGGCAACCGCGAACGGGAGCGCCGTCGTCGCGGACGCAGCCCCGGCCCGCCGGGATTTTCCCGGCGCGATTCTCGTCGTGGTCGCGGTCTCCGGCGCCACGGCACTCGCGGCGGAGGTGGTGTGGACGCGGCTGCTGGCGCTCCTGCTCGGCGGCACCACCTACACCTTCTCGCTGATCCTCGCCGGATTCCTTGCGGGCATCGCGATCGGCTCCGGTGTGGCAGTGGCGCTGCGGCCGCCGCGTGCGTGGCTGGCATGGTGCCAGGCGGCGCTCGTGCCGGCGATCGCCTACGGAGCCTGGGCCGCGGGCGAGGGCCTTCCTGCATGGCCGGTGAACCCCGCCTTGGCGGCTAGCCCGTGGGTGCAGCTCCAGATCGACTTCGTGCGCTGCCTCGTGGCCGTGCTCCCTGCCTCCATCCTGTGGGGCGCGAGCGTGCCGCTCGCAGTGGCTTCGTGGGCACGGGCCACTGGCGATCCCGCCCGCGCCGCGGGGACCGTTCTCGCCGCCAATACGCTCGGCGCCGTCGCCGGCAGCCTCGGGGCGGCGCTCGTGCTCCTGCCGGGCGTGGGGAGCCGCGCAGCGCAGCAGTGGATGCTGGTGGCGGCGGCGGTGGCCGCGGTGGTGGCCCTGCCTCCGCGCTCCCGTGGCGGGCGTTGGTGGCCGCGCTTCCTCGCGCCGGCGGCGGCGCTTCTGGCGGCCGGATGGCTGCTGCCCCGGCTGCCCCCACTCGCACCCACGCTCGTCGGCTGGGGTCG
>JBIIIP010000067.1:0-16540 GCA_044234625.1 Pirellulales bacterium | reverse complement strand
GGACGATGCCGGTTTCTATTTCGATTCCTTCGCCGGCCCGGCGATGGCGGCCGCCATCGAAGCGGGGGTCGGGCGGTGGGCCGACGACGAGGCCGCTCCGGCCCGGGCCCGGGCCCGGGCGGCGGCGTTTTCGTGGCGGGCGACGGCCCAGGGCTACGCCGGCCTCTACCAGTCGCTCCTCGCGCCCTGAGCAGTCCGTCTCAGGCCCCACGCCGCACGATCAGCGCGACCGACGTGGTGACGAAGCCGCCAAGCTCGAGCCGCAGGTGCTCCTTCTGCTCGTAGGGAGGGCGGTCGACGTGGGCATCGATCCGGTGATCGCCCACCCAGAGGTCGAGCGGCTCGACCACGTGGCCGGCGTCGCGGAGCTCGCCCACGACCCGCTCGATGTCGGGCCGCCGGAAGATCACGGTCGGGCCGGCCTCCAGCGTGCTCGTGTCGCTCGAGAGGTTGAGCTCGGTGGTGTGCACCGCCACCCCGCCGGGTGCGAGGCACTTCATCTGCTCGCGGACGAACCGCAGGCCCTGGTCGATCGAGCCGCAGTGCTCGAAGGAGCAGCTCGACCAGGTGAAGTCGAAGCCGACGAGATCGGCCGGAATGTCGTTCATGTCGACTGGGCGAAATGAAACCCGCTCGCGAAACAGTTCCGCATCGCAAAGCCCGCGGGCATTCAGAGCCGCCAGGCCCTCGGCCCACTGCGCCGAGGGCGACCACAGCGCCACGCGGCTGTCGTCGCCGGGGAGGTCGGAGGCCACGATGGTGCAGCCCAGCGAAGCAAACACCGCGGGCAGGGGTTCCGTGCCCACGGCGAAGCCGAGGCCGCGGCGGCCGGGGGCGAGCATGCCCCGCTCCTCGAGCGCACTACAGACGAAGCAATACTCCCAGAGCTTGCGGTGCGGGTTCCACGGCTCGCCCAGCCGCGTGGCCCAGTTGCGAAAGCGGGGCGAATCGAGCTGGTCGAAGCGGCAGACGCTCGACGTCAGGGGCGTGCCGGCGTATCCGGGCGGGGCCGGTCGCCAGGGCACGGCCGCATGGAGATCGGGCCGAGCGGGCCAGAGCACCTCGGGTCGAATCACGGGCCCGGAAGCGGGGCCAGCCGAAACATTCGCCGTCATGGCATTGACCTCGCCAGCCAGAAGCCGGTGCTCCACGAACCCGGGACCGTGCCGCCAAGCGAACGATAGCACCGCTGCCGGCCACCTCGGAAGGCCAAAAGCAATCGGGCCCGGCGGCATGACCACCGGGCCCGACAGGATTTATGCCTGGCTTGTCGCCATCATTCGACTTCCTGAACCTCGACGGCGTTCGAGAACGCCGACGTGTCCTTGGGCAGGCCGCCGTCGAGCCGCGTGGCCGTGGCGGTGATGTATTCGCCATTGACGGCCTCGGTGCCGGTCACGTCGATGTCGAAGCTCTCGCTCGAGCCGGTGACCACGATGTCCACGTAGTCCGTTCCGCCGTCGAGCGCCACCTGCTGACGTCCCTGGAAGGACGGCGGGTTGTCGGAAGGCAGATTGCGGAACAGTTGGATCCGATACGTGCCGGGGGCGGCCGTGATCGTACCGCTGACCGTGATCACGCCACCGCTGCGGAGTGCCAAGCTCAGCACCGGCGCGGCCTGATCGGCATTGCCGCCGTTGAAGAGCAGGATGCCCTGCTGGCCATTGCGGTAGATCTCGTTGCCGAGGATCGGGTTGCCCACGGAGCCCGGCCCGGCCACCACCACGCCGAAGATGGCGTTGTAGGCGATCGTGTTCGGATCCTCGCCCGCGGTCGCGGAGTCGTTGCCGATCTGCAGCCCAGTGACCGGCGTGCCTTCGAAGTCACTGAGGAACACGCCGTAGCTGTTGCCACGGATCGAGTTGTTGATGAGCTTCGATCCAGTGAGAGCCTGCACACCGGACACACCGGCGATCGAGTTGCCGGCAATCACCTGGCCCGACGTGCTCGTGCCGTCAAAGGCCGCATCGAGCACGATCGTCGTCTCATCGAGTCCGGCGTTGTAAGAGACGCTCTGCACGATCCGTAGCGTGCCCTCGGCCTCCAGGCCGGTGGGCAGGAGAGCGACCACGCGGCCGGCCGCGAAGGCCAGCGTCTCATCGCCACTCAGCGTGAGTGACGTGCCGCCCGCCGTAGTCGTGAACGCCACGGGACGACCCACGAGGTTGCCGTAGCCGTCTTCCGTCGTGCCGAACGAGAAGTCGGTGGCGTTCACCAGCTGCAGGCCGACGCCGCTGCCCGAGATCGTGTTCCGCGTGGCCTCGGTGCCGGTGGAATCTCCACCCGCCACGATGCCGTACGACACGTTGTTGAGGATCAGGTTGTTGTCGATCGTGAGGTTCGTGGCCGCCTGAACCTGCACGCCGACGGCCTGCGACGTCTCGGCGGAAGAGCGGGCGATCAGGTTGTCGCTGACCACCGTGCCGCTGCTCTCGCCGACGGCGAAGACCCCGGCAAACTCGTTGTCGACGATCGTGTTGTCCGACAGGTCGAGACCAGTCGCCGAGGAGAGGAACACGCCGGTGACATTGTTGTCACTGATCAGGTTTTCCGTGACGGTGGTGCCATTGAGCTTGCCGTTGGCCACGATGCCATAGCCGGTGTTGCCGGTGATGGTGTTCAGCGTGACGTTGGCATTGGCCACCGCGTTGGCGGCGGTGCCATTCAAGTGGATTCCCCACGAGGCGTTGTTGGCCACGAGGTTACCGGCAATCTCGGAGTCGTTGTAGTTCGCCGGATTCAGACGCAGGCCGGCGCCGCCGTTGCCGGCGGCGTTGCCAAACTCATCTTCGCCGAGCGTGTTGCCGAGGATCGCGATGTTAAACGTCGTCTTCGACGGCTGCGTGGAGATGACTTCGATGCCATCGCCACCGTTGTCGTAGATGTAGTTCCCCTCGATCGAGCCGTTGAACGTGCCCGCGTTGGTCGTGACCACACGGATGCCGTCCACCGCCTGGCCGGAAATGATGTTGCCACCACCATCCTCGCCATCGCCAATCTGGAAGTTGTTGGCGTTGAGCATGTAGACCCCGAGCACGCCCTTGCCGGTCGAGCTGGTGATCGCGTTGCCCGCGATAGACGAGTCGGTCAGGGTGCCCATGCCGGAGATGCCGATCGCGTTGTCGTCGATCAGGTTGCCGTAGACGAGAACGTCGCGGGCGGATGTCATGGCGATGCCGACCTTCGTGTTGTTGGCGACGTAGTTTTCAACCACATACGTGTCGGTGAGCAGGCCGGAGAGACGGATGCCCTCCGCGTTCTCGATCACGATGTTGGCTGCGTCCTCACCACCACCGAAGAGCAACCCCTGGGCGCTGGCGATCGTGGCCCCGGTGCGGTTGTACTGGAACAGGTTTCCAGAGACGATCGCGCCGGTCAAAGAACCCGCAGCGCGGAGGCCCTCAATGTTGTTGGTGATCGAGTTGCCTTCGCCTTCGCTAAAGCCACCCACATCGATCCCAATGGCGTCGTCAAGCTTGATGCCGATCGGGTTGTACACGATCTCGTTGCCGATGATCTTCGTGCCCGTGAGAGTCGTGGGGAAAGGCACGGCGGGAACCACATTCTGGGTCTCGGCGTAGATGCCGCTGATCCGGTTGTAGGAGATATGGTTGGCCGCCGCAGGGGTCGTGCCGCCCACGATCATGAATGTGGCGTTGCTGAGGTGGATGCCGTATTCGTCGTTCGTGTGGATCTCATTGCCCAGGATCAGGCTGTTGGAAGTAGATCCGAAGGGGAACGCGTCGTAGCTGAAGTCACCTTCCGCGAAGATGCCGGAGCCCCCGTTGAGGTTGATCATGTTGATCTCACTCGGGGAGTTTTCGCCACCCACCGTGACGCCTGCGGCGCTCGTCATCTCGATGCCATGGTTGAAATTGGCCTCGATCGTGTTGCCACCGATGAGCGAATACCGGTCTTCACCGTCGTTGTCCTCGCCGTAGAGGCCCTCCTGGATATCGATTCCGTCGTCGCCGTTCTCACGGATCAGGTTGCCGAGAATCGTGAACGTGCGGGTCGGGGCAAGCGAGGTGAGGGACTGCTCGATGTAGATGCCGTCCTCGCCGTTGTCCCGAATGTCGTTGCCCTCGATCGTCACCTCGGACGAATCGATGTTGACACCGTCTTCGACGTTGCCGCTGATGACGTTGAAACCAACAACGGAGCCGGTCGAGTCGTAGATTTCGATCCCTTCGTCGCCGTTGTTTTCCACAATGTTGTCGACGATCTCGATCCGATCACCGGAGTCGACTTCGATTCCGTCATCGGCGTTGTCCGTGATCAGGTTCTCGCTGATGAGAATGTCGGTCGGACGGCTACCCTCGTAGGTCTCGATGTCGATGCCGTCACGGCCGTTGGCATGGATGTAATTCTCGGAAACCTCGATGAACGACCCGCCCTTGATGCCGATGCCGTCGTTGGCATTGTCATAGATCTCGTTTTGCAGGATCGAGATGTAGGTCGAGTTGACCACCTCGATGCCGTTGTCGTCTTCGCCGACCGAGGGGTTTGGCAGGCCGTTGAGGGCGATGTAATTGTTGGCGATCACCGATTCGCCGACGCCATACAAATAGATCCCGTCTTCCTGGTTGGGGCCGGCGATGTTGTCTTCACCATCCCAGCCGATGAAGTTGCCGGCGATGACCACGTTCGTGAGGTCGCCGTCTTCGCCGAGCGCACCACCGTTCTCGAGGTTGATGCCAGAACGGAAGTTGTTGGTGACGATGTTGCCGACGATTTCCAGCCCGTGCACCCCGTAGTCGCCCGAAGCATCCAGGCCACCGTCGGCGTAGACGGAAATGCCATGGCCAAAGCCAAGGGGCTCGTCTTCGCCGTTGCCGTCAACGAGATTGCCGAGCGTCAGGTAGAGCGTGTCGGTGGGCGTGGTCACAGGAACGGTTTCGGAGAGCTCGATGACGGTCTGGCCCGCCACGAGTGAGACGCCCGTGACGGTGGCTACAGTCACGGGGGCTTGGGGCACGGCGGCGATCGGTGCCCCGGGCACAAAGCTCTGCGGAACCACCGCCAGGCCGACTTGCTGGCCGAAGAAAATGTAGGCGGTCTGGTCGCCATCGACCGTGACCTGGGAGCCGGAATCGGAGACGGTTACGAATGCGGTGCCGATCTTCACCGGATTGAGATCCGTGGACGAATTCTCGATGTAAATGCCGTCACCGCCGTTGCCCACGATCTGGTTCGAGTAGACGAGCGTGCCGTGGGAGCCGTCGAAGATGTCAATGCCGTCGGCGGGGACGCCACCTAAAATGCCGTTCGTCTGAACTTGGTTGTTGATGATGCGGATGTTTTCGCTGCCGCTGATCTTGATGCCGCCGCCGATCCCGCCGTCTTCGCCGAGGCCGTTGCCCCCCACGAGATTATTGAAGATGAGGATGCCGTCTTCGGCGGAATCAGCCGTCACGCCCTCGACGGCCACGCCATACAGGCCGTTGCCGACGATCAGATTGTCCACGATCACCGTGCCGGCGTAGCTGTCTTCACCGACGCCCTCGATGAAGATGCCATGGGTGGCGTTACCGATGACCGAATCAGGGCCGGGGAAGTCTTCGCCCGCGCCGATGAGGTTTTCCTCGATGAGGTAGCTGCCACCGTTTGTGAGGCGGATGCCGCTGCCACCGAGTTCACTCTCGCCGTTGCCGTAGATGTAGTTCTCGTAGATCCACACGCCGGTGCTGCTCGAGGCATAAATGCCGTCCTCGCCGTTGAAGGCGATGACGTTGCCCGTGGGGGAGAGAATCCCGCCAATCTTGAACTGGTCTTCGCCGTCGAGCTCGCCGGCGACGTCGTCGAGGTAGATGCCGAACTCGTTGAAGGCGATGATGTTTCCGTCGATCACCGTGCCCGAGAGATCAGCCTCACCGAGGCCATTGCCTGCATAGATGCCATACGTGCTATAGCCGATTTCAAACCCTGAGATGTTCGAGTTGGTCGAGCTGCCGTTGAAAAACACGCCGGCGCCATCCTCGCCATAGCCGACGATCGTTCCGCCGTCATCGAGAACCACGTTGTTGACGCCGTCCTCGATAGTGATGCCGTCGATGAACGCGCCCGGCAGGCTGCCGTCGAGGTGGAATGCGGCCGTCGTTCCCACGCTGGCCGCCGACTGGAACACGACGCCGAGGAGCGGCAGGTCGTCTTCGCCGAAGATGGTATCGGTGCCGCCGACATACGCGCCATTGAAGTTGATCGTGCCCGTGCCCGCCGACAGCGTCAGCGTGCCGCTCGAGCCATCTTCGCCGACGCCACCGAAGATGTCGTCGTTGAACTCGATATCGCCACCCTTCGTGGCGCCAGTGCTGATGGTGGCGTCGGTGGTGTTGTAGAGCCTGATCACGCCGTCGAACACGATGTTGGTACCGTCGGTCTGGATCAACAACGCGTCTTCACCGGTTGCGTCGTCGAGCTCGATCGAGGGCGAGGAAATCGTGACGCCCGAGCCATCGGTGTTCACGTTGCCGGTGGCGACGTCGATATTGCTGAAGATCTTCGTCGTCTCGACGTCGGAGAACACGTTCACCGCGGCGGCGATCGCGGATCCGGCGCGGAATTCGACGGTCTGGTTCGTGAAATCCCCGTCGTCGGTCACGGCAATGCCACGCACGCCCGTCGGCGCGGTCGTGGCGTTGTAGGCGGCAAATGTGCCCACCGAACTCTCTTTGTCGAAGACTTCATAATTCGTGCCATCGAAGGTGATCCCCGCCACGTCGTCGGCGGCATCCAACTCGATCCGCAGGAGGCCGGCATTGAGATCGGCCGACACGGCGAGCATCCGCCGCTGCTCGAGCGACTCACCACCACCGAGCGACAACTTGATCGGTGCGGAACCGCCACGGGCGCGCAGAGAACGGCCAGCACCCGCCCGGCGAAACTTCGCCCGACGGCCAGTGAAGCCCAGCGTGCCAAACCAAGCGGTCAGATCGCGACGCATCAGAAACTCCTCGAGTCGGTAATCGAAAAAAAGTCGGCGTGGTCGGAGCGAGATCGGCCTACGAATCCCAAAAACTCCAGACAGAATGCACAGGAGGGGGGAGTGTAGGGACCGGACAGAGGCCGTGTCAACGATCCGGCGTGAATTTTGACAAAAGTCTTACGGGGCGAATTGTGCCGGGAAATCGCATTTTTCGGGTGGTGGCGGGAGCCCGGGGGCGGTGGCCGGGCGATGAATGCCCCCTGAGGGTCTTTTGCAGAGATAGGTGGTCGATCAGGCCGCCCGCTGCCGCACGGCCGCCGCAGGCCGCTGGGCCCGGCTGACCTGCCGCCGGGTGCGGTAGCGCCGGAGCACCTTGCGGATCACCCCCTCGCGGCGGAAAAGCGCGGGCACGCTGACGGCCAGCGCGTAGATCTGAAACAGGGCAGGATGCCTCTCCGCCCGGTGCGTGTCGGGCAGCCGCGTGAACCAGTCGTCGGGGATCTCCAGGCTGCGGGCCTCGGGCGAGAGCGCGATGTGCTCGACGACATACCGACGGGTCGCCCCGTGGCGGAGCATGTTCACGAAAAATCGCACCGATTCCCGCTCCGGCGACCGGCCGAGGATCGTCTTGAAGACCCGCTTCACAAACGGCTTGCGGGGCCAGAACCACGCCTCGCTCACCCCCTGCACCAGCCGCTCGCTGTGCCCCGACCCGAACAGCCTCCGCGCCGTCGACGGAGTGAGAGGGGAGAGGAGCGGCTCCGCGGCGAAGGCGGCGACGAGCCGGTCGGCGCAGTCGAGGTCGGTTGGCAGTGGCCCGGCGGCGACCTGCTCGCGATGCCGGTCGGCGAATCGCGCGTAAGCGTCGACCGTGCGGTCGACGGCGCGGTCGAGCGACCAGCGCTCCTCGAACGCGTGCCTGGCCCGCTTGCCCATCGCGGCCCGCAGGCCTGCGTCGGCGACGAGGGAATCGACCGCCGCCACGAGGGCGCCGACGTCGTCGGAGTCGACGAGAATGCCGGTGTGGGGCGTGACGATCTCGGCCACGCCACCGGCGTTGCTCGCCACCACGGGCAGGCCGAATCCCATCGCCTCGAGCACGACCAGGCCGAAACTCTCGTAGCGGGAAGGCAGCACGAAGACGTCGGCATCGGCATAGTGCTGGCCGAGTTCCTCCTCCGACACCGCACCCGCGAAGGTGACCCGGCCCGAGTCGACGAGATGCCGGGCCCGCTTGACGAACTCGCGCTCGTAGGAAACCACGCCGTTGCCGCCGTTGTCGCGGCCGACGAGCATGAAACGCACGTTGGCATGCGCGGCGCAGAGCCGCTCCGCGGCCGCGAGGAGGATGTCGGTTCCCTTCCGCGGTTCCAGGCGGCCGACGCACAACACCCGCACCTCGCCGTCGTCGGCCGTGCGGCTCCGCGGATGCCGATCGCGGATGTCGCGGACGCCCAGGTAGGCCACGGCGGCGTTGGCGGCGGTCGGGCCGTAGTCGGCAACCGTCTTGTGGAGGATGGCGTCGCTGATGGCGTGGATGAACGGCGTCGAGCGGACGGCGATCCTTTCCAGGGCGATCTGTTGCTGCCACAGGGGGCGGCGGCCGTTGACGGGGTCGATTTCGCCGATCGTCTTCTGGCTGGTCATCAGCGTGAGCACGCTGGGGAGCCGGCGGTCAAGCGCGCAGAACAGCCCTTCCGACGCCCACAAGGGCGCGCTGACCACGTCGAGCTTGAAACGGCTGTCGAGCTGCCGCACGTGTTCGTGGATCGTCGCCGCATGGCGAAGATTGCCGGCGCACGACACACCCTGGAGATCGTTCGCGGGACGGGAGCGGATGCGATGCACCCACACACCGTTTTCCCAGTCGACGCGGTCGTTGTCGGGCGAGCGGGTGAGCACGTGCACCTGGTGGCCGCGGGCCGACATCCCCTCGGCCAGGTCGTTGGTGAACCGGCCGATGCCGCCGAAGCCCTCGGGCGGGTACTCATTGGTCACGAAGCACGTGACGAGCCGCGGACCGGACGGACGGAGCGTGGGGAAGGGCCGGAAGCGGTCGGGGTCGGCAGGGGCGATACTGGCGAGTTTGCGGGTGAGCGACTCGCCGCGTTCGCGGCCGACCGCGCGGCCCTCCTCCACGCGGCGGTGGAAATACTCGCGCTGCGCCGCCGACATGCGGCCGTTGCGCCGCGCCGTCACGGCGTGGTCATGCACATCCGCGGTCAAGGTGTCGAGGTGCCGCAGGATCTCCTCCCGCGGATAGCGGCCCGTGCCATTGACGAGGGCGAAATACCAGGAGTTTTTCACGATCGGATACGGCTCGAGCACCGTCCGGTCGGGCGTGCGCAGATGCGAGGCCAGATACTTGTGATGGACGGCCCCGTCGGGCAGGGGCACGAGGCAGGAGCCGATCTCGCTGATCCGGGCCGCGAGGTCTGTCTCGTCGTGGTAATACTCGATCTCTTCGTCGAACCCGCCGACCCGCTCGAGCACGTGGCGGTGGAAGGAGGAGTTGGTGCCCTGAAGGTAGATGAACGAGTCCGCCCGCGCATGGGTCGCGAACGGGTCGGGCCGGCAGCCCGTGAACGTCGTGCGGCCGAGGCGGTCGCAGAGCGAGAAGCGGTATTGCAGGGCCACGCCGGTGTGGTCCCACACGATTCCGCCCACGCCACCGACCCGCGGGTCCTTGTATGGAGCCGCCAGTTT
The DNA here is from genome assembly GCA_044234625.1 of Pirellulales bacterium. Taxonomy (GTDB): domain Bacteria; phylum Planctomycetota; class Planctomycetia; order Pirellulales; family UBA1268; genus CACORA01. The sequence goes on along the minus strand of JBIIIP010000067.1, from coordinate 6,909 downwards.
CTCGAGCCAGTCGGGCTCGGGGATGGCGTCGTCGTCGATGAACGCCACCACCTCGCCGCTGGAGGCCTGGATGCCGATGTTGCGGCTCTTCGAGATGTTCGCGACGGGACAGTCGGCGACGATGATCCGGTCGGCCCAGGTGGCGAGCATCTCGCGCGTGCCATCGGTGGACGGCCCGTTGACGACGATCACCTCGAACGCGTCGTAGGTCTGCTGCTGCAGGCTGCGCAGGGTTTGCTCGAGGCTCTGGCAACGGTTGAACGTGTTGATGACGACGCTCATGCGCACGCTGCGTCGGCGATCGGTGGCCATCGAATGGACTCCGCGACAGGATCGAGGTGAGGGACTCGGGGAAGTCAGGGAGGAAAGAGGGTAAGTAGGGACCGCCCCCCCGGGGCCGCAACCCCTGTTTCATGGGATCGTGGCGGCCGGATTGCCCTTTCCGGCCCGGTGGCTGCTGTGGTAGATCCCCCCCCGACTCATGCCCTTTCCCCGAGCAGGCAAAGGTTTCTCATGGCCCGACTGCTTCCCAAGGTCACCCGACTCGCCGCCGCGGCATTTTTCCCGGTCGCCGCCGCGGGGCGCTGGTGCCGATCGGCGACGCGGTCCACGCGGCGCCGGTGGCGGGCCCGCCGCCTCGAAACGAGAGACGGCGTGGAGCGGCTGGAACCGGATGCAGCGGAGCGTTTGGCGGCTCTGCGAAAAGACGTGGAGAGCCTGCGCGAGGCGCTCGCCGCCCGGAAGCAGGAAACGGAATCCCTCAACACCCACATCATGGAGATTTGGAAGTCGCAGGGCGATGTGCAGCGCACGCTCCACGACATCGGCCACCACTTCGAAAACCTGTGGCGGTTCCAGCACGGGGTGGAGACCAGCAAGAAACCGGTTGGCATCGACGGTGACGAGTTTCGGGAGCTGATCCTCCCCTACCTACACGACCTCCACATCCTCAAACAACGCGTGGAGCAGCTCGCCGCGGCCGCCCAGCCGCAGGCCGTACCCACACGTCGGCAGGTGGCCTGACATGCGCGTCCTCGTCAACGGCCAGGCATTCCAGACGGGCAGCACGCGCGGCCGAGGTATCGGCCGCTACGCCCGCACACTTCTCGACGGCCTCGCCCGGGCGCGGCCCGAGTGGACGTTCGAGCTGGTCCAGCTGAGCCATCTTCCGCCGATCGATCCCGCTGACGTGCCAAGTGGAGTGGCCCTGCGGAATCGCGTTCCGCTGACGTTCAGCGCGTCGTCGCGCGGGGCGCTGTGGCAGGCGGAGGGCGCCTTCGTGGACTGGATCCGGGCCGACGGGCCGGACGTGTTTCTCTCCATGAGCCTCTTCGAACTCGAGACGATCCAGCCCACACAGCCGCTGGGCGGCACGCTGCATGCCGTCGTGCTCTACGACCTGATCCCGGTCATTTACGCCCCCATGTTTTTCAATTCTCTCGAGGGCGTCAACTCGTACAGCGAACGCATGGCGGCGATGCGGAACGCCGGCCTTCGGCTGGCCATTTCCGAAGCGACAGCGGCCGACTTCCGGCTGCTCTACCCGGCATCGGGCGGCCGCACCGTGAACATCGACGGGGCGACGGAGGATACGTTCGCAGCGGTCGGCAACCGCGCCGACGATGCAGCGAAGTTGGCCGCCCACGGCGTGGTGCGGCCGTTTCTCTTCGCGGGGGGCGGCGACTGCTGGCGGAAGAACATGCGCGGCTGCGTGAGTGGTTTCGCCCGGCTTCCCCGATCGGTTCGCGATGGCTACGACCTGATCTTCGCCGGCTCCTACCCCGATGCCGAACGCTTGCGCATCCGCCGCCTCGCCGCCGATCTCGGCGTGGCCCACCAGGTGCGGCAGCTCGGACGGGTGACCGACGCGGAGCTCGCCGCGCTCTATCGCTCGTGCCGGGTGTTTTTGTTTCCCTCGCTCTACGAGGGGCTCGGCCTTCCCGTCGTGGAAGCCCTGCGCTGCGGCGCCCCGGTCGTCACCGCCGACACATCGTCGCTTCCCGAGTTTGGTGGGCCGGTGAGCATGTATTGCGACCCGCTCGAGCCGGCATCGATCGGCGCGGCGATCCTGGCGGCGCTCGAAGAGCCCGCAGACGCCCGCCGCGCCGCCCGCATCGCCTACGGCCATCTGCACACGCCCGAAACGGTGGGCACGGCGGCGGCGCTTGCCATCGAGCAGGCGGTCGAGGCGGGGCCGCTGCCGGCGCGGCCGCGGCTCGCCTGGTTCACCGATCTCGATGCGGATGGCGGGCTGTCAACGCAGGAACGGCGGCTCATCGACGGCCTCGCGGATCGGTTCGAGATCGAACTGGTCGCGCCACCGGGATTCAAGCGGCTGGTGCCGACCGTGCGGCTGCAGTATCCGGTCGTGCCCGCCGAGTCGTTCGTGTTTCGCCATCGAGTGCCGATGTATCGCTATGCGGGCGGCGTGTTCGCGGCCGGCAGCGAAGGCTGGCGGCGCCAACTGCCGCCGCTCTCCGGTATCGAACTCTCGGGCGTCGCCGAGGCCTGCGCGGGGTGGCTCTCTTCACAGTTGGAAACCGCCGGAATCAGCCCCCTGCCGGCAGCCGCGTAAACCCCCCAGCTTTTGGGGAAAAGACCGCTGTTTGCAGGTGGAACTGCCGTTCCGCATGCCCCCGGGCGTTGATACCTTCCGCGGCATGCACCATGTCTATCCCATCCGGCGCAAGGCGCTCATCTGCGGCATCGGCGGCCAGGACGGCGCTTACCTCGCGCAGCACCTCGTGGCGCAGGGCTACGACGTCATCGGCACGAGCCGCGACGCGGGCGGCAACCGCTTCGAGGGCCTGCAGAAAGTCGGCCTCCACGGGCATGTGACGGTGGCATCGCTGTCGCTCGTCGATCCGCGGGCCGTCGCCGAGGCGATCGCCGCCATCAAGCCCGACGAGATCTACAACCTCGCCGGCCAGTCGTCGGTTGGACTGTCGTTCGACCGCCCGGCCGAGACGTTCGAAAGCATCATTCACGCGACGACGAATCTCCTGGAAGCGATCCGCCACCACTGCCGCACGGCGCGGTTCTACAGCGCCGGCAGCTCGGAGATGTTCGGCAACCGGGGGGAAGAGGCGTGCTCTGAAGACACGCCGCTCCATCCCCTGAGCCCGTATGGAGTGGCCAAGGCCAGCGCTTTCTGGCAGGTGGCCTCCTACCGCACGGCCTACGGGCTCCATGCCTGCACCGGCATCCTCTTCAACCACGAAAGCCCGTTGCGTTCGGAGCGTTTCGTGACCCAGAAGATCGTCTCCGCCGCGTGCAGCATCGCCGCCGGCAAGCAGCGGCAGGTGGCCCTCGGCGACCTTTCGATCAGGCGCGATTGGGGCTGGGCCCCGGAATACGTCGTGGCCATGCACAAGATGCTGCAGCTGGATGTGCCAGAGGATCTCGTGATCGCCACCGGCCGCTCGAGCAGCCTGGAGGACTTCGTGCGGGAGACGTTTGCCGCGGTCGGCCTCGACTGGCGGCGGCACGTCGTGCACGACCCCTCCATGCGGCGGCCACGCGACATCCCGATCAACCAGGCGAATCCGCAGCGGGCCAGGATCGCGCTGGGATGGACGGCGCGGATCCACATGCCCGAGGTGGCTCGGCTGATGGTGGCCGCCCGGCTCGGGCAGGATCTCAGGCTCGTGAGGCGGGCGGCGTAGCCGCCGGTGACATCACCGCGTGGCGGAAGCCGGCCCCCGGCGCAGCATCCGCAGGCCGCCCCACTCGACGCGGTAGCCGTTTTCGATCTGGTCGGTCGTCACCGGGCTCGACACCATCTGCCCGAAATCGATGAACCCGCCGGCGGCCACCACGCGGTCGATGCCGCGCATGGTGGGCACGTAGAACGAGTCGTGGCAGAGGACGATCGCGCCTTCGGCGAGCAGGGGCCTGACGCCGATCAGGTCGGCATACACGGCCTCCTCGGCGTGGTCGCCGTCGATGAAGGCGAGGTCGAACGATCCCGCTGCGCGGGGGATGTCGCCATACGCCACCGGTGAGCCGCGGGCGATGATCGTGGTCTTGCCTTCAAGGAAGGAAGCATGCTCGGCGACGAGCCGGGGCTCCGGGTCGATCATAAAGAAGTTGTCCGGCGTGGGGCACAGGCCGGCATCGATCAGGGCCTGCGCCAGGATGTGGGCCGACCCCCCCTGGAAACTGCCGACCTCGAGCACCCGACGCGGGCGATGGCTGAGGGCGACCGCGTAGAGCAGCGTCGCCTCTTGGGGCTGGAGATGCGTGTGAGCGAGGTTCAGATTCAACCGGAAGGCGGACATGAGGGCAGCCCTGCGACACCTGCTCGACGCGAATTCGGCCAGCGTTCTACCGTGCGCGTGCGGCCGCTGACAACCTGCGGTGCCTCCGCCCCGGCGGCTGACGGCGGGAACGCCCTTCTCCTACAATCTGGCCAGTCGTCGCCTCCCTGGCCCGATTTCTCACGGCTGCACCGCGAAGATGGCGTTCATGAGCAGCGTGGAGATCGCCATCCTCGGCGCCGGATTCGGCGGCCTCTGTGCCGCGATCAAGCTGCTCGAGGCCGGCCGCCAGGATTTCACGATCTTCGAGAAGGCGGCCGCGATCGGCGGCACGTGGCGCGACAACACCTACCCGGGCTGCGGCTGCGACATCCCTGCGCACCTCTATTCGTATTCGTTCGCACCGGACCCCGGCTGGACACGGACCTACGCCTTACAGCCGGAGATCCTCGCCTACATCGAGCGCGTGGCCCGGCGGCATGGCGTCGATCGCAGGGTGCAGTTCAACACGGCGATCGTCGCCGTCGACTGGGACGATGACGGGAAAGTGTGGCGGCTGACGGCCGCCGATGGCCGCGTCTTCACGGCGCGCGTGGTGATCGCGGCCGTCGGGTCGCTGCACGTGCCGAAGATGCCGAGCCTGCCCGGGCTGGGATCGTTCGCAGGCCCGAGCTTCCATTCCGCCCGCTGGCGGCGCGACGTCGATCTCGATGGCAAGCGGGTGGCCGTGATCGGCACCGGCGCCAGCGCCATCCAATTCGTGCCCCGGATCGCGGGCCAAGTCGCCGCGCTGCATCTCTTCCAGCGGTCGCCACCGTGGGTGCTCCCACGGCACGACCGGCCCGTCTCGCCGTGGGTGCGGCGCGCCTTCGCGCGGCTGCCCTGGCTGCAGCGCGCGTGGCGGGCGGCGCAATACTGTGACTCGGAAGCCATCGCCCTCGGATTCACCGTGCGGCCCGAACTGATGGCCCGCTGGCAGCGGCAGGCCGAGCGTTTCCTGCGCCGCACGGTCAAGGACGATGCCCTCGCCGCCAAGCTCATCCCCTCCTACACGATGGGCTGCAAGCGGGTGCTGATCTCCGACGACTTTTACCCGGCCGTGGCCCGCGACAACGTGGAACTCGTCACCGAGCCGATCCGCGCGGTCGAGCCCACGGCCATCATCACCGCCGACGGCCGTGCGCGGCCCGTCGACGTAATCATCTTCGCCACCGGCTTCAAGCCGTTCGACATCACGGCCGGGATGCGGGTGACGGGCCGGGGCGGCCGGGAACTGGCCGACGACTGGCGGGGTGGGCCCGAGGCCTTCTACGGCGTGGCCGTTGCTGGCTACCCGAATTTTTTCCTGCTCATGGGCCCCAACTCCGCGCTCGGCCACAACTCCATCATCTTCATGATCGAGGCGCAGGTGCGTTACATCCTCCAGTGCCTGCGGTGGCTCGACGAAGCCCGCGCGGCTGGCTTTGGAGCGCCGGTGGTCGAAGTTCGGGCGGAGGTCCAGCGGGCGTTCAACGAACGGCTGCAACGGCGGTTTGACCGCGGCGTCTGGAGGGCGGCCGGCACGGGCCGCCGGGGGGCCTGCAGCAGTTGGTACGTCCACGGCAGCGGCAAGAACCATGTGCTCTGGCCGGGGTTCTCCGCGAGCTACTGGTGGGCGGTGCGGAAGGCCGACCGGCGGCACTATTTGCCGCTCGCGCCGGCCGCCGGCGACGATATGCTCGGGCACGTTTCCGCCTCATCGAGCACGTGAGCGGCCGGCCCCGAGCGAATGATGACTTCCTGCCGCACCGCCGCCCTTCCCCGGCTCGTGATCGACGTGGAGAAGATCCGCCACCTCAACACGGGCCTGGGGAGGTTCTGCCTGCACCTGGCCGAGGAGATCATCCGGCAGGCCGACGGCCGGTTTCGGCCGGTGCTGTTTCTGCCGTCCGGCACCGGAGGCTTGTTTCCAGCCGGCACGTTCGACACGCTCCCGGCGCAGGCCTGGAGAAAAGAGGGCTGCGTCCGGTGGCTACGGCCGGTCGCGCGGCCGTTTCTGCGGGCGGACCAGCCCCGGCTGTGGCACATGACCCACCAGGCGGCCAAGTATTTTCCGCTCGACCGCCGCACCGCCGTGATGCTCACGATCCACGACCTCAATTTTCTCCAGGAGGAGGGCGGATCGCCGCGCCGCCACGCGCGGAAGCTGGCGGCCGTGCAGCGGCGGATCGACCGGGCTGCGGTGCTCACCGCCGTGTCGCAGTTCACGGCCGACGAGGTTCGCCGCCAGCTCGACGTGAAGGGCAAGCCGGTGCACGTGGTTCCCAACGGGCTGCCCGCGCCCCCGGCCGCCGCGGCCGTGCGGCCGGCGTTTCTCGCCGCCGGCCCCTTTCTGCTCACCGTGGGCAACGTGCTGCCCCACAAAAATTTCCAGGCGCTGGTGGGGCTCATGGAGAAGCTGCCCGGCAGGCGGCTGGTGATCGCCGGCAAGAAAGCCACGCCCACCGGCGCGGCACTGGAAGCAGCGATCGACCGTGGCGGCCTCCGCGAGCGGGTGATCCTCCCGGGGGAGGTCACCGACGCCGATCGGCAATGGCTGTATGAGCACTGCGAGGCCTTTCTCTTCCCCTCGCTGGCCGAAGGCTTCGGGTTTCCCGTGCTTGAGGCGATG
>JBIIIP010000149.1:0-4702 GCA_044234625.1 Pirellulales bacterium | reverse complement strand
TCAATCGCGGCGCCCGGCGTCTCCGTGGCTGCCGGCGCGTTCGGGGCGGCTTCGACGCCGCGCCGGGCGAGCTCCTCGATCAGGAAGTCGTCGACCTTTTCGATCGCGTCGTTGCGGGCCTGGTTGTATTTGTCGATCGCCCGCTTCACCTGCGCGATCCGGGCGTCGGTCACCTCGGGTGAACGGGCGATGTCTTCCTCATGCCAGAGCAGAAAGTTGAACCGATGCAGTTCGCAGATCCGGCCCCGCAGGCCCTCTTCCCCGTGCGTCGGCTCGACCTCGTGCCACCGGGCCACGAGATGCTCGAGCAGGCCGTCGATCTCGGCCACGGTGAGAGGGGCGGCGGTCACTGCAGGCATGGTCGCTTCTCCAAACGGTGCGAAACAAAAACAACGGTGCGAAAACAACCCTGAAACGAATGCATCACGCGGCGGCGCGAATCACCAGGCACAGGTTCGAGCCGCCAAATCCAAACGAATTGCTCGCCGCTACCCGCACCGCCGCCGGCCGGGCCACGTGGGCCACGTGGTCGAGCCGACAGGCATCGTCGGGATGGTCGAGATTGATGGTGGGCGGAATCATCTGCCGTTCGAGCGTGGCCACGCACGCCAGCACCTCAAATGCGGCCGCCGCGCTCACCAGATGCCCCGACATGCTCTTCGTCGAACTCACCGGCACGCCGTCGGCCGCCTCGCCCAAGGCGAGCCGGATCGCCGCGGCCTCCGCCACATCGCCCACCGGCGTGCCCGCCGCATGGGCATTGAGATAGTCGAGATCGGCGGCCGCCACGCCGGCGTCGTCGAGCGCCATGCGGATCGCCCGCGCGGCATGTGTGGGATCGGTGCAGGGAGCCACCATGTGCGCCGCATCACTGGCCATCCCCACACCCGCGAGCTCGCCACGGATCCGCATGCCGCGCCGCGCGGCCTGCCCGCGCCGCTCCAGCACGAAAAACGCACCCCCTTCGCCCATCACGAAGCCGTCGCGATCGGTATCGAACGGCCGCGAGGCCTTCGCCGGATCGTCGGTGCGCCGCGAGAGCGCGCGGAGATTGTAAAACGCCGCCAGCGACGTGGGGCTGAACGTTTCGCAGCCACCGGCAAGACAGACATCGACCCAGCCGGCATCCAGCCAGGCCCGGCCCAGCGCCAGCGCATACCCGCTCGACGCACAGGCCGCGGCCACCGTTACGGCCGGGCCGCTGACCCCCAGCCGCTCCGCCACCCGCTGCACGAGCGTCGGCACCACCCGCGGCTCGATCAGCCGTGTGCCACCGGCCAGCCGATCGGTCTCCCAGCCCTTCAATTGCTCGGCGCCCAGGCCCAACGCGATGCCGATCCGTAGGCCGCCCGCCGCGGGCACCAGGCCCGCATCGGCAGCCGCATGCGCGATCGGCGCCAGCGTGAGCTGTTCGATCCGCGGCAATCCCAGAAACGTTTCCGCGTCGCAGCGGCAGCTGCCCGGAGGCGGCAAGGGGATGGTTTCGACGGGCGCCGCAAACTGCAGCGGCTCGCGGGCGAACGGTCCGGGATCGACTGACCTGACCCCCGACACGCCGGCCATGAGGTTTTCGCCGATCTCGGAAACGGAGTTGCCAAGCGGCGTGGCCGCACCAATGCCGGTGATCACGACGGGCTCTCGGGCAGCCACGCGGTCGAGACGGGGGAAGTGCATCAGGCGGCCTCCCGCAACTTTTCGGCACACGGCGTGAGCCGCAGAACGGCGCCCCAGCCGCACTGGTATGCGCCCGGCTCGCCAGCCGCCAACGCCAGGCCGAACGACTCGGGCGAATCGATCACCTTCGCATCGATTCCCTCGAGGCCGCCGGCGGCAGCGTCTGCGAAGCCGAATTCGAGCTGGAGCCCGCTTTGCGCGGTGCCGGCACGCAGGCAGGCGGCCACGCCTCGGCAGACCGGATCGGTGATGGCATCGCCTGTGAGATCGAGTGTTGGCTCCTCGTCGAAGCCCGTGACCACGAGCCACAAGTCGTCGCAACCGGTTTGCAGCCATGTGCAGGCGGTGAGCAGCCCCTCCGCCACCGCCTGCGGACCGCCGGCGACGCCGACATTCAGCCCGTGCATGCCGAGAGCCACGCTCACGGCGCTGGCCGGCGAATGGAGGGAACACTGCGGAATGACGTGAATCGACACGCCCACGCCGCCGCGCGCGAACGCATCGGAGAGCGTGCGCGTGGCCGCGATCCGGCCCGCCTGGCACGACGCCGCCACCACGCCGTGGCGATCGAACGACGGCCGCGGCTCCGGAAGCTGCGCGATGGCGGCGAGCACCGCATGCATCCCCACCACTGTCTGCTCATCGGACTGACGCAGGAACCGGGGGGGCATGGGGGGAGCCTCCGCCGGCCAGCCGCCTCCGCGGAGGCTGTCGATCTGCGACAAGCGGCAGCTGACCATCGCATGCGTCACCACGCCAGCGGCCGCACCGGTGGTGGGTGGTGCGAGTGTCATGGGCGTGTCAGGCAGCCTTCTTTGCCGTCTTGGCGACGAGCTTGTTGTGCAGTGTGTCGAGCAGGGCGCCGACCGTGGTGATCTGCTCGAGCAGCTCCGTCTCGATCGAGATGCCGAAGTGGTTCTCGATGTGGAGCACCAGCCCCGCCATGTCGAGGGAGTCGAGATTCAGCCCCTCGCGAAGGGAGGTCGAGTCGTCGAGGGAGGTGTAGGTTTCGCCCGTCTCCTTTTCGAGGAGCTCGAGCACGACCGCCGCCAATTCCTTCCGATCCATGAACGCGACTCCTGTCTGCCTATGATTCACCCACGCCCCGGCAGTATGCTGCCGGGGCGGGCCATAAGGGACGGAACAGTAGCGAATGGACGACGGCTGGCGAAGGGCAAAACAGGCGGCTTTTTCCGCGGCAACAGGGGCTTACGCCGCCGTGCTCGTGGTGGCGACCCACTACCCTTCCCCCGAGCAAATCCTCGGCGACAGCCCGCCCCCCGACAAGCTCCTGCACCTGGTCGCCTATGCCATCCTCGGCGGCTTGGCGGCGGCGGCCTCCATCCGCACGCCTCTCACCTGGACCAGAGCGGCCGTGCTCGCCGCCGGCCTGGTGGTCTTCGCGATGCTTGACGAGGTCACGCAGCCGCTCTTCCGCCGGCATGCCGACGTGGCCGACCTGGCATTCGACTGCGTCGGCATCGCGATCGGGATCGCCCTGGTGGCTATCGCCAATTGGGCGTGGGCGCGCGGAAGTCGCTGATCCTCACCGAGCGGAACCACTCGATCGTCTTCGCCAGCCCCTCGCGGAGCGGCACCTTCGGCTCCCAGTCGAGATGCTTCCTGGCCAACGCGATGTCGGGCCGGCGGCGCTCCGGATCATCGACCGGCAGCGGTTTCTCCACGAGCTTTGACTTCGAGCCGGTGAGCTCGAGCGCGAGCTCGGCCAGCTGCCGGATCGTGAATTCGCCCGGGTTGCCGATGTTCACCGGGCCGATGAAGTCGTCAGGACCGTTCATCATCCGGATCATCCCCTCCACGAGGTCGTCGCGGTAGCAGAAGCTCCGGGTCTGGGCGCCCGTGCCGAAGATCGTGATCGCATCGCCGGCCATCGCCTGGCGGATGAAGTTGGAGACGACGCGGCCGTCGAAGGGATGCATCCGCGGGCCGTAGGTGTTGAAGATCCGCACGATGCGGACGTTGACGCCGTTGGTGCGGTGGTAGTCCATGAAGAGCGTCTCGGCGGCCCGCTTGCCCTCGTCGTAGCAGGCGCGGGGGCCGATCGGATTCACCGAGCCGCGGTAGCTCTCCGGCTGCGGGTGCACCTCCGGATCGCCATACACCTCGCTCGTCGACGCCTGGAGGATCTTCGCCCGGCAGCGGCGGGCCATGCCCAGCATGTTGATCACCCCCATCACGCTCGTCTTCATCGTCTTGATGGGGTTGTATTGATAGTGTCCGGGGGCCGCGGGGCAGGCGAGGTTGTAGATCTCGTCGACCTCCAGCCACAGTGGGTGGATCACGTCGTGGCGGATGAGCTCGAAGTTGCCGCAGCCGAGCAGGTGGGCGACGTTGGTCTTCTGGCTGGTGAAGAAGTTGTCGACGCAGATGACGTCGTGGCCCATTTCCACGAGCCGGTCGCAGAGGTGGCTGCCGAGAAACCCGGCTCCGCCGGTGACGAGAATGCGTTTGATGGAAGACATTGACGACCCCGTGAAATGACCGATCGATCGCCCAGATGGTAGCGAAAGGACGGCTTTCGTTCCCGGGCCTTCCCTGCAGCCCGCATGATCGGCGGCCTGGGGGCTACCGGCAGAGCACCAGCCTTACGTCGGCGACGTTCGTTCCCGTGGGCCCCGTGCGCACGAGCCCGCCCGCCGCGGAGAGAAGCGGATAGGCGTCGCAGCGGGCCAGCGCGCTCCAGAGATCGAGCTGCCCGGCCGCGATCGCACCCACCACCTCCGCGTCGGCGCACGCGCCGGCCGCATCCGTCGGGCCGTCTTCGCCGTCCGTGCCCACGCTGGCGATCACGAGCCCGCCCGGCCAGTGGCCGTGGTCGCGGATCACCGCGTCGATCGCCGCCAACACCGTCTGCTGATTGCGGCCGCCGCGGCCGTGATCCACCGGTACGACGACCGTGGCCTCGCCACCGCTGACGAGCGCCCGCGGCCGGCCGTCGCGGCGACACTCGGCCTGCATCGCAAGCGCCGCCGCCGCCAGCGCCCGGCCCGTCGCCTCGGCCGTGGCC
>JBIIIP010000066.1:0-16969 GCA_044234625.1 Pirellulales bacterium | reverse complement strand
CACGGGGTGGAGGCGCGCGCCGCACGCTGTCGCCACGGCGTGGCTTTCTCAACAGACCGGAGGTCTGTTGCCACGGTGGGGCGGCGCGCGCGCCGCTGCCACGGTGGGGCGGGGCGCCGCCGCCGTCGCCTTTTAGCGTCCGTCGCCACTTTTCGGCCCCCGGGAAGCCGGCCGCAAGCGGTCTACCGGCCCGCCGCCATTTTCGTCACCATACTGCCACGATGGGCAGCGACCACGACCATCCCGCTCACCACCGCAAAAAGCGGCCCTGGGACCGCCTCATGGCGGTGCTACGGCTCGAGCGCCGCGACGTGCTCATGATCTTCGCCTTCGCCCTCGGCGTGGGGCTGCTCTCGATCGTGGCCCCCGCCGCCATCGAAGCCCTCGTGAACGTCGTGGCCTTCGGCGTGCTCCTCTGGCCGGTGATCGTGCTGGCCATGGTGATGCTCGCGTTCCTCTCCTTCGCCGCCCTCCTCCGCGCGATGCAGGTGGTGGTCGTCGAATACCTCCAGCGCCGCATCTTCGCCCGCACCGCCCACGACTTCGCCGTCCATTTCGCCAAGGCCGAGATGGAATCGTTCGACGGCCGCAACCCCACCGACATCGTGAACCGCTTCTTCGAGGTGGCCTCCGAGCAGAAGGCCCTGGCCACGCTGCTCGTGGAAGGGATCAGCGTGGTGATGATCACGATCGTCGGCCTGGCCGTGCTCTCCTTCTACCATCCCTACCTCCTCACCTTCGCGCTCGTCCTGGTTGGGCTGATCGTGTTTCTTCTCTTCGTTCTCGGCATCGGCGGCGTGCGCACCGCGATCGTGGAAAGCTATGCGAAATTCGACGTAGCCGGCTGGCTCGAGGAGATCGCCAAATGCCCGCACACCTTCCGCTTCGGCCGCGGCGGCAGCGTGGCCATCGAACGGGCCAACGATCTCGTCGCCCGCTACATGGACACGCGCAGGACTCACTTCCGCATCGTCTGGCGACAGACGCTCTTCGCCCTCTTGCTGGAAGCCATCGCCAGCACGGTGCTTCTCGGACTCGGCGGCTGGCTCGTGATCAGCCGCCAACTCACGCTGGGCCAGCTCGTGGCCGGCGAGCTGATCGTGACGCTCGTGCTCACCGCCCTCTCCAAGAGCGGGAAATACGTGGAAATCTTCTATGACCTGCAGGCCTCCCTCGACAAACTCGGCGTGATCGACGAATTGACGCTGGAGCCGGAAGGGGGCGAACTGCTGCCGGCGAGCGATGAGCCGATGCGGGTGGTGGCGGAGATCCACCACGGCCCCGACCGCGTGAAGAGGCTGGAAGCCCAGCCGGGCGAGCGCGTGGCCGTGATCGGAGCGAGCGGCTCCGGCAAGAGCTTTCTCCTGGAGACGCTGGCGCTGTTGCGCGTGCCCCGCGAAGGGCTGCTCGAGTTCGACGGCATCGACGCCCGATCGCTGAATCGTGCGGCCACCCGGCTGCGGATCGCACTGGTGGGCAAGGCGGAAACATTCGCCGGCACCGTGGCCGAGAACGTGCGCGTGGGCCGCACGGAACTCTCCGCAGCCGACGTCCGCGAAGCCCTCGACAAGGTCGGGCTCCACGACGAAATCGCCCGCCTGCCGCAGGGAGTGGCCACGCCGCTGGCCTCCGACGGCCTGCCTCTTTCCACCAACAAGATTCTCCGCCTCTCCGTGGCCCGCGCCATCGCCGGAAAACCGAGGCTGCTGCTCATCGACGGCCTGCTCGACGGGCTCGACGTGCACGACTGCCCCGAACTCGTCGAGTCGCTCTTCGGCCGGACAAACCCCTGGACGCTCGTCGTGGTGACGGCCCGCGAAGACATCACGCACCGCTGCAACAAGACGGTGAACTGGTCATGAGCGATTCGACCACCTTCGACAACCTGATGGCTTCCGTGAGGACACCGGTCGGCGTGCGCGGACTGGCTCGCCTGCTTTTCCTGATTTTCCTCGCCACCCCATTCCTGCTGGCCTTCGTGCCTTGGCAGCAGACCGTACAGGGCCGGGGCGCGGTCGTCGCATATTCCCCAGTCGAGCGGATGCAGGTGATCACGGCGCGGGTTTCAGGCCAGGTGCGGACCTGGCACGTGGTCGAGGGAAGTCGCGTGAAGATGAACGATCCGCTGGTCGATATCGAAGACAACGATCCGGAACTTGCCGCAAGGCTTGACGCCCAGCGGCAGTTTCTGGGCGAGCGGCTCGCCGCCGCCAAGCAGGAAGTGGACGAGCAGGCCGCAGCCGCCACGGCGCAGGAGGCGGCCCGCGAGGCGGCGGTCGAGGCAGCCAAGGCGAATCGTGATGCAGCGAAGAAAGCCGTCGAAGTCGCCGAACAGGTCCGCGCGAACGCCCGGTTTGCCCAGGATTTCGAGAAGTCGCGCGCGGAGATGTTTGAGGACCTCTTCAGCAACCCCACGTTCGGCGGCCTGGAGAGCAAGATCAACCGCGACGAGGCGCAGATGCGGGCCGACCGCGCCACCACCGACACCGAAAAAGCCGATGCTGAAATCCAACGGGCCCAAGCCTCGCTGCTCACGCAGGAATCGCTCGTGCTCCAGGCCGATGCGGCCGGCATGTCGGCCATCGCCGTGGCCCGCAGCAACCTCCGCAAGAGCGAGCAGAACCTGTTCTCCGTCCAGCGCGAGATCCAGGAAATCGACAACCGCATCGAGCGATTCAAGGCCCGGATCGTGGTGGCCCCCTGCGACGGCGTCGTCTACCGCGTGGCGGCGAACGTCAGCCAGGGCGGCCAGTATGTAAAGGAAGGCGACGAGCTTTGCACCATCGTGCCCGACACGAGCGACCGCGTCGTGGAGCTTTTCCTCGACGGCATCGACGCACCGCTGGTGCTCGGGTTCGCGGAACGCACCGGGGCGATGCCGCATGTGCGGCTGCAGTTCGAGGGCTGGCCGGCGGTGCAATTCTCGGCGCTGCCGGAACTCTCGATCGGCACGTTCGGCGGCAAGGTGAGGCAGGTAGACGCGGCCGGCGGCGAGTCGGGGAAGTTTCGTGTGCTCGTGGAGCCCGACTCGATGTGGCCCGGCGAGACCTGGCCCGATCAGGAATTCCTGCGGCAAGGAAACCAGGCGGTGGGCTGGGTGTTTTTGAATCGTGTGTCGCTGGGCTTCGAGCTCTGGCGGCGGCTCAACGGCTTCCCGCCGGAGGTGTCGCCCATCAAGAAAAGCCCCGACGCCCCGAAGCCGCCCAAGATCAAGGTCAAGTAGGGTTTCAAAAGTGGGGACGCCACCCCGCTCTGCCCTTCTCCTTGCCTGAGTGGGGAAGCCGCCGCGCCCTGTCTTCCCCCTTTCCCACGTGGGGACGGACCTCCGGTCTGTCCGTGCCTAGGTGCGGATACCGCCCTGCTCTGCCCTCCACCTTTCTTACGTGGGGACGGACCTCCGGTCTGTCCTGCCTGCTGTCCTACCTATTGCTCTGCCTCCTGGCCCCGGCTACCGCCGCACAGGCCGCCGAGCCCGCGCTCTTCACCCCCGCGCGAAGCCTCTCCGCCCTCGAGCACGCTACCGCGCCACCGCCGGAGGTGCCCACGATCGTGACGCAATCGTTCCAGACGATCGAGGAGCTGCCGCCGGGCAACGACGCCACCGAGCCGATCTCGGCCGTGCCCGACGAGATTCCCACGCCCGCCGAGGAACTGCCGCAGGTGTCGGGCCGCCCACCGCCGCCCACCGAGACGCCGATCCCCGGCGCCACCCTCGATGAACGCGACCAGCCGCTCACGCTTTGCGAGGTGCTCGCAAGCGTGATGCGGCATTATCCGTTGCTGCAGGCCGTGGAGCGGGAGCGCGGCATCGCAGCCGGACGGCTCACCAGCGCGATGGGCGCGTTCGACACGAACGTGGTGGGCTCCGGCAACGCCCTGGCCCCCGGCA
The DNA here is from genome assembly GCA_044234625.1 of Pirellulales bacterium. Classification (GTDB taxonomy): domain Bacteria; phylum Planctomycetota; class Planctomycetia; order Pirellulales; family UBA1268; genus CACORA01. The sequence continues at coordinate 13,080 of JBIIIP010000066.1, read as the reverse complement.
CCTACGAAAACTACCGGTCCGATTTCGGGCTCTCGCAGCTCATGCCGCAGGGCGGCGTGACGATGTTCGGCGGCTACCGCACCGGCTTCGGCGACTTCCCCACCTACAACCTCAAGCAGCTCACCGCCGACGCGGGCGAAGTGCGCGGCGGGCTCAACGTGCCCCTGGCGAAGAACCGCGACATCGACAAGGCCCGGGCCTCACGGGCCCAGGCCCAACTCGACGTGTCGCTCGCCGAGCCGGTGATCCAGCGCACGCAGCTCGACTACATGCGGGCAGCCGCCCGCAGCTACTGGTATTGGAGCGGCAGCGGCGAGCGGTATCGGGCCGCCGACTACCTCGTCGATCTCGCCACCGAACGCGACGTGGAATTGGCACTCCGGGTGGAACGGGGCGCGATGGCGAACATCGAACGCGTCGACAACCAGCAGAACATCGCCCTCCGGCAGGGCGTGGTCGTGCAGGCAGACAGGGCCGTGCAGGAGGCGACGATCAACCTCTCGCTCTTCTACCGCGACGATGAGGGCAAGCCGATCACGCCGGGCCGCAGGCGGATGCGGCCCATGCCCGCCCCCTTCCTCCCCTCGCCGGCGATGTTCGAGCAGTCACTCGCTCGGGCCCTCGCACAACGGCCCGAATTCCAACGGCTGGCGATCCAGCGCGAGAAGCTCATCATCGAGCGGCGGCTCGCGCAGAATCAGACGCTCCCCGGCCTCGACGCGCAGCTGGCGGGCAATCAGGACGCCGGATTCGGCAAGAGCAGCCTCTCCGGCCCCAATGGCCTCGACCGGCAGGTGCTCGAAGCCACGCTCATCTTCCAGATGCCCGCCCAGCGGCGCGAGGCCCGCGGCCGCGTGCAGGCCACGCAGGCCCAGCTCATCCAGATCGAGCGGCAGCTGCAGTATGCCAATGACCAGGTGCGGGCCGAGGTGCAAGACACGTTTTCGGCGCTCGAGCGGGCGTATGAATTCCACGAGCAGGTGAAGGACCGCGTGGAACTCTCCCGCACGGTGGCCCGGGCGGAACGCGAGCAATTGCGGCTCGGCCGCAGCGACGTGCTCCGCGTGACGCTCCGCGAACAGGCGAAATTCGAGGCGGAGCTCTTCGAGATCGCGGCGCGGCAGGAATTCTGGCGGGCGGAGAGCGACCTGCGGGCCGCCGATGCATCGCTGGGCCCGGAAAGCTGCGGCTTCGCCGACGGCCTGTTGAAGTGCGAGCCTTGACGACTTTTCCTGGCACGCTGGGGACGGGCTTCGGCCTGCCCGGAGAGAGCACACCTCCGCACACGCCCGCCACTTTCTCACCCCCGCCTCCCGAGTATGCTACTCCGCACACTTTCGAGGAGTCACATGAGCATCGCGCACGAAGGCTACATCACCGACGTCTCTTACATCCCCGGCTTTTACGCCAACATGGCGCCGGTGGCGATGCGATATGTGACGGCGATCAACCGCTTCGTGCCGCCGGCGGTTGAAACAGGATTTCGCTACCTGGAGCTGGGCTGCGGCCTGGGGCGCTCGCTGACCACGCTCGCCGCCGCCAATCCCGCCGGTGAATTCATCGGCGTGGACATGAATCCCGAACACACGAAGGCGGGTGAACGCGACATCCATGCTGGCCAACTGAAGAACGCCCGCATGATCACGGCGGACTTCAAAGGCCTCCCGGCCGACCTCGGTGAATTCCAGTTCATCGCTCTCCACGGCGTGTTCAGCTGGGTATCGCAGGAGGTGCGCGACCAGATCCTCGGCTTGGCGATGAAACGGCTCGCCCCGGGCGGCCTCCTGCTGGTGAGCTACAACGCGATGCCCGGCTGGGCCCACCTCCAGCCGATCCGGGGCATGCTGCGGCAATATGCCGCCCTTCGGCCAGGAGACAGTCTGCAGAGAGTGCGGGAGGCCGTGGCCTACCTCGTCTACATGCGTGACAAGAAAGCCAAGTATTTCTTGGACAATCCGCAAGCCTCGGCCTACGTCGATGGCATGCTCAAGCAGGACGTCCGCTACCTCGCCCATGAATACCTCAACGAATCCTGGACCAGCTTCTATTTCTCGGAAGCGGCAGGGATGTTTGCCCAGGCTGGGCTTTCGTTCATCGGCAGCCTGCCGGTGTTCACGAACTTCTGGGACTTGTGCGTGCGGCCTGAATTCCAGGAACTCTTCCGCACCTCGACCGACCGGCTCGTCAACGAGGCCCACAAGGACTTCTGCGCCAACACGGCCTTCCGTTGGGACATCTACGCCAAGCAGCCGCGGCCGATGCCGGAGATCGCCGACCGGCTCCGTGATGCCGACGACCTGCATTTCCGCGCGGCCCGACCGGGCCTCACGCTCCCGTACAGGGCGAACCTCGGCGTGGTGACATCGACCGTGCAGGGGCCGCTGTATCAGGCGCTGCTCGAGATGCTTTCCAGGAGAAGCTACCGACTCTCGGAGTTGATCGCCTCGGACGTCGGCAAGAGCGCCCCCGCGCAGGAAATCGTGCGGGGCATCGATGCGGGGGTCGCGATGGGGATGTTCGAGGTTTCGGCGGGACCGGTCGGCGAGCCGCCGGCGGACCTGCCGACGGCGGCCACGATTCCAAACTCCTTCAACCGGGCCATCCTCGCGAGCGATGCCCTGGGCGGACGGCCGATCGCCCTGGCGAGCCAGATCAGCGGCACCGGCCACTCGATGACGGATTTCGATGCCGTGATCCTGCTCGAGTTCATGGAGGGTGGCCGGGAGGGGCTGGCGGCCCGCGTGGACAAGAGACTGTCCAGCAGCGGACGCTTCCTGCAGCGTGAGGGCAAGCCGCTCAGCGATCCGACGGAGCGGGCGGATCGCGTGAGGCAGGCCTGCGAGAACTTCTTCGGCACGGGCCTCTCGCAGTTGGCCCGCTTGGGGATCATCGCGTAGGGGTGACCCAGCGGTGCAGGCCGGAGGTCTGCACTTTTTTAGTCACAGGCCGGAGGCCTATGCCACGTGGGGCGGGGGGCGACGCCGCGGCGTCACCGCGGCACGATCGGCACCAGTGGCGGATCGATCACGCTTGCCGCCGAGGCCGGGGCCCCGATCGGGGCCAGTGGCGGCGGATTCGATGTCAGCCGCGCGGCCGGCATCACCGGCTGTGGCTGCGCGGCATTCGCCGCGACCGCCTGGCTGCGGGCATTCAAATCGTTCATCAGGGCCTGCACCTCAGGCCGGATCGCCAAGCCACGGTTTTGAAACACGTCGGCCGGCGTCACGCCAAAGCGGCCGTAGAGCGCGGCATTGGCATTGTTGTCGATCGAGATGTCGGAGCCGCCGAGGGATACGCCCAGAAACAGCCCCCGGCTGCGGGCATAGGAGTAGATCTCCGCCCCAAGCCGGGCGTCGGTGCCAGCATTCGCCTGCACCCCCACCGGCCCGGCAGCGATCGACGCATCGGCGCCGAGCGTGACCTTCTGCCCATTGAGCAGGCCGTTCAGGCTCCGCGGCGTCTTGAAGACGAGAATGATGTCGGCCGCCTGCACGCCGGCCTGAAAGCCCAGGCTGCCGCCCCCCATCGTGGCCATCACCGGCGGGCTCCACGTGCGATCCGCATTGCGGACATGCAGCACGCCCTTGCCGAAGTTGACGCCCAGAATGAAGCCGCCCTTGATCATGTTCGGAAAAATGGCGACGCCCTCGGCCCCGGCGAGCATGGCCGGAGGAATCGCCTCGATCGTAATCCCGAAGAACTCGTCGAGCGCCTGCCTGGCGCCCACGACCGTCTGCACCTCCACCTCGCCGGAATTCAACGGCGCGGCAATCGGCTGGGGGGCGGGCGCGACCGACTGGCCCCAGGCGACGGCAGGCACGACGAGAAGCACCACACAGACGAGACGGCTGACGAGCGCTGGCATGACGGATCCTTTCCGGAGAGGAAGGCCGGGATGGTAGAGGCCCCGCACCGCCGCGTCGACCGCGGTTTTCATGGCCGAAAGCGGGGATTCCGCCGGCAGCTGTCAGGCGAGTTTGGCGTGCGCCTCGAGGAGCAGCGCTTCCGTCTCTTCCCAGCCGATGCAGGCGTCGGTGATCGACACGCCGTATTGCAACTGCGACCGATCGCGGCTCACCGGCTGGCTGCCCGGCTGGATGTTGCTCTCGAGCATCAGCCCCACGATCGACCGATCGCCCGCCAGCCGCTGTTCGAGCACGTCGCGCCACACCACCGACTGCCGCCGCGGATCCTTGCCCGAGTTGGCATGGCTGCAATCGACGATGATTCGGGCGGGAAGCCCCGCCTTCTCCAGCTTCGTCCGCGCCTCCTCCATCACCTCCGCTGAATAGTTCGAACCGCTGCGGCCGCCGCGCAGCATCAGCACCCCCCACGGGTTGCCAGTCGTGGAGACGACCGCCGTGCCTCCCTCGTTGTCGATGCCCAGGAAACTGTGCGCCGCGCGGGCCGACTGCATGGCGTCGACCGCCGCCTGGAGAGAGCCGTCGGTGGAGTTCTTGAATCCCACCGGCATCGACAGGCCGCTGGCCATCTGCCGGTGCGTGGGGCTCTCCGTCGTGCGGGCGCCGATGGCCCCGAGCACGATCGTATCGGCGATGTATTGGGGCGTGATCGGCTCGAGAAACTCCGTTGCCGAAGCCAGCCCCATCTGCGCCACCTCGATGAGCAGCCCGCGGGCCATCCGCAGCCCGGTGGCCACGTCGAAGGAATCGTCGATGTGCGGGTCGTTGATCAGCCCCTTCCAGCCGACCGTGGTGCGCGGCTTCTCGAAATACACCCGCATCACCACCAGCAACCGGTCGGCCACCCGGTCGGCGAGCCGCTTCAGCCGCCCGGCATAGTCGTGGGCAACATCGAGATCGTGGATCGAGCACGGCCCCACCACCGCCAACAACCGCGGGTCTTCACCGGCAAGCACCCGCTCCACGGCCCGCCGCCCGGCGACGATCGTCGCGGTGGCGGCCTCGTCGAGCGGCAGGAGCGCCATGAGCCGGGCCGGCGGCACGAGCGGCTCCAAACTCCGGATGCGGAGGTTTGACGTGGCGGGTTTCGACACAGCGGGCGAACTGGTGGTCGGATTCATCCCTGAACTCTACACCAAAAAACGTCCTCCCTCATGCCGCCCGCCCCGTGCCGCCGCAGCGGGCGACCACGCCGCCCGTGAACGGCGACAGGCACCGGGTATAACGGCTGCACGAGGGAACCCTTCGATGACCAGCATGCGAGCCCCGTTCGACTTCCTGATCGTGGGCGCCGGCCCCTTCGGCGCCACCTTCGCCCGCACCGTCGCCGAGGCCGGCCGGCGCTCGCTCGTGATCGACCGTCGGCCGCACGTGGCCGGCAACTGCTACACCACCCGCATGCACGGCATCGACGTGCACCGCTACGGGCCGCACATCTTCCACACCGACGACGACCGCGTGTGGGAGTTCGTCAACCGGTTCGCCGATTTTCACCCCTACGTGCACCGTGTGGCCGTGCGGCACGGCGACAGGCTGCTGTCGTTTCCCATCAACCTGCGCACCTTCGGGCAGCTGTGGGGCACAACGTCGGCGGCCGACATCGAGCAGCGGCTGGCCCGCGAGCGGATTCCCCACGACGAGCCGCGGACGTGCGAGGAATGGATCCTCGCGCAGGTGGGCCGCGAGCTCTACGAAACCTTCTTCCGCGGCTACACCACCAAGCAGTGGAACCGCGACCCGAGCGATCTACCGGCCGCGATCGTGCGCCGCATCCCCATCCGCCTCGATGACGACGACGACCGCTATTTCACCGACCGCCACCAGGGCATCCCGGTGGGGGGCTACACGCGACTCTTCGAGAACATGCTCGACCACGACCTGATCCACATCGAGACGGGCGTCGACTTCCTGCCGGCTGGAGCCGCTCGCTGCACGGGTCGTGTTCACCGGCTGCATCGATGAGTTTTTCGACCACCGCTTCGGAAGGCTCGAATACCGCTCGCTGCGGTTCGAGGATGAGATCGTGGCCGGTGACTTCCAGGGCCAGGCGATCGTCAACTACACCGAACTGGCGGTGCCCTTCACGCGGATCTGTGAGCACAAGCACTTCGCTGGCCAGGGACACCTGCCGGCGAGCGTGATCACCCGCGAATACCCCACCGACTACGCCGCCGGCGCGACCCCCTACTATCCCGTGCGCGATGCCCGCAACGCGGCGGTCTACGACCGCTACCGGGCGCTCGCCGCGTCGTCGAACGTCATCTTCGGCGGCCGGCTGGGCACGTTTCGGTACTACGACATGCACCAGGTGATCGCGCAGGCGATGACGCTGGCGGCCGCCGCCAGCAAAGACCCGGAGTCGGCTCGCTCTGTGGCACCTCTGCCATGACCATGCCTCGGCGCCGCAACCTCGTGATCGTGATGGTCGGCGACGGCTCGCTGCACGAGGCCTACGCTCGCGACCGCGACTTCGAACTGTGGCTGTGTTACTGGGGCAGCGACCCCGCCACCGCGGAGCGGTTTCGAAAGACCTGCGACCGGCTCTGGCAGATGACCGGGGAGAAGTGGTCGCTGATGCGGCAACTCGGCGCCCGGGCGCGGGAGGAACGCCTGCCCCCCTTCTCCGCCTATGACTACGTGTTTCTGCCGGACGATGACATCCTCATCCCGGGCGGCGCGGCCGCCGTGAGCCAACTCCTCGCGCTCGCCCGCGCCGTCGATGCCGACATCGTCCAGCCGGCGATCGCCAACGAGCACGTGTCGCCGGGGCACGAGCCCACCCGGCGGCAGACCACCAGCCTGATGCGGGCGACCACCCTCGTGGAGATCATGATGCCCGCCTACGCGGGGCGAATCGTGGAGGGCTGCCTGCTGCCGATCCTTCATCTCCAGCCGCATGTGCGGGCCGGCTGGGGCCTCGAGCCGATGCTGCAGCGGATGACCGAGGCGCTGTTTGGCCGCTCACCGCGAACGTTCGTCATCGACGCCGTCGAGGCCCACCACACGCGGCCCACGGGCCAGGGCTCGGCCAGCCATGCAATCGGCTGGGACGAGGCCTTCATGAACCCCCTGGCCGGCGCGATGCGGATTGTGGAGCTGGCCCGCTTCAAGAGCACGGCCGATGCGGCGGCATTCACTTTTCCCCCTGCCGACACGCACCTCGATCGCACCTACCTCGCCCGGCACCTCACCGACGTGCGGCTCGCGCGGCTCATCCTCGCAGCCTTGGGGAAGAACACGCCGACTGCCCGGGCCCTGCGGCAGCTGGTGCAGCAGACGATCCGCGAGTGATCGCGGGGGTTTCCCGGGCCGCGACGGCGGGCATTTGACCCGCCCGGAAACGGCTGCTTCAATCGGCGGAGCAGAGCGGCTTCCGGAGGAAGCGGCACACCACGACCGGCGGACGGGAAGGAGCTCGCGAGCGTGACAAAACACATCTTCGTGACCGGCGGCGTGGTCAGCTCGCTGGGCAAGGGGCTTACCAGCGCCTCGATCGGCATGCTGCTCGAATCCCGCGGCCTGCGGGTGAAGATGCAGAAGCTCGATCCTTACATCAACGTCGATCCGGGCACGATGAGCCCGTATCAGCACGGCGAGGTGTATGTGCTGGACGACGGCAGCGAGACCGACCTCGACCTCGGCCACTACGAGCGGTTCACCTCCACGCCGCTGACCCGCGAGAGCAACTACACGACCGGGCAGATCTATCTCTCGGTGATCAACAAGGAGCGGCGCGGCGAATTTCTCGGCAAGACCGTGCAGGTGATCCCCCACATCACCAATGAGATCAAGGAGGTGGTGAAGAACCTCGCGGATGCCGACACCGACATCGCGATCACCGAGATCGGCGGCACCGTGGGAGACATCGAGAGCCTGCCTTTCCTCGAGGCCATCCGCCAGATCCCGCTGGAGGTGGGCCGCGAGAACTGCATGTTCATCCATCTCACGCTCGTTCCCTATCTGAAGGCGGCCGGCGAACTGAAGACCAAGCCCACCCAGCATTCGGTGGGCATCCTCCGCCAGATCGGCATCCAGCCCGACATCCTCGTCTGCCGCACCGAGCGCAGCCTCGATGTGACGGACCGGGAAAAGATCGCCCTCTTCTGCAACGTGCCGCTGGATTGCGTGATCGAGGAGCGCGACAAGGATTTCTCGATCTACGAGGTGCCCCTGTCGCTCCAATCCAACAAGATCGACGACCTCGTGCTCAAGCGGTTCGGCATAAAGGCCGGGCCGGCCAACCTCGAGGAGTGGCACGACATCCTCCACCGGCTCCGCAACCCCGAGCACGAGATTTCCATCGCCCTGGTGGGCAAATACGCCGAGCACCGCGACGCCTACAAGAGCATCTACGAAGCCCTCGACCACGGAGGCATCGCCCACAAGACGCAGGTGCGGGTGCAGCCGATCAAGAGCGAAGACATCGAACGCGAGGGGGCCGAGCGGCTACTGGCCGGCTTCGACGGCCTGATCGTGCCCGGCGGCTTCGGGGAGCGCGGCATCGAGGGCAAGGTGGAGGCGATCTCCTTCGCGCGGGAGCGAGGCCTGCCTTTCCTCGGCATCTGCCTGGGCATGCAGTGCGCCGTGATCGACGTGGCCCGCAACTGCGCCGGCCTGGAAAATGCCCACTCGACCGAGTTCGCCAAGAACACGCCCCATCCGGTGATCTGCCTGATGGAGGAGCAGCAGGGAGTGGTGGACAAGGGGGGCACGATGCGGCTCGGAAGCCAGCCCTGCCTGCTCACCGACGGCACCAAGGCAGCCGCCGCGTACGGCACGGAGCGCATCTCCGAGCGACACAGGCACCGCTACGAGTTCAACCCCAAGTATCGGGCGGCGCTGGAGACGGCGGGGCTCGTGATCGCGGGGACGAGTCCCGACGGGTCGCTTGTGGAAATCGTGGAATTGGCCGGCCACCCCTGGTTCGTGGCCGTACAGTTCCACCCCGAGTTCAAGAGCAAGCCCACCGCCGCCCACCCGCTGTTCGCTGGGCTCGTGGCCGCCGCTGTCGAGCGGCATGCCGGCAGCGCGTGGGTGACCGAAGCCTGACCGCGTTGCAGGAGCCAACCGATGGCCGAGACCCAACCCGACACCGAAGACGACACGCCCCCGGCCGCCGGAGGCGATGCCACGCAGCGCACGCCGCCGCCCACGTTTGAATTCCTCGTCCATACGATCTTCACGCAGGCGCTGATGGCGCTGGGCCGCATTCCCAACCCCATCACCCAGAAAACCCACATCAATCTCGACACCGCCAAGCATTTCATCGAAACGCTGGCGATGCTCGAGGCGAAGACAACCGGCAATCTGGCCACCGACGAGAAGCAGCTTCTCGAGGAAACGCAGCACCAGTTGCGGATGATGTTCATGGAAGCGAAGCGATGATCGCGACGCGTGCCGCCGCCGTGATCTGTCTCGCCTGGGCCGCGCGGGCCGCAGCCATCATTCCGCAGCCGGTGGAACTCGTGCAGCACGACGATCGCGTGGCCGTGACGCTCGGCGGCCAGCCCTTCACCGAATACGTCTTCCGCGGCCACGCCAAGCCGATCCTGTTTCCGATCCTGGGCCCCGGCGGCCTGCCGCTGACGCGGTCGTGGCCGGTCGCGGAGGGCGTGGACGGGGAACCCCGCGACCACCCGCACCACGAGTCGATGTGGTTCATGCACGGGCGGGTGAACGGCGTTGATTTCTGGCTGCACACGCCCGATCCCGCGCACGGCGGCGCCACGCCGCGGGTGGAGCAGACGGAGATCGTGCGCTGTGAGAGCGGCCCCGGAGGCGTGCTCGAGACCCGTAACCGCTGGCTGGCGGCCGACGGGAAGACAATCTGCACCGACACGCGGCGGCTCGTGTTTGCCGGCGACGAACACGCGCGTACGATCGATTTCACGATCACCATCCACGCCGACCATGGCCCACTAACGTTCGGCGACACGAAGGAAGGCACGATGGCGATTCGCGTGCGGCCCGAACTGCAGACCCGCGACCAGAACGGCTCGCGCGGCGCGGCCGGCACGGTCGTGAACGCCGCTGGCCAAAGAAACGACAATGCCTGGGGCCAGCCGGCCGGGTGGGTGGACTACTCCGGGCCGCTGCCCGACGGCGACGGCCCGCCGCGGGTGCTCGGCGTGGCGATTTTCGACCACCCGACCAACCTCCGGCACCCCACCCGCTGGCATGCCCGCGACTACGGCCTCTTCGCCGCCAATCCCTTCGGAGCCCACGACTTCGCCGGCGCCCCCGAGGGCACGGGCGATCACACCATCCCCGCCGGTGGATCGCTTACGCTCCGCTACCGGTTTCTCTTCCACGAGGGGGATGCGGCTGCGGCCCAGGTCGCCGAGCGCTATCGCGACTGGACTTCCGCGGAATCTACCCGATGACGGCGCAGATTCTCGACGGACGGGCGCTCGCCGCACGGATCGAAGCCGGGCTGGCCGACGAGGTGCGCACGTTCTCGGAGATGTTCAAGCGGCGGCCGCGGCTGGTGGTGGTGCTCGTGGGCGACGTGGCCGCCAGTGCGTCGTATGTGAAGAGCAAGGCCGCCGCGGCGCTGCGGGTGGGCATCGACGCGGAGGTGGTGAGGGCGCCGGCCGAGACCGACACGGCCGCGCTGGTCGACCTCGTGCGCCGCATCGCCCGCGAGGAGCATGGCCACGCCGACGGGATTCTCGTGCAATTGCCGCTGCCGCCGCACGTGGACACCGTGGCCGTGCTCGACGCCGTGCCTCCCGACCGCGATGTCGACGGCTTTCATCCCGAGAACGCGGGCCTGCTCTCGCAGGGCCGGGCGCGGTTCATCCCCTGCACGGCAGCCGGCGTGCAGCGGATGCTCATCGATGCGGGAATCGAGACGGCCGGAAAGCACGCCGTGATCATCGGCCGCAGCGACATCGTGGGAAAGCCGCTGGCCCTTCTCCTGGCGGGCAAGGGCAAGGGGGGCGACGCGACGGTGACGCTCTGCCACAGCCGCTCGGCCAACCTCGCGGATCTGGCACGGCAGGCAGACATCCTCGTGGCCGCGGTGGGCCGGCCGGGCCTGGTGACGAGTGACATGGTGAAGCCGGGTGCGGCGGTGATCGACGTGGGGATCAACCGCGTCTCTGCGGCCGACGGCACGAGCAGACTGGTTGGCGACGTGGACTACGACGCGGTGAGCCGGGTGGCCGGCTGGATCACGCCGGTGCCCGGGGGCGTGGGTCCGCTGACGGTGGCGATGCTCCTTTGCAACACGGCCCTGGCCGCGGAACTTCGCCGCTGAGGGTGATGAGGCAGCGTAGACCGAAGGTCTACGCTGCTTTCTTGGTCACAGACCAGAGGTCTATGCCACTCTCTGCAGTCACAGGCCGGAGGTCTATGCCGCTTCCGGGCTCTCCGGGCCTAGTCCTTACTCCCTGTAAACGGTGAGGCTTCGGGCTCCCCGTGCCCCGAGAGCCGGCGTTAGCTGGCAAGCGCAGCCAGGGATGGCGGAGTGCAGCCAGGTCCGAGTGAGCGGAGGGCTGGAGGCCCGGAGCGAACGTCCGGCGACGGGGTACGGGGAGCCCGAAGCCGGGTTGAGCCACGGAGCCGGAGCCGACCGCGACCGTGCTCCAAGCGGGCCTGACGCCGCCGCGAAAACCGCCTTGCCCGCCGCACCAGCCCCCACTACCTTCCCCGCCTTCCCACCCTCTGGAAAGTCGGTTTCATGCACTACTTCCTCCGCGCCCTCCGCGAAGCGGCCAAGAGTTGGCCACTGCTGGTGGCGGCTTTCTGCTGCTCCGCCGGCGTGGCCGCACTGTGGGGCGCCAATATCGCGGCCCTCTTCCCGATCATCGAGGTCACACTCAACGGCGACTCGCTCCAGTCATGGAACGAACGCCGGATGAAGAAGGCCGAGACGCGGATCTCCGCCGACACCGCCGAAATCGAGCGACTGCGGGCCGCGATCGCCGCCGGCGACCTCCCAACCGGCGACGCCACGAAAGCCCGCAACACGATCGACACCCTCGTGCTCAACACCACGGGCGAACAGGCCATCCTCGCCTCGGCACGAAAACTCGACCCATGGATCCGCCGCTACATGCCCGAGGATCCTTTCGAGACCGTGCTGCTCGTCGTGGCGTTCGTCGTCGTGAGCACGTTTCTCAAGCACGTGTTCCTCATGGCGAGCACACTGCTCGTGTCGTGGGTGGCGATGACGATCGGCCGCGGCATCCGCCTAAAAATCTTCGACAAGGCGATGGAACTCGACCGCGCGCAGTTCATGCGGCACGGCTCCGCCGGCTTCATGGCGCAGGTCACCAGCACCGCGGACATGCTGGCCAGCGGGATCACCACCGTCTACGGCGGCGCCGTCACAGAGCCCCTCAAGATCGCCGCCTGCCTGGGCGGCGCGTTCTGCATCTCCTGGCAGCTCACGCTCGCCTGTCTCACGCTCGCGCCCGTCGTGGGCTTCCTGATGGTGTGGCTGAACCGCAAGATCCGCAGCGTGTCGACCACCATCCTCAGCCGGTCGATGGGCTTCCACCACGTGCTCCTCGAGGCGCTCAACAACGTGCTCACCGTGCAGGCCTACACGATGGAGGATTTCGAGCGGGGCCGGTTTCGCGACTGCACTCGCGACATGATGCGGGTGGGCATCCGCCACACGTTCTTCAACGCCCTCGCCAATCCGATCACGGAGATCCTGGGGATCGGCATGGTGGCCACGTCGATCGCCATCGGCGCCTGGCTCGTGATCAACCAGGAGACGCAGATCTTCGGGATCACGATGACCGAGCGGCCGATGACCGTGCCGGGGATCATGGTGTTTTTCGGGATGCTCATCGGGGCCAGCGATCCGGTGCGCAAGCTCAGCGGCGTGATCACGGGGCTCAACGTGGGGATCGTGGGCGCCGGGGCCCTCTACCCGCTCCTCGACACGCCCTCGAAGCTCACCGAAGCCGCCGCGCCCAAACGTCTTCCCTCGCCACACCGGGAGATCCGCCTCAAGAATGTGTCGTTCAGCTACGACGGCATCGACACCGTGCTCAAGGACGTGAACACCTCGATCCTCTTCGGGGAGCGCGTGGCGATCGTGGGCCCGAACGGCGGCGGCAAGAGCACACTCGTGAACCTGATCTGCCGGTTCTACGACCCCACCGCCGGGCAGGTGCTCCTCGACGACGTGCCGCTCACC
>JBIIIP010000009.1:0-46031 GCA_044234625.1 Pirellulales bacterium | reverse complement strand
GCCCCACCGCCTCGGCCACGGCCATGGCGTGCGCGAGCGATCGCAGGTTGTGGCTGCCGATCGCCGGCCGGAGCAGGTCGGCCCGTTCGATGACGAACCGCGCGCATTGCTCGAAGCAGGCGTCGGTCTCCCATTTCTGCTGCCACACCGGGATCGGCCAGCCGGCGGCGCGGGCATGGATCGTCTCGTGATCCCAGTAGGCCCCCTTGACGAGCCGGATCCACACCGGCGTGCCGCGGCGCCGCGCCCAGGCGGCCAGGTCTGCCAGGTCGCTGGCCGCCTCGCGCAGATAGCACTGCACCACGATGCCGCAATGCGGCCAATCGCGGAACTCGTCTTCCGTGGCGATCGTCTTGAAGATCGCCAGCGTGAGGTCTTTCGTGGCATGGCTCTCCATGTCGACGTGCACCTGCGCGCCATTGGCCCGCGCGAGCCGCCACAGCGGCCGCAGCCGCGCGAGCACGCGGGCGGTGGTGCCGGCCGGATCGATGGCGTCGAACTGGCTGTCGAGGGCCGAGAGCTTCAGCGACACATTCACCCTGGGCAGGGGGCCGTCGGGCCCGTCGTCGACCAGCGGATCGGGCCGCCATGCCGCCGCACGGGAGGGCAGGTCCGACAGCAGCCGGTGGTAGGCGGCCGCATAGGCATCGGCCTCCGTCTCGCTCGTCACCGCCTCGCCGAGAAGATCGAGCGTGAAGCCGCGGTGACTGGCCCGCTCGCGTTCGGCGGCCCGGGCCGCCGCTGCGGGCGGGGTGCCGGCGATGAACCGCCGCGCCTGCGCGAGCGTGGCCGCGCGGACGGCGCGGGCGGCCAGCGGCGCCAGCACGCCCGTTCGCGCCGCCTGCAGCGCCAGCCGCATGGCCGCGGGCAGCCGCGCGATCACGTCGTCGTCGATATATTCCCGCAGATGACGGTCGATCGCAGCCGGGTCGTCGAGCATCGGCATGCAGTCGACGAGGCGGAAGAGCCGCACCTTCAAGTCGTCGTCCGCGGTGGCCCATTCGTTCGCCTGCTGCCCCCACCAGGCGGGCGAAACGATCGTCGGCTGGGCGGCGAGGCTGTCGGCCAAGAGGGCCCGCCCGATCTCCTGGACGCGGGCTTCCAGCCCGTCTGCATCCGGCGGTCGTGTCGCTGCGGTGGCCATGCTCACAAGTCTATCCGGGCCAAGCCTTTGCACTCCGTTTCCGCACGCGGCCGGCGGCTTTCCAGGGCGGCTGTGTTAGACTCTTGGCGAAATCGCGAAGCCAAGGCTGGCTGCGGTTCGCTTTGAGCACACCCACACCCGTGAATTCCCCGGCAGGAAACGCCCTCGACCAGCTCACCGCGACGGTGGAGACCGACGGTCCGGTCGTGCTCCCAGCCCTCCTTTTGTGTGATTTCGGCCATCTCGCCCGCGAAGTGGAGCGTCTCGAGGAGGCTGGTGCCGTGGCCCTCCACCTGGATGTCATGGACGGCCGGTTCGTGCCGCAACTGACCTACGGCCTGGTGGTCGTGGAGGCGGTTCGCCGGGCGGCCCACGTCCCTCTCGAGATCCACATGATGGTGGAGGAGCCCGAACGCACGATCGCCGATTACGCCCGGGCCGGTGCCGACATCGTCACCGTCCATGTCGAGTCCCTCTCGGATCCGCTACGGGCCCTGGAGACGATCCGTTCCCTCGGCCCTCGCGCCCACCTGGCGATCAGCCCCGAGACCCCCGTCGCGCGGATCGAGCCTCTTCTCGACGCCTGTGACGGAGTACTCGTGATGAGCGTCGAGCCCGGTTACGGCGGCCAGCACTTCAATCCGGTGGCCCTCGAAAAACTTGGTCGCTTGAAAGCGATTCGCAGTCAACGCAACGCGTCGTTCCGCCTGGCCGTCGATGGGGGTATCTCCATCGACACCGCCGGCCCCGTGGCCGCTGCCGGCGCGGAGCTGCTCGTGGCCGGAAGTGCCGTGATCCGTTCCGCGAACTACGCCCGGGCGATCGCCGACTTGCAAAACCTGGCCCGTGCGGCCGCCTGATCCTCCTGGAGACCCCGTTTCTTCCATGCCCGACCATCTGCTGGTGATCCGTTCCGCGGCGAGTGACTACGAACGACTGGGCCGGATCCGCGGCACACTCGACCTCCCCTTGTCGACCGACGGCGAAGCGGAAGCCACCGCGGCGGCCCAAGCCATCGCCGTCGATCCGCCGGCCGCGATCTACTCCGCCGCCGATGCGTGCTCCACGGAAACCGCGGAGATCATCGCCCGGGCCACGGGGCTGCGGGCCCGATCGTTGGGCGATTTTTCCAACCTCGATCTCGGCCTCTGGCAGGGCATGCTCGTCGACGATATCCGCCGCAAGCAGCCGCGGGTGGCGCGACAGTGGGAAGACAACCCGTGGTCAGTTCTTCCGCCCGATGGCGAGTCGCTCGACGACGCCTGCGACCGCCTCGGTGGCGGTTTGGAACGGATGCTGAAGCGGCACCCTTCCGGTCGCATCGCCCTGGTCGTGCCCCACCCCGTCGATCGTCTCGTTCGCTGGCTCGTGGCGGGCGAGGCACTCGGCGACCTCTGGGATCGGGGCACCGAGGCGCCGGTGGTCGTCGAGCTGCCAGTTGCCGCCCAGTGGTTGCAAACGGCCCGGCGGCAGGCCGTTCTGCGGTGACGCCGCGGCGGCCTCATCTGATAAACTGCGGGACCGTCACGCGACCGAATGAAAGACTCACGTAGCGACGCATGGAACGCCGTACCGCTGCCAGCATGACCGCGACCGACAGCACGGGGCCGACGCGCGATCCGCGGGAGGGCTCTGCGGTGCCGCCGCCGGCCCGTGGGCCGCGGCCGAAACGTGGCGTGCCGGAAGGCTTGTGGCTCAAGTGCGATGGCTGCCGAGCCACGATCTACCGCAAGGAGGCCGAGGAACTCCTCAATGTCTGCCCCCAGTGCGGCTTCCACTGGTATGTGTCGGCCGCCGAGCGCATCCAGCAGCTCCTCGACCCCGGCACGTTCGAGGAATGGGATGGCGATCTCCGGCCCGCCGACCCGCTCGGCTTCAAGGACAAGAAGCCGTATGCCGAGCGGCTCGTGGCCGAGCAGAAGCGCACCGGCCTTTCCGACGCGGCCCTGACGGGTGGTGGCATGATCCGCGCCCGTCGCGTGGCCTGCGGCGTGACCGACTCATCCTTCATCATGGGCAGTATGGGGAGCGTGGTGGGCGAGCGGCTGACGCGGCTCGTGGAACGGGCGACGGCCCAGAAAATGCCGCTCATCATCATCAGCGCATCAGGCGGCGGCGCGCGGATGCACGAGGGCATTCTTTCGCTGATGCAGATGGCGAAGGTGTCGGCGGCCCTGGCCCGTTATTCGCAGGCCGGGGGCCTGTTCATCTCGGTGCTCACGAATCCGACGATGGGCGGCGTGGCGGCGAGTTTCGCCTCGCTGGGCGACCTGTGTTTTGCGGAGCCGCGGGCCCTGATCGGCTTCGCCGGCCCGCGGACGATCAAGGCCACGATCCGCGTGGAGTTGCCCAAGGGGTTTCAGACGAGCGAGTTTCTCCTGGAGCATGGCTTCGTCGATCGCATCGTCGCCCGCAAGGATCTGAAGAGCGAGATCGCTCGGGCGATCGACTATTGCGGCGGCTTCCAAGCCGTGTCCGGTTGACCGCAGGCCCTCTGCCCGCCGCTGGCACCCACTTCCAGCCCGTCAGGCAGGCGCGAGCTGATCGATTTTGGCGGCGAGGATGAAGTCGTTTTCAGAGAGGCCGCCGATGGCGTGGGTGAAGATTTCGATCCACACGTTTCGGTAGCCCTCGATATGCAGATCGGGGTGGTGTTGTTCACGTTCGGCGAGGGCAGCCACGTTGTTGAGGAGTTTCACTGCCTCGCGGAAGTTTTTCAGCTTCAGATCGCGCCGGATCCGCGTGCCGTCGTGGGTGAGTCGCCAGGCGGGAAGGGCTGCCAACTGCGATTCGGACTGGGCTGTGGAGTAGCGGGGCACGCCTCCCTCGCAGGGCACGCATTTCTTGGCAGTGAGATCGCAAGCCGTCTGTGAAGTATTCATGCGGAAGATCATACGCCTCTGGCCCGCAGCGGCCAAAAGCCGCGCCGCGTTCTCTTCTCCTCTGGCCCGCAGCGGCCCAAGGCCGCGCCGCGTGCCCTCTCCCCCGCACGCAGCGGCCAAAGGCCGCGCCGCGTGCGATTTCGCAAACGGCACGCAGCGGCCGCAGGCCGCTGCGTGCCCCGCCCCGCGGAATGCTCGGTCGGCGAGCCGCTCTGGGCGAGCCGCCGAGCAGCCGCCGCTCCGCGGCGGCCACGGTCGCCCGGAGGTGCGACCGCCCGCATCGTGCGAGCAGGCTCGCACGATGCCAAGGCTGCCGGGGCCATGGATGGCCCGGCAGCCGTGAAGTCAATACCTCGCCTCGAACCCCGCGAAGCCCCCGTGGACAATCGACTCGGAGCCTGCTGCCACGCCCGACAGGTCGGCCGCCGATGGGGGAATGGTCGCGGGCCATTGCTGGTCGGCCTGCGAGATGTTGCCGACGCCGACGACGCGGTAGCCCATCCACAGGCTCCACCTTTCGGTCACGTCCCAGGCCACCATGGTGTCCACCGACCCCAGCCACGAGAAGACGCCGAGCGTGGAGTGCTCGCTCGTGCCATTGAAGGTAGAGGTGTTGGTAATTGAATTGCCGCCGATCATGAATTTCGGCACGGCGGAGAGCCGCAGACGCGGGGCGAAAGCCCAGTCGAACTTTGCCCCCACCTGGCCGCCAAAGAGGTTGTTGTTCGTCGCCACGTCAAGATCGGTGGCGGGCGACAGGGTGACGAGCGTGAGGTCGTCCTGCAGTTGGAAGAAGCGGAAGCCGCCCAGCCACATCCAGTTCACGCGTTGGTCGTCGGCCATGAATTCCGGCCGCTCGCCGAGCGAGGCGAGCCAGTTGATCTCGACGTCGTTGACGAGATCGGATCGCTGCAGCGTGCCGGCATCGGCACCGGCGGCCGCGAATGTCGAGGAGCCGATGTTGTAGACGCCCCAGTAGATCATCTCGATCGCATGCTGCTGGCGGGCGCCGAACCAGCGTCCGAGCCGAAGGTCGACGCCCCCGGGCCAGGAGGCCGAGGCATCCTGCGTGTCGAAACTCAAAGATCCCGGTCCGGTGGAGACGGCGCCGCTGGGGAGCGTGCGGGTCATCACCAAGCCGCTCGCGCTGGCAAACCATCGCGGCCAAGGAGCCACGAGTTGGGGCTCGACCTTGGCGGGAAAACCGCTCACCAGCGGGCCGGCCGTCGGGTCGGCAATGTAGAGCGCGGGTGGTTCCCCGCCGGTTGGCGGCGCGGCGGGCGCGGCACCGCCGGCAACTGCGGCGATTGCGGCGAGGAGCCAGCACACTCTGGAGGCCACGATGACGCGCATGCCTGGTGTCGGGGGATCTCGGGATCCGGGATGAAGCTCGGGGAACGTCCGGGAAAAGGGGGGCTCGGTCAAGCCGACTTGTCCCGTGAACGCTCCCGGTCGGCCACACTACACTCTCCGCCGCGGTAACGCGGGCAATCTCTGGAGACTGCGAAACATGATGGCACCGAGGAAACGAAGGGCCGACGTTCGGCCCGCGCCGCGGCTGTCTCGTACCGCAGCGTTGGCCTGGCTGAACGAACGCGTGAATTTCGAGCGCACGGTGCCCACGACGACGGCTGCGGGCACGTTTGGTCTGGCCCGCATGCGTCGTCTGCTGGCCCGGCTGGGGAATCCGCAGCGACGCTGCCCGGTGGTGCACGTCGCCGGCACAAAGGGAAAGGGGTCGGTCGTGGCCATGCTGGCCGGCGTGCTCCACGAGGCTGGCCATCGCGTGGGCCGCTACATGTCGCCCCATGTGCATGCCATCGAGGAGCGGATCAGCGTCGGCGGCCGGCCGATCTCGTCGCCTGATCTGGTTCGCAGTTTCACGGAGGTGATTCCGGCCGTCGAGGCGATGGACGCGGCGGCTGCCCGGAGGGGGCGGCGCGGGCCGACGTGGTTTGAGGTGATGACCGCCATTGCTTTCGTGCATTTTGCCCGGTCGCGTGTCGATATCGCCGTGCTTGAAACCGGCCTCGGAGGCCGCCTCGACGCGACGAACGTGTCGCTCCCGGTCTTGTCGATCATCACGAGCATCAGCCTCGACCACATGCGGCTCCTGGGATCGACGATCGATCTCATCGCGGCCGAGAAGGCCGGCATCATCAAGCGCGGCTGCCCGGTGATCTCCGGTGCCACGGCTGCCGCCGCCAGCCGCGTGATCACCGCCACCGCTGCCCGTCGCCGGGCCCCGCTGCTGGAACTCGGCCGCGATTTCACCTGCCGCATGGTCGATGCCGCGGCGGGGTCGCTTTTTGGCTGCGGTGTGCAGGTCGCAGTGGCAGGGGTGGCCGATCCGCCCTACGAGGTCGGCATGCCCGGCCGCCACCAGGCCGAAAATGCGGCGCTCGTGGTGATGGCGGCGCGGCTCCTCGATGGCCGGGGCCATGCGGTCGATGACGGGGCGCTGCGGCGCGGTCTGCGCCGCGTGCGGCTGCCGGCGCGGATCGAGGTGGTCGGCCGGCGGCCGCTGGTGATCGTGGATGCGGCCCACAACGTGGCCTCCATCGCGGCGCTCGTGGAGACCCTCGCGCCGGTGCTCGAGGAGCGCGGGCGGGCCGGTCACGCGCGGGTGCTCGTGTTCGCCGCCAGCGCCGACAAGCAGATCGAGCGGATGCTTGCCGCGGTGCGCGGACGGTTCGACGAGGTGGTGCTCACCCGCTATGTCACCAATCCGCGGGCCGCGCCGCTCGAACGGCTCCGCGCCGCCGCCCACGCCGTTGGCCTGCCTGCGCGGTCGGCCGCCACGCCGCGGGAGGCCGTCGCCATGGCGCGGCGGTTGGCTGGCGGCTTCGGGATCGTATGCGTGGCGGGGAGCTTCTTTCTCGCCGCCGAGGCCACGGCCTGACTTCAATGGCCGAAGGCGTCGAGTCCGCGGCGGAGGACGACATCGACGTCGCGCGGCAGCGTGGAGGCCGTTGGCGCCGCACCCGGCGGTGGCACGACGTCGCGGGCCTGCCGCCAGGCGCGGAGCCGCTCCACCTGCTGGCCGGTGGGGGCCACCGCCCAGCCGTCGGCGGGCGACACACCCCAGGTATCCGCGTCGGCTGCATTTCGATCACGGTGGATCGTGGCCTGGCTCGGCCGCAGGTATTCCGCCGTCGTGAGTTTGACGATGCCGCGGCCGTCGGAAAGGGGCAGCAGTGTCTGCACCGTTCCCTTGCCATAGGTGCGGCCTCCCACGATGGTCGCCCGGCCGCTGTCCTGCAGGCAGGCGGCCACGATCTCGGCGGCGCTGGCCGTGAGGCCGTCGATCAGCACCACGATCGGCACCTCGTCGAGCACGTGCCCCGGCCCGGCCCGACGCTCGCCGTCACCCTGCGGGCCGCCCCGCGTCGACACGATCACTCCCTCGTCCACCAGCATGTCGCAGGCGGCGACGGCTGCCGCGAGCAGGCCGCCCCCGTTGCCGCGGAGGTCGATGACCACGCCGCGCGGCCGGCCCTGCGCTTCGATCACCTCGGCAGCCTCCGCCAATTCTTCCGCGGTCCGCTCGCCGAACGAGGTGACGCGGAGATAGGCGATGCCATCCTCGCCCTCCAGCCACCAGTCCCACGAGCCATCGGCGCGGCGCCGGTCGCCGCGCACGCTGTCGATGACCACTCGCTCGCGGAAAAGCGCCATGTCCCGTGACGCCGCGGCCGCCCCGGGGTCGGCGGTGCGCCCGGAACTGCCGGTCGACGTCACGGTGAGCAGCACCCGCGATCCTTCCCGGCCGCGCAGCCGGCCCACGGCTTCGTCGAGCGTCATGCCGCTGGTCGGCACGCCATCGATCGCCACCAGCATGTCTCCCGACACGATGCCGGCGCGCCAGGCCGGAGAGGCGACGATCGGCGAGAGCACGGCGATCTGCCGTGTGTCGGCGGCGACGGCCAGTTCCAACCCCACCCCGCACAGTTCCTGGTCGAGGAGCGACTCCAGTTGCACCTGTGCGGAGCCGCGGATGTAGCCCGAGTGCTCGTCGAGCCTGGAAAACACGCCGTCCATCGCGGCCTCGAACAACTTGTCGGCCTCCACCCGCTCGAGGGCATGCGTATCGATGGCGGCGAGCACCTCGGCGAAGCGGCGGCCGTGGCCGGCGTGGTCGCGGGCCAGCCAAGCGAGCAGGCAGCCCACGATCAGCACGGCGAGGATGAACACGTTGCGTTTCGGCATGGCTGACCGGGGTTTCTTCAGGGCATGCCGGCGGCGGCCGGCACGGATACGGTCGCGGGCTGAAACACGAATCCTTTCGGCACCACCGTCACGCCTGCGGAGGAAACCGTCAAGCCACGCGCGGCATCCTCGTCGGGATCGAAGCCGATCCGCGTGTCGGCCGGCACCCGCACACCCTTGTCGATGATCGCCCGGCGGATCCGTGCGTGGCGGCCGATATCGACCCCCTCGAAGACGATGCTTTCCTCGAGCCGCGCGAAACTGTTCACGCGGACCCCGGGCCCGATCACCGACCGCGCGGCCCGGCCGCCGGAGAGGATCGCGCCCGGGCAGACGATGCTGTCGGTGGCCTCGCCGCGACGGGCTGCATCGCCCTCTCCCGCGAACACGAACTTGGGGGGCGGATAGGACGGGTAGTGGGTGCGGATCGGCCACTGCTCGTCGTAGAGATTCAGCTGCGGATCGACCTCCACGAGGTCCATCGTCGCCGCAAAATAGGCGTCGATCGTGCCCACGTCGCGCCAGTAGGCATCGCGCTTGCGGTTTTCATCGCGGAACGGAAAGGCGTAGACACCGTGAGAATCGATCGCTCTGGGGAGAATGTCGTGGCCGAAGTCGTGGCGGCTGCCACGGTCGCCGGCGTCGGCCCGCAACTGCTCGAGGAGAAAGGGCGTGGAGAAACAATAGATGCCCATCGACGCCAGGCACATGCCGGCCGCACCGGGCAACGGCGGAGGATCGTCCACCTTCTCGAAGAAGCCGCGCACGCGGCCCGCTGCATCAATCTCCATCGTGCCGAATTCGCGGGCCTGATCGCACGGCACCGGAAGCGCAGCGATGGTCACGACGGCGCCGCTCTCCTCATGCGCCTCGATGAGGGCCTGGTAGTTCATCTTGTAGATGTGATCGCCGGCGAGCACGACGACCAGCCGCGGCTGCGCCATCTCGATGGAGTAAATGTTTTGGTAGACGGCATCGGCGGTGCCGAGATACCAGTTCTCATCCACCCGCTGCTGTGGCGGGAGGATGTCGAGAAACTCGCCGAGATCGCGGCAGAAAAAACGGTCCCAACCGGAGTGGACGTGGCGATCGAGGCTGATCGCCTTGTATTGCGTGAGCACGAGGAGCCTGCGAAGACCGCTGTTGAGGCAGTTGGAGAGCGCGAAATCGACGATCCGGTAGTTGCCGCCGAAGGGCACGGCCGGCTTCGCCCTGTCGCGGGTGAGCGGATCGAGCCGCGATCCCTTGCCGCCGGCCAACACGATGGCCACGACATCCCGGACGCGTGCCGCGTCAACCTCGCACGAGTGCATGAGCCACCTCCTCCCGAATCCCGCAGTCCTTCGGGAACGAATCGCTCCGCCAGCCCGACACTATACGTCGGAGACTCGTTCCGAATGAAGCCGGCTCCGCGCCCATGGCCTGGCCGGCAGATCCATCGGACCTCTGGAAAACAGGCTCCGAAGCGATCTGGCGGCTGCCGCTGCCCCCCCGTACCATCCTCGCCCGATCGTCCTCTTTCTGGGAGCCTGCTGATGGCCAGTCGGTCGAAATCTCCGCGCCGCCGCGAACCCGACACCGACTCGCTGGAGGCCCTCAAGCCGCTGGTGGTGCTCGGTCTGCTGGGCATGATCCTGTATGGCGCGTATTCGATCGTGCAAAAGGGTCCGACCACCGCGCCGCCGTCCCTTCCGGAAGCACCTCCCTTCCAGTCCGCGGCTGATCCAGCCGCCGCCACCGAGACCATGGCCGCGGCGCCGCTGGTGGAATTGCCCGCCGCGCCGGCCGCGGGCAACCAGCTGTCCCCGCCGGCGGCGACCGCTCTCCTGCCGGCTGTGCCTGCCCCTCCTCCGTCCACAGCGGCCGAAAACGTGTCCGCGATTCCCCCCGCCGCGCCATCGACGCCCACGTATCTGAGTGCCCAGTCGGCGCCGCCGCCGGAGAGTGCGGATGCCGGCATGGCAGCCGCCGTCGTGGCCGCGGCCCCCTTGGCCGCTGCCGGCATGGCGGGTGGCTTGGCCCCACCTCCGGCGACAGCGGCAGCGTCGGCCGCGTTAGCGTCCCCGTCGCCCGCCGCCTTGGAGCAAGCCGCCCCCACCACGCTCCAGTCGGCGGCATTCGCATCCGCATGGGCAGACGCCCACGACAAGCTCGCTGCGGGTCGCTATGCGGAGGCCTTGGCGGTGCTCTCCGCCTGGCACGACGATTCATCGCTCGGCCTGGAGGAGAGCCAGCGGCTCGAGGAACTGTTGGGCCAGCTGGCGGGCACCGTCATCTATTCGCAGGCGGATCTCCTCCTGCCGCCACACGTCGTCGCGGCGGGTGAGACGCTCGATGGAATCGCGGCCGCGCATGCGGTGCCCTGGCAGTTGCTGGGCAAGATCAACGGCATCGACGCCCCCGAGCGGCTCGTGCCCGGCGAAGCGCTCAAACTCGTCCGCGGGCCGTTCGACGCGGTCGTCAGCGTGTCGCGACGCCGCATGACCCTCCAGGTTGGCGGCAACTATGCCGGCACGTTCCCAGTGGTCATCGGCCGCGGCGTGCACGACCGCGTCGGAGCATCGGTGCCCGTGGCGGAGGTCCGTCGCGAAGGCGGCTCACAGCCGGTGAACACAGCATCCTCAGGCCCCGGGTCGCTCGTGCAGCACGTCGCCGGGCAGATCGGCACCAAGGCGATCCTGCTGCAGGAGGGGCTGCGGATCGAGGCCATCGATGATCCGGTGGCGATGAGCGAAGCCGCGCCCGATGGCACGCTGATCGTGACGCCGCGCGATCTCGACGACCTCGTCGACATCCTCGGGCTGGGCTCACGCGTCTTGATCAGGCAGTGACCCGCGATGCGCCACCCCACGCTGCACACGTATCTCATCAATCTGCCCCGGGCCGGCGAGCGGCTGCGGCAGATGCAGGCCGTGCTCGACGCGGCAGGCCTGCCCTTCACACGGATCGAGGCCATCGACGGCCGGGCTTTTCCGCTGCCGTGCCCCGAGTTTCATGAATTGTCGCACCGGCTCATGACCGGCCGCCGGCCGATCCCCGCCGAGATCGGCTGTTACCTCAGCCACATGAAGGCGATCAACGCCTTTCTCGCCTCGACCGCCGACTACGCCCTCATTCTCGAAGACGACGCACGGTTCGCCCCGACGCTCCCCTCTCTTCTCGCCAAGGCCGTGGCCCGCGGCCGGCTGTGGG
Organism: Pirellulales bacterium; assembly: GCA_044234625.1. Taxonomy (GTDB): domain Bacteria; phylum Planctomycetota; class Planctomycetia; order Pirellulales; family UBA1268; genus CACORA01. The sequence continues at coordinate 34,604 of JBIIIP010000009.1, read as the reverse complement.
ACGTGCTTCGGCTGCAGACGGTGAACACGGACCGCGCCGTCCCGGTCGTCCGGCTCGACGCCACGGCCTCGCTCGGTGTCTCGTTCACGCGCAGCAAGGGGGCCGCTGCCTACGTGCTCAACCGCCGTGCAGCGGCGGCATTCCGCCGCTACCTCCTGCCCATGCGGCTGGCCTATGACATCGCGTTCGACCTCGAATATCTCGTCGGTCTCAAGGCCCTGGCCGTGACGCCCTGCCCGGTCGTCGCCGACGAGGGCTCGCCGACGCAGATCCAGTTTGGCTCGGCGCAGTACAAGCTGCCGCGCTGGCGTTATCTCACTGTGTTTCCCTTCCGTGCGGTGATCGAGGTGCTGCGAGTGGTGATGCGGTCGGTACTGTTCGTGCGAACGGCGACCGTCGCGCAGCTGACTTCCTTCCCGGCCGCCGCGGAGCACACCGGCCCCGCATCCCGTCGGGCCGCGTGAACGGCGAAGCCGGCGTGGTGCCTTCCGAGAGTCAGTTGGCCCGACCCGGCAACGAACTGCCCACAACTTCGCTCGGACGTCCGCTGCGTTGCAAGTGCATTGCATGGCGTGGTTCCACGTGAATCTTCTTATCGGCCCATAATCAGGTCGATGCCGGAAAAGATGCCCTCCATTTGCTTCCGGGGCACTTTCCCGACTCGCTCAGTCAGCTGCCGCTTATCGATAGTGACGAGCTGCGACACATTCGCCACGGAATCGCGATCAAGCCTGGTGTGCTTAGCGGTGAGCAGCACATTGCCAGGAGCTATAGACCAACGAAGATTGCTTGTCAGGACAACGCAAACGACCGTGGCGATTTGGCTTCGGTTGAGCGGGTCAGACTGCAGGACGATTACCGGCCGACGGTAGCCAGGGGCTGAGCCGATAGGCTCAGCAAGGTCGGCCCACCAGACTTCGCCTTGTGCGATCACCATTCGGCCCGCTGCACAACTTGCTTCGCAGCCACCTCGAGAAAGGGATCACCTTTCCCTCCGGCCTCAAGGACAGCCTGATCCATGAGCGCTGTGACGCGATCATCGTCATGGCGGGCCACGAACTCAGCGAGAGCGCGGGCGTAGAGCTTGCTGCGCGACGTCTGGAGTCGTGAGGCGAGTCGCTCAGCGTCCTCGAAGACATCGTCCGGGATAGAGACGGCCGTTTTCATACCAAAAGTATAACCGGATGTCTGTGCCCCGTCAAGGCCCTGTGGAACGCCAAAGATCAGCGGCTCACGGCCACGGGATTATCCACACCGCGGGGCTTCATCGCGAGTCCATTGCATCGGTTGGTTATGCCCCGCTCCCAATCACGGTCGCGTGAGTGGATGGCGATCTACCACCATCGGGCATCCATCACTCGCGCTGCCCCGGCCTGACCGGCTCGCCCTCTGCATCCCTCACGAGCCACCGCCCATCTTTCTTGTGGAGCAGAAGCTTCACGCCTACCAGCACTGTGCCCGGCGTGCCCTTGTCGATCACGTTGCCTGTCACCCGCACAATCAGGTTAGCTACGGCTTCAGGCGGCTTCTTCACGGGCTGCACGACAACATCGACACTTGTGATCGCTACTTCGGTCGGCTTCACCTGCTTCAGCACCCTCTCGGCTTCTTCACGCAACGGGCGAAGCTCTGGATCGAGTACGGCCACGATCGTGGAAACCTCCTGCTTTTCTGCTGCACGAGCAAGACGCGGAAACAGCGCCAGCAGGCACTCGCGGTCGGTCTCAACGAGCGAATCTGCTACGAACGCCCCGACACCTGCCACTGCGAGAACTGCTGAAACAGCAAGCAACCCACTTGACTGCACACGCAGCCAAATACACGCTACGACGACAGCCCCAAGCAGGCAGACGAGGATCAGCGGCAGCGAGGATTCGAAAGGCATGGCCAGCGGTCAATGACAGCAGGAATCGTCCAGAGTTTCGGGGTTACCCTGATTTGGCTCGGCAGGCAGATTGCCATAACTCGCTGGCGGAAATGAGCGGCGGCAGTGTGGGCTTGCTCGGCCATGGCTCAAATCAGGCCCGGATACCGAGGCAGAACGGCTCCGATCAATGGCTCGCGACCTTGGACGAGCCATGCCGCCAGATTTTATCGCGAGTCCATTGCATCGGATAGTTAGACCGGGTCGGATTCGTAGGGGCGATGCGGTCGTTCTAGCGTTGGCTTTCAGGATGACTGTCACGGGCTCGCAGAAAAACGATCATCAACGCAAGTTGATAGATGCAAGCAAGCGGAAGCACGACCAGACCCTCTAGCACCTCACCCCTCGCGAGGGCCCGCAATGCCGCGACGAACGCAACGAAACATCCTAAGCCAGATGCTATGACTCCAACGAGCAGGCACCAGTTCGTCCACGGTGCGTAGGCTCCCCCTTGCCATTTCGCCGCTGAGGCAGGTGCGAAGTCGTAGCCACACAAAGGGCACGCGGCCTCTGCTGCTCCCATCTCACCACTACATCTTGGGCAGAAGGCCATAACTCTATGCCCGCCAACTATGGTCTAACTAGTGTTTCTACGGAACTCGATAATCTTCCGGCGGTTCCGGATAATCGCGGGGGATGAAATTGCGGGGCGGGGAGCAAGTTGGCTGCAGCGCTAGGTTTGCAGCGAGACTTGCTGTCGGCGGCGGGTTGTTAACAGGAATTATTTTCCAGATAACGCCCCGGGCCAAGACCGGATTGTTGAGCGACGAGCGGAAAACTTTTTGCCTAGAGAAAACCTGCCTCGCCTCCGCACACTCCGCGAAACCGACTGGCCGATGATTGCTCAGCGCCTGTCACGATGGCCCGACAAACCGGTCTGCCGGACTGCGAACACATTGCTGCAGGCGGATCAATTCCATGAGGTGAGAGTTCGGCAACGGAGTGTGGGCCCCTCCAGGCCGGGTTGGCCCATCTGGCTCTCGAAGCGCAGCAAAAAGGCCCGCGTCGATCGTGGCACCGCGGGCCCCATGTTTTTTGACGGGCAGACTTCCGTGCACCGTCCCATCGCCGGACGCGATGCTCGTCGGCCGGGGGAACCCTTGGCGTTCCCCCCGGCCGACCCAGCGGGCGAGGGCCATGGACGGCCTCGCCCGCGTGCTGCCGCATCGCCGGACGCGATGCTCGTCGGCCGGGGGAACCCTTGGCGTTCCCCCGGCCGACCCAGCGGGCGAGGGCCATGGACGGCCTCGCCCGCGTGAAACTACCGCACCGCCTCCTGCAGCATCTTCGAATTGGGCACCGAGTGCCGCGACACGAGGCCGTTCTCACGGGTCTCGATGATCGTGGCCACCGGCCCGACCTCGCGCACCGTTCCCTCCAGCCCGGCCACGGTCACCGTGTCTCCCGCCTGGAGACGCTGGCGAACGTAGTAGCCCGAGAGGATGCCAGCCATCACGTCGCGGCCGCCGAGGCCGAAGGCCAGGGCGAAGCCCGCGGCGAGACCGGCCGAGCCGATGAGGATCAGCTTCTCCAGCAGCGCGAACTGGATGCCGAGCTGGTTGAAGGCCGCGATGAAGGTCAAGAGCGACAACACCCAGTAGCAGCCGCCGGCGAGATACTCGGCATACGACAGGCCCACGCGGTCGGCGCTCGTGGCGACGACACCGCGGAGGAAGGTCGCGGCAAGGAGGCCGATCACCACCACCACGGTCGCTACGAGCAGCCGCGGGATGTAGTTGACCACCTCACCCATCGCCGAGGTCACGCTCTCGAGGCCGAGAATGTTGAACCCCGCCATCACGAACACGCACATCAGCAGCCAGAACACGAGCCCGCCCACGATCGACGGCACCGGCCGCTTGATGCCCACGTCGTGCATGCTCTTGGCGAGGCCGCTCTTCTCGGCCGCCGTCTGCAGCCCGATCTTGTCGGCGATCACCGTGATCAGGCCGCCCACCCAACGGGCGACCACGTACCCGATCACGAGCACCGACACCATCGCCACCATCTTCGGCGCCAGCAGGATCACCTGGCTCCATGCCTGGGTGAAGCTGTCGACGAGCGCCTGCTTGGAAACATTCACGGTCTCGGCAGCGGTCTGCCCAACCGTCGTGAAATCAGCCATGTGAAGAATCCCTCCCCAAACCCTCTCGCGGGAATTGACTTGGCCCGCAACCCAATGCATCGCGCCGGCACCTCACCGGCGAGTGTGTCGTCTTCGGCGGTGTCGCGGGCCGCACATCGCGGGCCCTTTTTCCACCGCCACAAGATGAGTTGCCGGCCGGAGGCGGCGTGTCACGGAAAATTTTTTGGCGGCCCTTTCATGGGCCCGTTTCCCGGTTCTCGGCCCGCGGCGGCCACCGGCCGGTGACGGTGTAGCGGAGGGCTGCGGCCAGGGCGGCGGCCATGTGCACCAGCGCCCACACGGTCGCCCCCAAGGCGAACTCGATCACGTGCAGTGCCAACAATCGCGGGTTGAGCTTGCGGCGCACGCCGGCCCGCAGGATTTGCGCCGGCGGCACGGGCGGAACCTCGATCTGCGAAAGGCTTTCGAGGGGGTCGCGTTCGCTGCTCATGGCATTTCCCGCACGGGTGCGGCGGGCTTCCGGGGGTGTCTCGGGCCATCCGCGCCAAAGAGCCGGTCGGCCTTGGCAGCCAGTTTTTCGCGAATGCGGCTGATCCGCATGCGGCATGCGCCGGCGGTGGTGCCGAACATCTCCGCCAGTTGATCGTAGTCGTGGTTTTCGGCGAACCGCATGAGCACGAGGGCACGGTCTTCTTCATCGAGGCCTTCGAGCAGCGCGTGCATGTCGTGGCTGGCATCGACGGCCGCCGTGGCCTGCGGCGCGGCATCGGCCTCGTGGGCGATCCGCTCCTCGTTGCCGGGTTCCTCGCGGCGGCGGCGGCGGCCTCGTGACCGGCGCAGGGTAAGGCATGTGCGGATGGCCACGCCGTGCAGCCAGGTCGAATACCGCGACAGGCCGGCAAACTTGCCGCGCTCGAAAAACAGCCGCACGAACACCTCCTGGGCGGCGTCTTCCGCGTCGTGCTGCGTGCCCATCAACCGCCAGCAGACGCGCCACACCTTCTCGCGGTAGCGATCCACGAGCGCGGTGAATGCCACGCCGTCGGAGCCTTCGCGGGCCGCCTGGGCCGCCAGTTGCTCGTCGGAAAGCCGATCGATCGCCGCGATGTCGAACGGGTGTGGCTCCACGCGCACCGCTCCCCTGGGCCGCTACTCGAGGGCCGCCTTGGCCCGGGCGATCGCCTCATCGACGGCCGCTTCGGTGGCGGCCTCGGCCACGATCCGCACGATCGGCTCCGTGTTGCTGCCCCGGACCAGAAGCCACCCGCCGTCCCAATCGAGCCGCAGCCCATCGAGCCGATCGACGCGGGCCCACGGAAATACCGCTTCAATCCGGCCCAACGCCGCGGCAAGCGCCGCCCCGGTGAGGCCCTCGGCAAGGTCGATCTTCGTCTTCTTCATAACCAGTTGCGGCAGCGCCCGGGCCAGATCGTCGAGCGTCGGTGGCGTGGGGCCCGCGCTCAGCATGTCGAGCACGAGCGCCATCGCCACGAAACTGTCGCGGACGAGCCCCACTCGCGGATCGATCACGCCGCCGTTGCCCTCGCCTCCGAGCACGGCTTGCGTCGCGAGCATACGATCGACCACGTTCGCCTCGCCCACGGCAGCCACATGGCAAGCCACGCCATGCCGCGCCGCGATGAGGGCAGCCATCCTGCTCGTCGAGCAATTGATCACGATTGGACCCGGCGTCTTCGCCAGCACATGTTCGACCGCCAGGGCGAGCGTGGCCTCTTCGCCGATGTAGCGGCCATCGGCCGTGGCGATCGCCAGCCGGTCGGCGTCGGGGTCTTGGAAAAAACCGACATCAGCCCGCTGCTCTCGGATCTTCGGCAGCATGCCGGCGAGGTTCGCCGCTGTCGGCTCGGGCTCGTGCTCGAAGAGCCCGTCGGGTGTGTCCCCTTCGATCACCGCCTCACAGCCGAAGTGTTCGAACAACGCGCGGGCCACGAGGCTGCCCGCGCCATGCCCGCTGTCGAGCCAGACCCGCGGACGCCGCCGCCGGATAGCCTCGGCATCCACCGTGGCCGCCACGAGACGCACGTGCGCGGCGACGCCATCGACGTAGCGCATGCTGCCCTGCGAACGCCCCGGCAGAGGCGTGGCTGTCATCGACTCGAAACGGTGACGGACCTCGGCCCCCGCCGCCGCCGGCAGCACGCGGCCCTCGTGGGAAAAGAGTTTGAGCCCGTTGTATTTCGCCGGGTTGTGGCTCGCCGAAATCTGGATTCCACCAGCGGCCCGCTCGCCGCGCACCACAATCCCGACGGTCGGCGTGGCGGCCGTGCCGCAGTCGATCACGTCGCGGCCGGCGGCCTCGAGCGCCATGGTGATCACCGCCGCGAGCATGGGGCCCGATTCCCGGCCATCACGGCCGATGACGATCGGCCCCAGGGGCAATCCGGCGGCGAACGCGGCAGCGTACCGGGCGGCCACCTCGACGGTGAGTGAGGTTCCCACCACGCCGCGGAGGCCGGAAACACTGACGATCAAAGAATCGGACATCATGCCACGCGACGGGGAGGAGCCTCGGCGAAAATCCGCCGCGCAGCATAAACTGCCTCTCCGGCTTTCGCCCACCGCATTCCCGCCTTGCATCGGAGAGACCCTGCGCATGCCCCACGCCGCACGCCTCGAAGCCATCGCCGCCGCGCAAGCCGCCGGCCTCGTCACGCCCCATTCCGCCGCCACCATGCGCGATTGGCTCACGCAGCCGCGGTATGCGGAGTTCGCCGCGGAACTCGCGGCGCGGATCGACGCGGCGATCGCCGACCCGGCTGCTTGGAAGCCACTCGACGACGTCTATTGGACGGTGATTCCCTTCGGCACCGGCGGCCGCCGGGGAATGATGTTTCCCGTCGGCAGCAACGCCATCAACGACCGCACGATCGGCGAGAGCGCCCAGGGCCTCGCCGACCACGTGCGCTCCATCCTGCAGCCGGGCGACACGCCGTCGTGCGCCATCGCCTACGACACCCGGCACCGCTCCGAGCATTTTGCGAAGCTGTGCGCGGAAGTGCTCCTGGCGTCCGGCTTCAGGATCTTCTTCCTCCGTGGCTTCCGCAGCACGCCCGAGCTTTCCTATGCCGTGCGGCACACCCGGGCCACGTGCGGGATCATGGTGACGGCCAGTCACAATCCCCCGAGCGACAATGCGGTGAAGGTCTATTGGGCGGGCGGTGTGCAGGTGCTGCCGCCCCATGACAAGGGCATCATCGACCGCGTGATGAAGGTGGATGCGATCGCCCGTGAGCCGTTCGCCGACGGCGTGGCGAGCGGCCGCGTGCGGTTCGTCGAGGAGGAGATCGATCCGGCATTCGTGGCGGCGGTGCTGCGGCAGGCGTCGCCGGGGCCGCGCGATGTCTCGATCCTCTACACGCCGCTGCACGGCGTGGGTGCCAGCGCGGTGGTGCCCGTGCTCCACGGGGCCGGCTTCACGAAACTGCGGCTGTATGGACCGCAGGAAAAGCCGGACGGGGATTTCCCCAACGTGCCGGGGCACGTGGCCAACCCCGAGAACCCCGCCGTGCTCACCGGGCCGATCACCGAAGCTCGGGACCGCGGCGACGACCTCGTGCTGGCGAGCGACCCGGATTGCGACCGCCTCGGCGCCGCCGCACCGCTGACGGCGGTTCCCGGGGCCGAGTGGCGCACGCTCACGGGCAACCAGATCGCAGCCCTGCTCGTCGACTGGGTGCTTTCCAGCCGCCAGTCCCGCAACTCACTCGCGTCGTCAGACCACGTGATCACCACGCTGGTGACGACGGGCCTCGTGCGCCGGATCGCCGACGCCTTCCGGGTGACCACGGTGGACACGCTCCAGGTGGGCTTTAAGTGGATCGGCCAGGCGATCGACGAGACCGGCCCCGAACATTTCGCGTTCGGCTGCGAGGAATCGCACGGCTACCTCGCCGGCACGCACGTCCGCGACAAGGACGCCAGCGTGGCGGCGCTGCTGCTGGCGGAACTCACCGCCAGCCTCAAGGCCGAAGGCAGGACGCTCCACAACAAACTCGACGAACTTTTCTGCGCGCACGGCTGCCATTTGGAGCGGCAGGTGGCGATCACCCTGCCTGGCGCCAGCGGCATGGATCGGATGAAGGACATCATGGCGGCGCTGCGGGCGAAGCCGCCGGCCGCGCTCGGCGGCTTGGATGTCGTGCGCACGCGCGACTATGCGAGCCTCACCACGGCTGCCCGCGGTGGGCAGCCCGTCGGCTTCGCCGGCGCGAAGGGCGATCTCGTGATCTTCGATCTGGCCGGCCTGCCCGACGCCGGGTCGGGTTCTCCCGGCCGCTTTCCTGCGCTGGGCAATGCCATCGCCGTGCGGCCTTCGGGCACGGAGCCGAAGATCAAGTTCTATCTCTTCGCGGCCGCGGCCCCCTGCTCTCCCGCCGACCTGCCTTCCGTGAAGCACGCCCTGACGGCACGACTCGACGCGCTCGAAAAAGAACTCCGTGCTCTCGCCGGTGTGTAGCTTCGACTTTTGCAGTTTTTGGGGGGGCTGCCGAAGTTGCCCGTCGCGAAGGTCGGGGGCACCTCCTCCCGGTCAACGCCATCGCCGGCCGCCGCTGCCGCCCGCGCCACTACAATCGATGCGTGGACGCCTCCCCCGACAAGCCCTCTGAAACGACGCCCGCGGATACCGACGCCGCGGCCGGAGGCCACGATCGGTCGCTCGCCGCCGAGAAGGTGCGTTCGTTTCCGACGACGCCCGGTGTGTACCTGATGAAGGACGCCGCTGGTCGCGTGATCTACGTCGGCAAGGCGAAAAACCTCCGGGCCCGCGCCGGCAGCTACTTCCTCAAGGCCGCGGAGCAGGACCGGCGCACCGCCGACCTGGTCCGCGAGATCCGCGACATCGACTACCTCGAAGCCGAGAGCGAGGTCGATGCGCTGCTGCTGGAGAGCCGGCTCGTCAAGGACGTGCAGCCGCGGTTCAACTCCGACCTCAAGGATGACAAGACGTTTCCCTACCTGCAGATCACGACCCATGAGGATTACCCACGGGTCGAGTTCACGCGCACGCCCAGGCAGAAGGGCGTGAAGCTCTACGGGCCGTTCACGAGCGCCGGCAGCCTGCGCGGGGCCATCGTCGTGCTGCAGCGGATCTTCAAGTTCCGTACCTGCACGCTCGACATCGACGCCGACGACGAGCAGTGGCGCTGGTTTCGGCCCTGCCTGCTGGCGTCGATCGGCCAGTGCACGGCCCCCTGCAACCTGCGGATCTCGAAGGAGGATTACCGCAAGGACATCAACCGCCTGAAGACGTTCCTCGAAGGGGGAAAGAAGCGGCTCCTGCAGGAGATGCGCGACGACATGCTCGCCGCGTCCGGCCGGCTCGAGTTCGAGAAGGCGGCCCGGCTCCGCGACGAGATCCGGCTCTTGGAAACACTCGACCAGCGCGGCGATCTCGAGGAGAACGTGCAGCCCGAGGTGTTTCTCGTCGATCCGAAGAAGGGGCTCGCGGGGCTGGCAAAGGTGCTCGGCCTGCCGCAGCCCCCCCGGGTGATCGAGGGCGTCGACATCGCGCATCTGCACGGCGACGAGACCGTGGCCAGCCTCGTGCAGTTCATCGACGGGCTGCCCTTCAAGCCCGGCTACAAGCGGTATCGCATCAAGTCGGTCGATGGCATCGACGATTTCAAGAGCATCCACGAGGTCGTCTCGCGACGATTCGCGCGGCTGGTCCGCGAGGGGGCGTCGCTGCCCGACATCTTCCTCGTCGACGGCGGCAAGGGGCAGCTTTCGGCGGCCCTCGATGCGGTCGAGTCGCTCGGCGTGGAGCCGCCGTGCATGATCTCGCTGGCCAAGCGGGAGGAGGAGATTTTCCTGCCCGGGAGGAGCGAGCCGCTGCGGCTGTCGCGGGATTCATACTCGCTGCGGCTGCTGGAATACGTCCGCGACGAGGCGCACCGCTTCGCACAGCACTACCACCACCTGCTGCGTTCGAAGCGGTTCGAGGGATGAAGCACGGATCGCAGACCTCGTGCCTACGCCACGCTTGTCTTCCCCAGTGGGGACAGACCTCCGGTCTGTCCATCGGCAGCTACGTCAGCAGCCAGGCGAGCAGGCCCTTCTGCACGTGCATCCGGTTCGCAGCCTCTTCCACCACCACGCTCTGCGGGCCGTCGATCACGGCATCGGTCACCTCCTCACCGCGACGGGCTGGCAGGCAGTGCATGAAGAGCGCCTCGGGGCAGTGCTTCATCAGGGCCTCGTTCACCTGGTAGGCCCTGAAGTCCGCGAGTCGCTTGGCCCGCTCCATCTCCTGCCCCATGCTCGTCCACACGTCGGTGTAGACGACCGACGTGCCCTTCACAGCCGCCACCGGGTCGGTGGTCTCCTCGATGTCGGCCTGCGGCACGACCTTCTTCAGGTGCGCGCGAAACGCCGCGTCGAACTGATAGGCCTCCGGCGCCGCCAGCACGAACCGCATGCCGAGCAACCCGCAGAGAACCGCCAGCGACCGGGCGACGTTGTTGCCGTCACCGACGAACGTGAGCGCATGCCCCGCCACGCGGCCCACGTGCCGCCGCAGCGTGTAGATATCGGCCAGGGCCTGGCAGGGATGGCAGTAGTCGGAAAGGCCGTTGATCACCGGCACTTCGGCCGCCGCCGCAAGCCGCTCGATGGTGTCGTGAGCCTTCGAGCGACAGACGATCGCATCGACGTATTCCGAAAGCACGCGGGCAAAGTCAGCGATGCTCTCGCGGCTGGACGCGAAGCCCGTGTCCTCGCCGAGGAACAGGCTCGATCCGCCGAGGTGCACCATCGCCGCCTCGAAGCTCACACGCGTCCGCAGGCTCGGCTTCTCAAAGACGAGCGCCAGCACGCGGCCGGGCAGGAGGGCATCGCGGCGGCCGGCATCGAACTTCGCCTGCAGGTCGTGTGCGACCGCGAAGACGGCCTCCACCTCGCCGGCTGACAGGTCTTCGGGAACGATGATATGACGCATGGCACTGAACCGGGCGGTGACGGGCTGCGGGCCTTAGCGAAGGCCGGCCACTTCGACGATCGCCGCGGCGAGCCGGTCGCAGCCGTCGCGGACCTCGTCCGGCGTGATCGTCATCGCCGGCAGGAGGCGGATGACGCGTCCCTGCGTGCAGTTCACGAGCAGGTGGCGATCCATGCAGGCCTGCACGACGGCCGTGCCGTCCACGGAAAGTTCGACGCCGATCATCATGCCGAGCACGCGCACGTCCTTCACGACGTCGCAGGTCTCTTGGAGGGCCAGAAGCCGCTCGCGGAAAATCGCCGCCACGCGATCGACATGGGAGAGCAGGTTGTCGCGCTCGATCATCTCGATGGCAGCGATGCCGGCTGCCGCGGCGATCGGGTTGCCGCCGAACGTGGCCGCGTGCATGCCCGGCCGCAGGTGCCTGGCCAGCTCCACGGTGGTGAGCATCGCCCCGCCCGAGATGCCGGCGCACAAGCTCTTGGCCAGCGTGATCACGTCGGGCGTCACGCCGAAGTGCTGGTAGCCGAACCACTTGCCGGTGCGACCGCAGCCGCACTGCACCTCGTCGAACACCAGCAGCAGGTCGCGTTCGTCACAGATCCGCCGCAGGCCCTGGAGAAATCCGGCCGGCGCGGGCACCACGCCTCCCTCGCCGAGGATCGGCTCGATCATGATGCCGCCGGTCTGATCGTCGATGAGCCGCTCGACGGCGTCGAGGTCGCCATGCGGGGCGTATTGGAAGCCGGCGAGCATCGGCCCCAGGCCCTCGTGATACTTGGGCTGGGCCGTGGCCGTCACGCTGCCCATCGTCCGTCCGTGGAAGCCCCCGGTGAAGGTGATGATCTTGTACTTCTTGCCCTCGGAGCGGAGCCGCACGAGCTTGATGGCCGCCTCGTTGGCCTCGGTGCCCGAGTTGCAGAAGAAGGCCTGGCCACGGAACGAACGCTCGGAGAGCAGCCGCGCCCACTCCCCCTGGGGCTCCGTGTACCAGGTGTTGGGCACATGGATCAGCCTGGCCACCTGCTCCTGCACGGCCCGCACCACGGGCTCGGGGCAGTGGCCGAGGAGATTGCAGCCCCAGCCCGGAAACAGGTCGAGGTATTCGCTGCCCTCGGCGTCCCACACGCGGGAGCCCTCGCCGCGGGTCAGGCAGACCGGATACCGCTTGTAGTTGGGCACCACGTACCGGTCGAAGGTGTCGATCACCGACCGCGTCTTCGCTCCGATCGAATGGGCGTCAATGGTGGCCATGGCATTGGCTCCTCGGAAAAGCGGAAGGACCCTAGCGGGCACCAACGGCCGCCGGCGCGGCGGCCGCACGCGGCGTCGCAGCGTCGTCGCGGACGAGCTCCGTGCCCACGCCACTGGTCGTGTAGATCTCGAGCAACAGCGAATGCCGTAGCCGCCCGTCGATGATGTGGATTTTCTTGACGCCCTGCTCGAGCGTTTCCAGGCAGCCCTCGATCTTGGGGATCATGCCCGCGGAGATCGTGCCGTCGGCGATCAGTCGCCGGGACTCGGAGGCGGTGAGCGAATGCATCAGGCTCTCGGGGTCGTTGACGTCGCGGAGCACGCCCGGGATGTCGGAGAGGACGACGAGCTTCTCGGCGCCGATCGCCGCGGCGACGGCCGTGGCCGCGGTATCGGCGTTGACGTTGAGTTTCTCGCCATCGGCCGTCATGGCCATCGACGGGATCACCGGCACCTGGCCGGCATAGGTGAGATTATCGATCGTCAGCCGATCGACCCGCGTGACCTCGCCGACGTTGCCCAGGTCGAGGGCCTCGCCGGAGGGGCCGGTGAGCACGAGTTTTTCGCCGAACAGCACGTTGGTGGAGAGGAAGTTGAGCGACATGGCCCGGCCGCCGTACTCCTCGAGTTTCGCCACGAGGTCGTGGTTCACCTCCGTGGCCAGCACCCGTTCGACGATCTCCAGCGTGGTGCGGTCGGTGTACCGTCGCCCCTGCACGAACCGCGGCTCGATGCCCGCGGCGTCCATCGCGCGGCTGATCGCCTTGCCGCCGCCATGCACGACCACGATCCGCATCCCGAGCGTCGACATGAAGACGATATCGAGGAGCAGGTGCCGCAGCGAGTCGGGGTGCTCGACGACGCTGCCGCCGAGCTTGATCACCGTCGTGGTGTCGCGGAACTTGCGGATCCAGCCCAGGGCCTCGATGAGCGTGTCGGCCTTTTGGATGGCCTTCTGCTGGGCTTTGGTGATGGAGGGGGTCGGCACGGGGCAGCGAATCCCTGCGGGGGAAAACGATCGATTGTAACAGCCGCCGACGCCCCGCAAACGGCTAAAAAATGACCATGAACTGGGTCTGGATGGCGGTGCCGGTGTAGCCGGCTCGGTAGGGGTAGAGGAAGTTCTGGGCGGGGTTGCGGTTCATGTGGAGCGCCTCGAGCGTGAGGCGGGCCTGGCGGGATTCCCGGAGGTACCAGTTCAGGCCGCCACCATATTCCTGGCCCGTGCCGTAGGGGCCGGTGACCACGCTGGAGCGGGCGTAGGCCTCGTAGGTCCGCGGCACGAAGCACCACGACAGATACCCCATGCCGCCGTGGTCGAAGTTGCTCGCCCGCTCGAAATCGCCGACACCGGCGAAGTTGTCGAGCATGCGGAAGGAATACTCGAAGGCCACGCCCCAGCCGCGGTATTTCCAGGCCGCGTCAACCGTCGCGAGCTTGTAGAGATACTGATTGACGAGCGTGTCCGCCCCCAGCGCGCCGAGCTCGGCGATCGGCGTGCCGTCCGAGAGCCGCACGACCGTGTCTTCGGGGTTGTTGCCCGGGATCGGCTGGGCGTTGGTGAGGGCATACACGCCGCTCGTGCCCAGCCGCACCACCGGCTGGTCGTGATGCTCCATGTCCGACACGCCGAGACCGAACGGCCCGAGCGGCTCCCACCACGTGTTGCCGGCCCACGCCATCGAGGTGCCGCGCCGCAACACGCCGGTGGTGCCACCGTCGATCGCGTTCCAGACGCCGGCCTGGTAGTGCACCGTCTTGTCGAAGAGGGAGCCGATCGCCGCCGCGCCGGGGCTGAAGCCGGGGCGGAAGAACGTGTTGGCCATGCTCCGGTCGATGCCCACCGTCCAGGGCGTGGTCTCGACCCATTCGCGGGTCCCCGGCACCGGCGTGACTCCGCCACCGATCGTGGCCGCCTCGCTGAACTTCCACCCCGCCAGGCCGATCGGCACCACGCCCGACCGAATGCCCACGTTCGTCGTGCCGAAGAGGGCGAAGTTGTAGATCAGCCGCTCGTCGACCACGTGGCCGTGGAAAGAGAGCAGGAAACGGTTGATGTTGATGGTGTTGATGTTGCTGATCGGCCGCGTGATGTTGCCGTTGTCGGTCCACTGGGTCGCGTCGCGGGCGAATTCGAACCACCGCAGCTGCATGTAGCCGCCGAGCGCCATGGCGAAAGGAAATTCGCCGCGCCGGGGGTCGGTCTTGAGAAACGCGAGCCCCTTCGGCGGGGCGAGATCCGTGGCGGGGATGTATCGCGGACGAGGGATGCCGGCGAGGCGGGCCGCCACGGCGGCATCGATGAGCGCCTGGAGCTGCGCCTCCTGCGCCGGATCGACGTGGGTGAGGGCCTCTTCGGCGTACTGGACCTGTTCCACGCGGCTCGCGGGCTCGGATTCCTCGGAGAGCAGCGGAAACACCAGTTGCTCGGCCGGGTCAGCCCGCACCACCTCGCAGCACATCACCACCACGGCCAGCAGGCCGCTGCGCCAGCAAAAACCACGAAAAAACGGCGAGTCGTGCATACAAAACCCCGGTTCTCAATCGGGTCTGTTTATGCGGATTCTGCATGTTTTTCCGAATGGGAAAGATGGGCAGGGATCGTCCAGGCAGGGCGGATCAGCTGGCTTGACGGCCGCGACGACACGGATAGGCTGTATCTGTTTTCCGAATGATTCACGGATGATTCATTCGTTTTTCTAATCACGGATGGGGTTTGGATCCTGTTCTTGGCCGCGGTTTCGCGGGATTCCGTGAATTTGAAGTCTCTGAAGGTGTTTTGCGACATCGTCTCGCGGAGGAGTTTTTCCCGCGCCGCTGAAGACAACGGCATCTCCCAATCGGGGGCCAGCCAGGTCGTGAGCCAATTGGAGGCCCGGCTCGGCGTGCAGCTGATCGAGCGGTCGAAGCGGCCGCTGGCCCCCACCCGGGAAGGCCAGGTGTTCTACGACGGCTGTCGCAAACTCATCGCCCGGTACGACGCCCTCGAAGACGAGGTGCGCACGCTCCATGAAGACGTGGCCGGCCGCGTGCGTGTGGCCGCGATCTATTCCGTCGGCCTCCACCACATGAGCCGCTACGTGCAGGAATTCATGAGCCGGCATCCCAAGGCCAACGTGCGGCTGGAGTATCTCCACCCGGACCGCGTGCTGGAATCGGTGGAGGGTGGCCAGGCCGACATCGGCATCGTCAGCTACCCGCGAAGCACGCGGATGGTCGAGGCCGAGCCGTGGCGCGAGGAGCCGATCGTGCTCGTCTGCGCGCCCGGCAACACCTTCGCCAGCCGCGTGCAGGTGGCGCTCGGCGAGTTGCACAGCCAGCGGATGGTGGGCTTCGACAGCGACCTCGTGATCCGCCACGAGCTCGACCGCGCCATCGCCGCCCACGACGCCGAGCCCAATGTGGTCATGGAGTTCGACAACATCGAGACGATCAAGCGGGCGGTGGAGATCGACGCAGGCGTGGCGCTCCTGCCGGAGCCCACGGTGGGCCGGGAAGTGGCCGCCGGCACGCTGTGCACGGTGCGGATCGCCGGAGACGAACTGGTCCGGCCACTGGGCATCATCCACGCCCGCGGCAAGCCGCTCTCCCCCACGGTGCGCCGGTTCGTCGCATTGCTGCACGGACACGCCCGCGACACCGACAACGACCTCGAGGCGACGATCACGGCCCACGCCTGACCGGTGTCTCTCCGGCACGACGCCCCCCAACCACGGACCGATTGCTTTTCAGAAACGAAAGACCGACATGAGCGACTCGCGCCCCTCCCCCGGCCTCCCCGCCCCGCAGGGTCTCTACGATCCAGCCAACGAGCACGATGCGTGCGGCGTGGGATTCGTCGTCAACATGCACGGCCGCAAGAGCCACGGCATCATCCGTCAGGGCCTGGAACTGCTGGAAAACCTCACCCACCGGGGCGCCTGCGGCTGCGATCCGCTCACCGGAGACGGGGCCGGCATCCTCATGCAGATGCCGCACGAGTTCTTCGCGGCCGTGACGCCGCAGGCCGGCATCACGCTCCCGGCGCCGGGCGACTGGGCCGTGGGCAACATCTTTCTGCCGCCCACCGAGGAAGACCGCGAGGCCGCCGAACAGTTTTTCGAGAAGGTGTGCCGCGAGGAGCGGCTGGAATTCCTCGGCTGGCGAACCGTCCCCACCGACAACCGCGGCATCGGCGGCACGGCCCGCGACGTGGAGCCCGTCGTGCGGCAGGCATTCGTGGGCCGCGGGAAGAGCGTGTCGCGCGACCACTTCGAGTGGAAGTTGTTCGTGGTCCGGAAGCGGTTCGGGATTGAACTCGGCAAGCTCGGCCTCACCGAGCAAGGCTTCGTCTACGCCTGCTCGTTGTCGTCGCGGACGCTCGTCTACAAGGGACTGCTGCTCGCCGACCAGGTCGGCAAATACTACCCCGACCTCGCCGACCCGCGGATGACGTCGGCGCTGTCGCTCGTCCACCAGCGCTACAGCACGAACACGTTTCCCACCTGGGACCTCGCCCACCCCTTCCGCTACATCGCCCACAACGGCGAGATCAACACCGTCCGCGGCAACATCAACTGGATGCACGCCCGCGAGAGCATGCTCGCGCATCCGGTGTTCGGCCCCGACCTCGACAAGATCAAGCCGGTGGTCCGCGAGGGAGGCAGCGACTCGGCCACGTTCGACAACGTGCTGGAACTGCTCGTCCTCGCCGGCCGGCCGATCGAGGAAGCCGTGAGCATGCTCATCCCGGAGCCCTGGAGCGGCCACGAGAGCATGGCCGACGACCTCAAGGCCTATTATGAATTCCAGGCCTGCCTCATGGAGCCGTGGGACGGCCCCGCGGCGCTGGCCTTCACCGACGGCGCGAAGATCGGCGCCACGCTCGACCGCAACGGCCTCCGGCCTGGCCGCTGGTGGCAGATGAAGGACGGCCTCGTCGTGCTCGCCAGCGAAGCGGGCGTGTTGCAACTGCCGGCCGGCGAGGTGGTGCGCAAGGGGCGGCTGCGTCCGGGACGCATGTTCCTCGTCGACACGAAGGAAGGCCGCATCGTCGAGGATGACGAGATCAAGCGGAAGCTCGCCACCGCCAAGCCGTGGCGGGAGTGGGTGGCGACCCACCAGGTGCGGCTCGACGACCTCGCCGAGCCGGCGAACGTGGCGGAATTCACCAAGAACCGCTCCGTCCTGCCCGACGAGGTGCTCGCCGGCAACGGCCAGGCGAACGGCGCCGCGCACGCAGCCGATCCGTGGCGGGCCGCCGGCGTGGCCGGCGAGCGGTCGAGCCTCCTCGAACTGCAGCGGGCCCACGGCTACACGCTCGAAGACCTCAAGGTGATCCTGGCGCCGATGGCCACCGACGGCGCCGAGCCGATCGGCTCGATGGGCAACGACACGCCCTTGGCCGTGCTCTCCGACCGGCCGCAGCTAATCCACAACTACTTCAAGCAGCTCTTCGCGCAGGTCACCAACCCCCCGCTCGACGCGATCCGCGAGGAGATCATCACGTCGATGATCACCACGATCGGATCCGAGGGAAACCTCCTCGACACCATGCCGGAGCAGTGCCGCCTGTTGCGGCTGGAGACGCCGATCATCGGCAACGCGGAGTGCGCCCGCATCAAGGCGCTGGAGCAGGCCCCGCGGCCGGGTTTGAAGGCGCGGACGATCTCGATCCTCTTCCCCGCGGCCGAAGCCGCGGCGGGGATGCGGAAGCGGCTCGACGCCATTCGTGCCGAGGCCTCCCGGGCGGTGCAGGACGGCGCCACGCTCCTCGTTCTCTCCGACCGCGGCGCCTGCCGCGAGCAGGCGCCGGTGCCCGCGCTCCTGGCCACGGCCGCCGTGCATCACCACCTCGTCCGTGAAGGCTCGCGGACGCGCTGTGGCCTCGTGGTCGAGACGGGCGAGGCCCGCGAGGTGCAGCACTTCGCCCTCCTCACGGGCTACGGCGCCGGGGCGGTGAATCCCTATCTGGCCTTCGCCACGATCGACCAGATGCAGGCGGAAAAGATCATCGCCGGCGACTACCCGCGGGAGAAACTCCACAAAAACTTCATCAAGGCGGCCACCAAGGGCCTGCTCAAGGTGATGAGCAAGATGGGCATCTCCACGCAGCAGAGCTACCGCGGCGCGCAGATCTTCGAGGCCGTGGGGCTCGACCAGAGGCTCGTCGACGAGTTCTTCGCCCGCACCCCGAGCCGGATCGGCGGGATCGGGCTGGAGGGCGTGGCCGATGAGATGCTCAAGCGCCACGAGCACGCCTGGCCGAAAACGGCCGTGCCGCAGACGCTCGAACTCGACGTCGGCGGCCGCTACGCCTGGCGGCGGAAGGGGGAGGCCCACGTCATGGCCCCCGAGGTCGTGGCCAGCCTGCAGCGGGCCACGCAGATCAACAGCCGCGAGGAATTCAAGAAATATCAGAAGCTGATCGACGAGCAGCAGACGAAGCTTCTCACCCTGCGCGGCCTGCTGGATTTCAAGTGGGCCGACCAGCCCGTCCCACTCGACGAGGTCGAGCCGGCGAAGGAGATCGTGAAGCGATTCGCCACCGGCGCGATGTCGTATGGATCGATCTCGAAGGAGGCCCACGAGACGCTCGCCGTGGCGATGAACCGTCTCGGTGGCTGGAGCAACACCGGCGAAGGCGGGGAAGACCCTGTCCGCTACCAGCTCGAGCCCAACGGCGACAGCAAGAATTCGAAGATCAAACAGGTTGCCAGCGGCCGGTTCGGCGTCACGAGCCTGTATCTCGTCCACGCCAAGGAACTCCAGATCAAGATGGCCCAGGGGGCGAAGCCGGGCGAAGGGGGCCAGCTGCCGGGCCACAAGGTCGACCGCGAGATCGCCCGCATCCGTCATTCGACCCCGGGCGTGGGCCTGATCTCACCTCCCCCGCACCACGACATCTACTCCATCGAGGATCTCGCCCAGCTGATCCACGACCTGAAGAATGCCAACCACCACGCGCGGGTGAGCGTGAAGCTCGTGGCCGAGGTGGGCGTGGGCACGGTCGCCGCGGGCGTGTCGAAGGGCAAGGCCGACGTGGTGCTCATTTCGGGCCACGACGGCGGCACGGGCGCGAGCCCGCAAACCTCGATCATGCACGCCGGCCTGCCCTGGGAACTCGGCCTCGCCGAGGCCCACCAGGTGCTCGTGATGAACGACCTCCGCGGCCGGATCGTGGTGCAGACCGACGGCATGATCCGCACGGCGAAGGACGTGGCCATCGCCACGCTACTGGGCGCCGAGGAATACGGCATCGCCACGGCGTCACTGGTGGTGCTGGGCTGCATCATGATGCGGAAGTGCCACCTCAACACCTGCCCGGTGGGCATCGCCACGCAGGATCCCGAGCTGCGGAAGAAGTTCTCCGGCCAGCCGGAGCACGTCGTCAACTTCTTCTTCATGCTCGCCGACGAGCTCCGCGAGCTGATGGCCAAGCTCGGCTTCCGCACGATCGACGAGATGGTGGGGCGAGTGGACCGGCTCGACACGCGGGCCGCCATCGCCCACTGGAAGGCGAAGGGGCTCGATTTCTCGACGATCCTCCACAAGCCGGAGGTGCCGGCCCGGGTGAAGACCCACCACGAAGACTCGCAGGACCACGGCATCGAGCGGTCGCTCGACATGACCACGCTTCTCGACCTCTGCCGCCCGGCCCTCGAGGAGAAGAAGCCGGTCGTGCTCGATCTGCCGATCCGCAACGTCAACCGCACGGTGGGCACGATCCTCTCCAGCGAAGTGACGCGGCGGCACGGCGCGGCGGGTCTTCCCGAAGACACGATTCGTATCAACTTCCGCGGCTCGGCTGGCCAGAGCATCATGGCCTTCGGCGTGCCCGGCGTGACGGTGACGGTCGAGGGAGACGTCAACGACTATTGCGGCAAGGGCCTGTCGGGGGGCCGCGTGATCGTGCGGCCCGACCGCGATGCCCCGTTCAAGGCGGAAGACAACGTCATCGCCGGCAACGTCGTGGCCTACGGGGCCACCAGCGGCGAGATCTTCATCCGCGGCGTCTGCGGCGAGCGGTTCTGCGTCCGGAACTCGGGCGCCGAGGCGGTCGTCGAGGGCACGGGCGACCACGGCTGCGAATACATGACCGGCGGCCGGGCCGTGATCCTCGGTGAGACGGGCCGCAACTTCGCGGCTGGCATGAGCGGCGGCATCGCCTACGTGTGGGATGCCGGCGGCACTTTCCGGCAACGCGTGAACAAGGAGATGGTGGAGCTCGAGGAACTGGAAGCCGACGATCTCGAATACGTGAAGAGCCGGATCGAGAAGCATATCGACTTCACGGGCAGCCAGCGCGGCAAGGAGATCCTCGCCGCGTGGGCCGGCGAGCGGAAGAAGTTCGTCAAGGTGATGCCGATCGACTACAAGCGGGCTCTCGCGGAACTCCGCAAGCTCGCTGCACAGGACCAGCAAGACGCCAAGCAGGTGGAGGTGAAGGTCAATGGGTGATCCACGCGGATTCATGAAGTACGAGCGGAAGGTCTTCGGCACGGAGCCGGTGGACGAACGGCTCAAGAACTACAACGAGTTTCTCACCATCCTCCCGGCGGATGAGCTGAAGAAGCAGGGCGCCCGCTGTATGGACTGCGGCGTGCCCTTCTGCCATACCGGCTGCCCGCTGGGCAACATCATCCCCGACTTCAACGACCTCGTGTACCGCGACCAGTGGCACGAGGCCAGCCAGCGGCTCCATGCCACCAACAACTTTCCCGAGTTCACCGGCCGCGTCTGCCCCGCCCCGTGCGAGGCGGCCTGCGTGCTCGGCATCAACGAAGACCCGGTGGCCATCAAGAGTATCGAGATGTCGATCGCCGACCGGGCGTTCAACGAGGGCTGGGTGCTTCCCGAGCCGCCGGCGGCGCGCACAGGCAGGCGCGTGGCGGTGGTGGGCAGCGGACCGGCGGGCCTCGCCGCAGCGCAGCAGCTCAACCGGGCCGGCCATCTCGTCACTGTTTTCGAGCGGTCCGACCGCCCGGGTGGCCTGCTGATGTACGGCATCCCCGACTTCAAGCTGGAGAAGTGGCGGGTGTGGCGCCGGATCCGCCAGATGGAAGAGGAGGGCGTGGAGTTTCGCTGCAGCGCGAACGTCGGCGGCGACGTGAGCACGCAGTCGCTCCGCGACGAGTACGACGCGATCGTGCTCACCGGCGGCGCGACGCTCGGCCGCGACCTGCCGATCCCCGGCCGCGACCTCCAGGGTGTGCATTACGCGATGGAGTTTCTGCCCCAGCAGAACAAGTCCAACGCCGGCGACGACGTGCCCGGGCAGATCTCCGCCGCCGGGAAAGACGTGGTCGTGATCGGTGGCGGCGACACGGGCTCCGATTGCGATGGCACGAGCAACCGTCAGGGCTGCAACAGCCTGACGCAGTTCGAACTGCTCCCCGAGCCGCCGGACCTCGGCAAGTATCCCCGGCGGCATGAACGGCCGACGCAAACGCCCTGGCCGCTGTGGCCGCAGATGCTGCGCACCAGTTCCTCGCACGAGGAGGGCTGTCGCCGCGAGTTCGGCATCCTCACGAAGGAATTTCTCGGCGACGACGCCGGTCGGCTGCGCGGCCTGCGGACCGTGCGGATCGAGTGGTATCAGGACCCCGCCTCCGGCCAGCAGAAGTTCAAGGAACTGCCCGGCACCGAGCAGGAGTGGCCCTGCCAGTTGGCGCTCCTGGCGATGGGCTTTATGGGCCCGGAAAAGCAGGGGCCGATCGCCGACCTGGGCCTCGAGCTCGACCCCCGTGGCAACGTGAAGACCGGCCCGGACTACATGACCAGCAAGGAGGGCGTGTTTGCCGCCGGCGACATGCGTCGCGGGCAGTCGCTCGTGGTGTGGGCGATTCACGAAGGCCGCGAGGCGGCCCGGTCGGTCGATCTGTGGCTGATGGGCCAGACAAACCTGCCCAGCCTCGCCGCCGGAGAATTCGCCGTCCACGCCTGAGTGCCCTTCGCACCGCCTACGGCAGCGCGGCCGGGGCGACAGTGGCCGTGAACGAGCCGTCGTTATCGCCAAGTTGGCCAGGGGATTCGTTGACTTTGAAATAGAGCGGGCCGTCGGCGGCCGCCGTGAACGTTTCGCCGTCTCCCTCGGCGACGACGACAAACCGCGGCCGCGGCCCCCCGTCGGCCGTGACCCATTGGGCGGCGAGAAGCCGGCCCAGCGGACGGCCGCGGTACCAGGTGATGGAGATCCCCGCAGGCTCGCTTTCCAACGCACCGCCTGAAACCTGCCCGACCGTCACGCGGCCGGCGGCATGCACCTCGTAGCCACGCCCTTTCTGCAGCGCGAGCCCGCTGTGCTGCCAGCCGCGATCCGCGGCCACCGCCACGCTTTCCTGGCCGGCGAGCGGCGCGGCTGGCGACCAATCGATCGCCGAGCGGGCGAAGTCGTAGCCATAATCGATGTCGTCGGTGAAAGCGTCGAAGTCGCGATTCGCCTGGGCCTCGTCCCAGCCGCGTGAGCCGATGAGCCGCGACGTAAATCCTGCATCGAG
Organism: Pirellulales bacterium; assembly: GCA_044234625.1. Classification (GTDB taxonomy): domain Bacteria; phylum Planctomycetota; class Planctomycetia; order Pirellulales; family UBA1268; genus CACORA01. The sequence goes on along the minus strand of JBIIIP010000009.1, from coordinate 11,904 downwards.
CCCGCTGCGCTCGGTTCGCGCGAAGGCATCCGCGTAGCGCGGATGAATGCTGAGCATCGCCACCGCTGCCCAGCTGGAGGCGTAGGCCGTGAGCTCATGGTTTTGAGCGGGCGGCGTGGCAAACACCTCTCCAAGCGATCCGATCGTGTCGGCGGCCCGAGCCGCGCGGATGGCCTCGATTCGCCCGAGTTGCTCGACATCGGCCGGATCGCGCGGCATCGGCGTGGCGACGAATCGGGCGATGGCATCAGAGCCATCGAGGCGGTGCGTGGCGAGCAGTTCCGCGATTCCCTCGGTGTACCACGGCTGCGTATCCAGACGAAGCAGCGTGAGCGTGAAGGCATGCACGCCTTCGTGGAGAAGCAGGTGCCGGCGGTAGGCCGGATTGCTCTGGTCCATGAGCCAGAAGCGATCGCCGGCACAAAACCCGTTCTTGAAGTCGGGAACGTGCGCGGGCAGGAGGCCTGCCTCGCGAAACCGCTCCTTGTCGACGACGAGGCATCCGACGGCCCGCCACGCGCCGTGTGCCGCCGGGTCGAGCCCGTAGTGGCGACACCAGGCGGCGACCGCCTCGTCGAAGAGCCGCGGCAGGGCTTCGACCCCGTCGCCGGGCCGCGCGGGCCGGTCAGTGATGAGCGTGAGGTGTGATCCCTCCATCACGCGCAGGCCGGCCCTCGCGGCCTGGGCCTCGAGCGACGTGGCGGGCTCGGCGGCGGGTGCGACTGCGGCGGTGATGCCCGCTGCCAGGAGCGACCCGGTGACCACGATGAAAACGATTCGGCGGCTCATCGCTGGCAGGGCTTTCCTGGGGGCGGAACCGAGACAAGTCGATCCCGCCTGCACAGTTCACCCAGACCACGCCGGCGCGGCAAGCCGTGCGGCATCCGGGCTGCCAAGTCGACCCGATTCCGCCGAAATTCCGATCGCCTTCACGGGGTCGGTGGGGCTACAACCCCGCTGGACGCCAGGAGGGCGGACGCATGCGGCATGGATGCCGGGAGCGATGGGCTTGCGGTGTGCGCTTGGGCGCATGGGCCCTGGTGTGCGCAACCGTGATCGCCGGCGGGGCCGGTGCTGCCGTCGGACAGCCGCCGGCGGCATCGGGCACAGCCACACCGCCGACGACGGCAGGCGTCACCAATGGCGGTGCCATTCCTTTCTGGCAGGCGCCCGCGCTGCCCAGCGCCGTGATCCAAGGGGGCGCTATCCCGCCAGGCTGGACACCTCAAGCCATTCCCTACCAGGGCATCGGACCCGATGGCCGCCCGCTGACGCACTACTTTGCGCCGACATACGTGTTCACCTACCCGGTCGGCCCGCCGGTGATCGCCGGCGCGCAGCAGGTGCCCATCAACCGCGTGCAGGCGATCGGCACGCCGTATGGCCCGCCCGCCGCCGCACCTGGCTGGAACTACCAGACCCAGGGCGCTCCGCCGCCGGGCTACGCGCTCCCGCCCCCGACGACCGCGCGGTACGCGCCGCAGCCGTATCAGTTCCCGCCCGGCTCACCGCAGTTGCAGGGCACTCCGATCGCTCCGCCGGGTCCGCCGCCGGCCGTGACGCCTCCCCCACTCGCGCCACAGCAACCACTCGCGCCGCCGCCCGCGCAGTGGGTGCCGGCGCCGACGCCCCCGGCTGCCGCCGCCCCGCCATCCAACTCGGCTGGGCAGGCGTTTGCCACGGCTTCGGTACCGGCAATGGCGGGCGCAGCGGCCGCCTCGCCCGCCGCGCCGGTGCCCGTGCAACCCGTCAGTGCGTCGCCCCTGCGGTCAGTGCAGCCGCCGGGCTCGAGGACGGCGAACTCACACCTGTGGCGCGTCGTCGGCGTGCACGACGGCGACACGGTGACGTGTCTCGATGAAAACAACCAGCAGCAGAAGATCCGGCTCGCCGAGATGGACGCACCTGAGATCGGCCAGGACTTCGGGCAGGTGGCCCGCGATGCGCTCGCCGACCAGGTGTTTGGCAAGACGGTCGAAGTGCTCGACGAGGGCAAGGACCGTTACGGCCGCTGGATCGGCCACCTGTACGTCGATGGCGTCGACGTGAACCGGCAGATGATCGCCACGGGCAATGCCTGGCACTACGCGGCGTATTCGAAGGACCAGTCGCTGGCCGAACTGCAGGACCAGGCACAGGCCCAGCGGCTCGGCCTGTGGGCCCAGCCTGACCCCACGCCGCCGTGGGAATTCCGCGCCACCAAGAAGACATCGAAGGCGTCGTCCTGACGCGCAGCCGAGTGCGGGCCGCCCGCAGACCGACCTCCGGTCTGTCCTTCTCTCCCCACCATGGGGACGGACCTCCGGTCTGTCCATGCCCATACGTCCGTGGTGGCGCACCGGCTTCGGGGCGGCAAAAGTCTCGTCGCGTGGGCAGGATAGCCCAACGCTCCTCGAGCGTTCGCCGACCCCTTCGCCTCTCTTTCTCCACCGTGGGGACAGACCTCCGGTCTGTCCATGCCCATGCGTCCATGGCAACGCCCCGGGGCTCCACCACGGTTCGCCCGAATACGCTCTAGCGAGACGCGTTGCGCTGGTCGCGCCGCGCCTGGGCGCGGCCGACGCGGGCCTGGGCGTGGCCAGCACGGCGGGTCGTGATTCCCTTGATCTTCAGCCGCTCGGCCGTGAGCGCGGCCGCCGCGGAGCGCTGCGTCGCGGCTGATGTCTTCAGCCCCTGCACGCCCACCATCTCGAGCGCCTTGCGCGAGCCCGCTTGCCGCGCCTTCTTCGAGATCGCGCGGGGCGTGACCGCGAAAGCCGGGATGGCAGACGGGGCGGCCTTGGATGGCTTTTTCTTCGCCAGCTTCGCACGCTTCACCGGGGCTTTCGCGGCGGGCGCGGCCTTTTCCACCGCCTTCGCGGGGGCGAAGTCGGCCAAGCGGCCTTCGAGCCGGGTGACGGCGGCGGTGAGCAGATCGTTTTTCTGACGGCTGCGCACGTTGGCGGGAGCCGCACCGGCCACCGCCTTCGCCGCCGCGGGCCGCCGCACCCGTTTGGTCTTTCGCGCCTGGGCGTCGAGAAGGTCTCGCCATTTGTCGCGGAGGATACGAGCCTGCCGCAGCACGTTCTTCAACTCGGCTTCGCTGGCTGCGGCGAGCGACCGCGTGGTGCTCGAGTCGAGGATCTTCCGTTCGGCCGCGGTGAACAGGCGGCGGAGCGTGGCGAGCGAGGCATCGAACGATTGGTTTTTGGCCATGCCGGATATCCAAAGAAAGTGATATGGAACAGCGGGCGAAGGGACTCGAACCCTCGACATCCAGCTTGGGAAGCTAGCGCTCTACCAACTGAGCTACGCCCGCGAATCGACGCTGCAGTGTACCGTGTCGAACAGACCGGGGAAATCTCCGTAGAATGAGGCGTCCTTTTTTCGGAGCCACCATGCCACAGCCAGCGCGCCGTCGAAGCTTGGGCCGGTTTTTGCTCGCCACGTTGGTCGGAGTGTTTGCGGTCGTCATCGTGGGGGCCATCGTGGCCGCCGTCTGGGTACCCCGCCACTTCTCCGATCCGGCCCGGCTGTCCGCGCTCGTGGCCGACCTGCTTCCCGAATTGCAGGCCGACGTCGCGCTAGATGCCGCGCAGGTTGGCTGGGTGGGGCCGATCCTGCTCGAGGGCATCAGCGTCAAGCCGCGCGACGGATCCGCGCCACCGATCCGCGCGGCGGGCATCGAGGTCAGCCGCGGCCTGCTCGGGATGCTGCTTACCTGGGGCGACCTCGGCAGGCTCCGGGTGCGCGGGCTCGAGGCCGACATCGTGTTCGACGAGCATCGCGGCTCGAACCTCAACACCCTCTTCGTCGAGGAGCCGAATCCGCCCCCCGCCGCGCCGCCCCCCACGGCCCACCGTCGCCACAGCCCGGTGAGCCTGCGGATCGAGGTCGATGACGCCCGCATTTCGATCGCCGGCCCTTGGGCACAGGCGGCCTGGGTGAGCGATCCGATCGACGTGCGGGCGGCTCTCCGGCCGGCGCCCGATGGCCGCTCGAGCGAGTGGACGATCGAGCCCGTGCAACTCCTCACGCACGCCCGCCTCGAGCCTCCCGTTGCCAAGAGCGTGCTGGCCTACATCGCGCCGGTGTTGGCCGATTCCACCCACACCGGCGGCGAATTCTCACTTCGGCTCGACGGCGCGACCCTGCCAGTCGGGGACCCCGTCAGCGGTACGCTCTCGGGCGTGCTTTCCATGCACGCGGTCGATTTGGGACCGGGGCCGCTGGCGATCAAGACATTCCAGGAACTGCCCCTCAACATTCCGCCTCCGCCCACGATGCGCATCGCCGACCAGTCCCATGTCCACTTCAAACTCGCCGACCGCCGGGTGTGGCATGAGGGCCTGCAGTTCGGGATCCCGCTCAAGAAACCGGGCCAGCGACTCGACGTGGAGTCCAGCGGATCCGTGGGGCTCGACGATGAATCGCTCGACCTGAAGTTCGTGCTCCCGATTCCGATCGACCTCCCGCAGGATCGCCCGCTGATCGCCTCGCTGGCTGGAAAACGGATTTCGCTCGGCGTGGGGGGCGTGCTCGGTGATCCGCAAATCAAGTTCGATGGCAGCATCCGTGAAGCGGCCGGTGAGGTCGTGACAGATCTTCTCGAGCGTTTGCGCAACCGCAACGCCGCGCCGCCGGCGGCAACGCCGACACGGCCTCCCCGCCCCGAGGAGCCACCGCCCCCCCCCGCGGCCACGCCCTCGCCCGGCGCCGTCAGCGATGCGGCTGACGACGCGGCCGCCAGCCGCGTCGATGCCATCAAGTCGAAACTGCCCGAGGAGTTGCGGCAGGATCCGACGGCAGACGCGGTCATCGATCTGGTGGGGGGTATCTTGGAAGAAGTGGCGAAGCGGCGGGCCGCCCGCGAGGCCGAGGCAACCAAGAACCCGGGCGCGCAACCGCCGCCGCGCCGCGGTGGCCTGCTGCGGAGACAGCAGCCGCAGCCGCCGCAGTCACCATGAGCGACTCACGTCACGGCCGCGTTCGCCGACCGCTGCTCGACGGGGCGATGCAAAAAAGCTGGGCCTCCCTCTCGGGAGGCCCAGCCTATTTCTCAACCTGCCATGCCTGAATCGGTAGTCGAGCTCGTCAGGGAAGGAGCCGACTCACCGACCGCGTTTGAAGGCTCAGGTCTTGGCCGGAGCAGCCGGGGCAGCGGGAGCGGCCGGAGCAGCCTCGGTCGGCACGCCCTCGGAGATCACGCCCTCACCCGAGCAGCCGCCGCCAGCGCAGCCGCCTTCGCCGCCGCACGAGCTGCAGCCCTCGACGACCTCGCCGCAACCGCCCTCGCACTCGCCGCACTCGGCAACGGCTTCGCCGTGGCAGCGGTGACGACGGTGATGGCGGCCGTGGCAACGCTCGGCCTTCTCGCGGCCGTGGCAGCGATGCTCGCGGCCATGGCAACGGTGACGGCCGTGGCAGCCGTGGCCGGCGACGGCGGACGAATCAGCACCGGTCAGGACGATGGCGACCAGCGCGAAAAACATCGCAACTGCGATACCCAGAAAACGCTTCATCTGAACCTCCAAAGAAGGACTCGAACGCAGGATGCGTTCTTCGAACCGTCACCTCATGACCCCGGCCCGGGACGGCCACCGGACCGCAGCGAACGAACGACCACCAGATCGCCCGACCGATATCCCAGCCGAATCCTCCGTCGACCGGCAGCACTCCCCCGCAAGCGCCGCAGGTCGGCAAAAGATGCCGATTAGGAAATCTGGGTTAAGAGGCTAGTCTCTGCGGACCAGATGTCAAGAAATGGCGCATTTTAGGCAAAATGCGTCGAATTTATGGTCGCTTTCCGGCGGTCGGCCTAGTCCTACTCGACCTTTTTTCCGCCGGACACATCGCCGCGGGCCGTCCGCTCGGCGTCAGGCGATTCCTGGGGCACTGCCGCCTTGGCCCGCTTTTCGAGTTCCGCGGCCACCATTTGCTGCTTGTTGAGGATGTCTTCGGGATCCTCGAAGTTCAGCAGCAGCGGGGGCATGTCGTCGAACACCCGCGTGGCCATGCCGACCACCCGCCATCCCTCGGGGTCCAACCGCACGACCCACACCACGTTTTCGGTCGTCGTGAAGCCTTCGGCGTCGGTATCGGTCCAGGAGGTACCCACGTGCACGAGGTCGTCGGCCTCGCCGACCACTTCGGCCTCGTGGATTGAATACGTCGCCGTGGGGGGCACGGGCGGCGCCACCGAAATGCCGAGTTCCTGCGTTTTCGCGGCGGCCACCTTCGTGAGCATGCCGCGGGCGGCAGCGTCATCGCCGCGTTTCACCGCGTCGAGAAAAGCGGCCACCGCGGCCTTTGCGGGCTGCACGGCCGCTGCCGATCCAGGGGCTCCCCCAGAGCAGCCGGTTTGCGACAAGACACACAACGCGCCGCAGCCCGCCACGAAAGCCACGACCCACACGGCCGCTGCCCTCGACATGCTTCTCGGCCGGATCACGTTGCTTCCGTCGATCATGGGAAATCCTCGCTTCATCGTTTTTTTCGCCTCGACCGGCGGGGAAGGTGACGACCGACCCGAAAGCGGTCAAGGCGAGTTCGGCCCGCGTCAACGCAGCCGCCGGCACCCGGGCGCGGTATGCTCCGCCAACCATGCGCCGACGCTTGTTTCCGCCACGAATCGGTCTCGTCAGCCTTGCCGGCATCGCCTGCCTTGCCTGCGCTGCCAGCCCGAAAACGCGGGCCAAGCCACCGGGAACCACGTGGCCGAAGAGCGTGGCCGACACGTTCTTCCCCGATGCCTTCACAACTCTAGAAGGCCAGCGGCCGGACTTCCGCGCTCCCGGGGTAGCCGTCCCGGCGGCGCCCGGCAGGAATGCGCCAGGCGCGACGGCCGCGCCCGGTGGCTTCAAGTGGTCGACGCTCGTATCGGAAGACACACTCACCGACGAGATCAAGGACATGAAGGCCGTGATCGGCCAGGCGATCGCGAGCCCCTCGACGTTCAAGGGTGGCGGATACAAGCAGGCCCGCGTGAGCTTCAGCACGGTCGCCCTCTCATTCGGGGTGATCGCCGCGTACGACACCGACATCCGCTGGAAGAAGCAGGCCGAGCAGGCCCGCGACCTGTTTGCTCGGGTGGCCGCCAACTGCAAGGTGGGCACCGATCAGTCCCTCGCCGAAGCGAAGATTCGCATGGCAGATCTCGAGATGCTCCTCGACGGCAACCCCATCGAGGCCAAGGCGGACCGGGATGAGGATTTCCTCTGGAGCCAGGTCGCCGGCCGCCCGCCGCTCATGGCGCGGCTGGAGACCGCCGAGCAGACGGCCGCGGCCACGATCGCCTCGAAGGGCGACTTCGAAAAGCAGCGCGACGCGCTCATCCGCGCGGCCGAGATGATGGCCATGATCGGCGAGGTGATCCAGCAACGGGATTACGAGCACCACGACGACGAGACCTACCGCGGCCATGCGTCGCAGATGCGGGATGCGGGCGTGAAGGCCGCCGCAGCGGCCCGCTCCAAGGATTACGAGGCCGCCCGCGCCGCGATCGGCACGCTGCAAAAAGCGTGCACCGAGTGCCACGGCGGCTACCGCGGATGACGAGGGCCACGCCAACAGGCCCGCTACGCACGCAGCGGCTCGAGACGGACGAGCTCGGCCAGGCCCGCCTGGGCCATTTCCCGGCCCGTCACGTAGCGGTGCGTCTTGATCCACGCGGCGATCGTTTCGGCCGCCTGCCCGAAGAGATCCCCGAGGAGCACGTCCATCTCCCGCTCCAGTTCCATGAAGTGCCGCGACCATTCGGCCGCCTCGGTGATGCCGATATGCTCTTCGCTCTGCCACTTCATGGGATGGAAGAGGAACACACTAAACGGTGTCACCAGCCGCCGCTTGCACGCAGCGAACGGCCACAGCGCCGCCGACGAACATTCGCCAGTGACGATGCCCGTGGCATGAATCTCGCGGAGCCTCATCAGGGTCACGAGCGACATCGCACAGTACGGGCTGCCTCCCGGCGAATCGAAGTAGATCGTGCACTCGCCCCCTGGCTCGACCCCGAGGAGGCGGTCGGTCATGTCGGTTTCGTTGTCGGTGAGATCGCCAACGAGGGCGATCTCCACCGGTCCCCGGGCTTCTTCGTCGGCTTCGCGACGGCTGCGGCTGCGTGCCATAATGGGCGGCAGCGTAATGCGGATCGAACCGCGGAGGCAACCCATGGGCATCATCGCCCACTGCCCGAACGGGCATCGGCTTAAGGTCAAAGACCAATTTGCCGGCAAGAAGGTGATCTGCCCGCACTGCCGTGCCGCCTTCCGCGTGGCGGAGGATGCCGCGGCAGGGAAGGAAAAAGGCTTGCCGATCGCCCGCATCGTGCCTCTCGATCCCGCTCTCGTGGCCACCCTCCCGCGAGCGTTGCCCGGCGACGTCGCACCGACGTCGGAACCATCCGCCCCCGCCCCGGCAGACCTTCCGTCCGCGTTGGCATGGCATCCCCTGATTGCGGAGCAGCCACTGGCAACCTGGAGCGTCGCCCAGCCCGGCGGGGAGCCGTCCGCCCCGTTGGCGGCCGAAGCGATGCACCAGTGGCTCGAATCGCGGCAGGCAACCGGCGGCGAACTCGTGTGGCGATCCGACTGGCCAGCCTGGCTGCCGGTCGCCGAAGTGTTCCCCGAATACGTCCCCGCCACCCCAGTGTGATACAGTCTTTTCCGACAGGGCTTCCCTGTTTGTCATCCCTCGCGGAGTCATTGATCATGCGTTTGTCAGCGGTCGGTTTTCCGGTCGTGGCGGCCTGTATGGCGATCGCGTGCGGTTCCGTCACCGCCGCCGAAGCCTTCACCATCGCCGACGGCGGCTTTTCGCTCGCGGCTCCCGCGGGCTGGAAGCGGGTGCAGCCCAAGTCGGGCATCGTCGAAACCGAGTTCGAGATTCCCGGCGAGGCCGACGCCACCGCCGGAAGGATGACCGTGATGGGCGCCGGCGGCACCGTCGCCGCCAACATCGACCGCTGGATCGGCCAGTTCACCCAACCCGACGGCACCGTCACCAAAGACAAGACCTCCACCAAGGAGCTCAAACTCGCCGGCTGCACCGTGACGATCGTCGACATCCCCGGCACCTACAAGGACATGCCCGGTGGCCCCTTCGCCGGCGGCAAGGCGGTCGACCGCCCCAACTATCGCATGCTGGCCGCGATCATCGAGACCCCGGCGGCGGGCAACTACTTCCTGAAGTTCTACGGGCCGGCCGTCACGGTGGCGAAGCATGCCGACGGTTTTCGGACCATGGTCGAGGGGCTCGTTGCCGCGAAGTAGCGCATGAAGGTCCAGGAATTCCTCGAGCACCACGGGATCGCGGGCAACCCGTTCGCCGAGGAGGATGCGCAGAACGACACGGTCTTCAAGCGCACCTGCCTGGAAACCACCTTCCATCCCGCCTGGGACAAGATCTACGGCGATCCGTCCGATCCGAGCACGTCGATCGTGTTCGGGGAGAAGGGATCGGGCAAGACGGCGCTGAAACTGCAGATGGTGCGGCAGTTCGAGCGTCACAACGCCGTCCACCCCGACCGCCGCACGTTCGTCGTCCTCTACGACGACTTCAATCCCTTCCTCGACAGGTTCGTGAGCCGCGTCGGCGGCAACCGGTCCGTGGAGAAGGCCCTCGCGCAATGGAAACTCTGGGACCACATCGACGCCATCCTCTCGCTGGCCGTGACGCAGCTGTGCGACGAGATCATCGCCGGCAAGCGGCCGACGGCGCTGCCCGGCCCGAAGGCGCGCGATCTCGCGCTTCTCGCCGCGTGCTACGACCAGTCCACGGCGCAGACCTTTCCCTCCCGGTGGCGGGCCGTGCGCAGCCGCGCGGGCTACCGGGCGTGGCGCGGCCTCTGGCCGCTGCTCCTCGGCCTCCTGGCCACGGTGGCGTTCGTCACGGCGCTGGCGTTCGGCCTCGCCCGTGGTTCGGCAGGCTGGGCCGGCGCCTGGTGGCCGTGGCTCGTGCTCGGGGCCGCATGGCTCCCCTGGGCCTGGCGGCGGCTGCGGGCGACGTGGCTGGCATGGCGGATCGTGGCGAGCATGCGCACCGGCAACCGCACCGTCGGCCAGCTCGCCCGGGCGCTCGCCCGGATGCCCGAAGCAGACCTCGCCGGGCAGCCCCTTCCCGCCGCTGCCCGCAGTGACGACCGCTACGAACTGCTCGGCAAGCTCCACGGCGTGCTCACCGCCCGCGGCTGTTCGGGGATGGTGGTGATCGTCGACCGGCTCGACGAGCCGCACCTCATCAACGGCTCCGCCGATCGCATGCGGCAGGTGCTCTGGCCGATGCTCGACAACAAGTTCCTCAAGTCGCCAGGCACGGGGTTCAAGCTGCTGCTGCCGATCGAGCTCTACCGGTTCATCGAGCGCGAAGACGAGCCTTTCAACCAGCGGGCCCGGCTCGACAAGCAAAATCTCGTGCCGTCGCTGGAGTGGTCGGGCGAGACGCTCTACGACATCGCCTCGCAACGGGTGAAGGCGGCCAGCGCCGTTGCGCCGCCGGCCACGCTCGCCCAGCTCTTCGATCCGACGGTCGACCAGCGGCGGCTGCTCGACGGCCTCCGCAGCCTGCGGGTGCCGCGGCACCTGTTCAAGTTTCTCTACCGCCTCCTCGTGGCCCACTGCCACGCCCACACCAACGAACAGCCCGTGTATACGATTCCCGTGGAGCGTTTTGACACCGTGCTCGCTGTGTACCGACGCGATCAGGAAGCCTTCGACCGCGGGCTCGCCCCGCGTTGAATCGCTGCGACGTCGAAAAAATGGCGGCCCTCCTGAAGCGTGCTGCCGCGTGAACAATGGCGGAGTTCGACCTGCATGCGATCGTCGTGGGCCGGGAGGCGATGGCCTGCCGGTTCGAGGTGGTGTTCAACGCGGGCGAGGTGCCGCATGACACGGAACTGGCGATCGATGCCCTCGATCTGATCGACGAGATCGAAAACCGGATCTCGATCTACTGCGATTCAAGCGAGCTCTCGCGGCTGAATGCCACCGCTGCCGCCGGGTGGCAGCCGGTGTCGCACGACGTGTTCGCGATGCTCGACCTCGCGGTCGAACTCCATTCCCGCACCGGGGGAGCCTTCGACATCGCCGCGGGGCCGCTCGTGCGATGCTGGGGATTTCTCCGCCGCCAGGGACGCACACCGTCGGCGCAGGAGCTGGCGATGGCCCTGGAGGCATCGGGCAGTCGCTGGCTCGCGCTTGACCGGGACGCGCGGCGCGTGCGGTTCACAACGCCCGGCGTGGAGATCAACCCGGGGGCGATCGGCAAGGGCTGGGCGCTCGACCGGGCGATCGAGCGGCTTGCGCACCGCGGCGTGCCCAGCGCGCTCGTGCACGGTGGCTCCAGCAGCGTGCGGGCGATCGGGGCACAGGGGCCCGCCGGCCCGAGTCGTCGCGGCTGGCCAGTGGGCCTGCGGCATCCGCTGCGCATCGACCGCCGGCTGGCCACGGTGCACCTCGCGGACCGCGCCTTGGGAACGAGCGGATCGGGAACGCAGTTTTTCATCGACCGCGGACGGAAGCTCGGCCACATTCTCGATCCCCGCACGGGCGAGCCGGCCTCCGGGGTGCTCTCGGCCACGGTGCTCGCCCCGACGGCGGCGGAGGCCGACGCGTTGGCCACGGCGGCCTATGTGCTCGGCCCTGCCGGTCTCGCCACGATCGCGCCGGCAGGCGGCGATACCGGCGCGATCCTCGTTGTGCCGGATGGATCCGCGGCCGTGAGGGTGGTCGTGGCGAACGTAGACGATCGCCTGCTCACGCTCGAAGCCGGGCCGGGGGTGCGATTCGAGCGGCGGGAGTAGGGCTCTGCCTGAAAACTCTGTGAGGCCGTCTGCTTGGTGTTTATGAGCAACGCAGCCGATCCGGCCAACTTTTCAGACAGAACTCAGCGGGAAAAGCGGCGTCCCTTCTCGTTTGCCCGGGTTGGGTA
>JBIIIP010000144.1:0-5074 GCA_044234625.1 Pirellulales bacterium | reverse complement strand
CGTATCCCCGGCCGTCATCCTGCTCGCGACACTCGCACTGACATGTTCGACTGGTTCGAGCGGGGTTCGTACCTCGGCATCATCCTGTTTCTCACGCTTACCGGCATCGGGCTGCCCGTGCCAGAAGAGGTGCCGATCGTGGCCGCTGGCGTGGCCAGCCGGGCCGGCGCCCTGAAGTGGTACTACGCCCTTCCCTCGTGCCTCGTGGGTGCGCTGTTGGGCGACAGCCTGATGTATGCGATCGGCCGCTTTTTCGGCGCCAAGGTGCTGAAGGAGCATCCGTGGTGGTCGGGCTTTCTCACGCCGGAGCGCGAGAAGACGATCGAGGACCTGATCAAGAAGCACGGGATCAAGGCTTTTTTCGTCGCCCGCTTCCTTGTCGGCCTGCGGAGCCCCTTCTACCTCACGGCCGGGATTCTGCGGGTGCAGTACCGCTGGTTTCTGATCGCCGACCTCATCTGCGCGACGATCGTGATCGGGGCCTTTTTCGGTCTTTCCTATCTCTTCGGCGATCGGATCACCGGGCTCATTCAGTCGGCGGAGCGGGGGTTCACGCTGATTGCGGTGGTGGCGGCGTTGGTCGGCGTGGCGGTGATCGCCTTCTTTTCATTCCGCAAGCGGCGGATGCGGATGCTCGACCAGGATCCAGAGGCGCTTTTCGAGAATCGGGAGTTGATTTTCGGCCCTGCCGCCGACCGCATTGCCGACGCGGTGAACCTGGGCGACGTGCCCGATCACGGCGAGCGCCGCGAGAGGGAGTGACGGCTCACGAAGGGGTGGCATAGGCCCCTCTCCCACGTGGCATAGACCTCTGGTCTGTGACTAAAAATCCTGACAGACCAGAGGTCTGTCACCACGTTTGCGCACCTGACAGACCAGAGGTCTGTCACCACTTCCTGCGGCAGACAGACCTCCGGTCTGTCTGCCGCTTCATTCCGGTCGCACCGGCTGCGCCGGTTCTACCGTGGCCGCCGCCCCGGAAAGGGCCGCGTGTCGCCCGGAGTCGACGACCGCGTCGCCTTTTCGCGACCTAGTTCTTGCGTAGGAACCCCGGTAGCCCCAGGAACCCCGCCATGCCGCTTGATCGCCACCTCTCGGATGCCGCGTCCCGCCAGCGAGTGCTCATCGTCGACGACGACCGCCGCATGGCCTCCGCTGCCGCCCAGTGGTTGTGCGGGCAGGGATGGCATGCCAGCGCTGCCGGTTCCGCCGACGAGGCCATTCAATGGCTCGGCCGGGGCGCCGCCCATGCGTGTGTGATCGACGCCGGTCTGCCCGATGGCGGCGCTCTCCGCGTGGCTTCCGTGATGCGGGCCGCGTGGCCCGAGGCGGTGGTCGTGCTGACAGTGCCCGCCGGGTCGACGGCTTCACCGGCCCTGACTGTGACCGCCGACGCCGTGCTTCCGGCCCCGGCTCGCGACGCCGATCTGCTCGCCGCGCTGGAGGCGGGCCGCCGAGCCCGGCCGGTGGTGCCGGCTGCGGGCGGCGTCCTGGGCGAGCATCCTGCGCTGCGGCATGTGCTCGACCTGGCCGCACGCATCGCCGACACGCCGGCCACGGTGCTCATCACCGGCGAGAGCGGCACCGGCAAGTCGCTCCTCGCGAGGGCGATCCACAAGGCCAGCCGCCGCCGCGAGGGACGGTTCGTGGAGGTAGCCTGCGGGAGCCTCAACGAATCGCTAATCGAGAGCGAGCTTTTCGGCCATGTTGCCGGTGCCTTCACCGGCGCCACCGTCGACCACGACGGCAAGTTCCTCCGGGCCGACAAAGGAACAATTTTTCTCGATGAGATTGCCACGGCCTCACCGGGACTGCAGGTGAAATTGCTCCGCGTGCTCCAAGACCTCGAGTTCGAGCCGGTCGGAGGCAGCGACACCAGGCGCGTGGACGCCCGTGTGATCCTCGCCACCCACGAAGACCTCGGCCGGCTCGTGGCCGAGGGGCGGTTTCGCAGCGATCTCTTCTGGCGGATCAACGTCGTCACCCTCGAGATGCCCGCGCTGCGCGAGCGGCCGAGCGACATCCCGCTCTTGGCGCTGCATTTCCTCACGCGGTGTGCCGTCGCCGCGGGCCGCGCGGTGGAAGGCTTCACGCCGGCGGCGATCGATCTGCTCATGGCCCATGCCTGGCCCGGCAACGTGCGTGAATTGCAGCATGCCGTCGAGCGGGCGGTGCTCCTTGGCCGCGGGCGGCTGGTCGACGCGGCGGACCTGCCGGCGACCGTCGCCGAACCGGCGCCGCGTCTGCGTCCGTCGCTGAAGGAGGCTCTCGTCCATCCGGAGCGACGGCTGATCCTGGATGCCCTCGAGCGGAATGGCTGGCGTCGCGACGCCGCGGCCCGGTCGCTCGGCATCAACCGCACCACGCTCTACAAGAAGCTCAAGCGACTGGGGATGGATCTCGCGTTGCTGGAGCGGGAGAGCCCCGCGGCCTCGTGAGCCGCGGGCCGGGGGCCTGCCGCCCAGCCGCTCCCCGATTGGCGGCAGGCACTTTCCCGAGGGAGTGCGGCCGCCCCCTTCAAACTGCGGTCCCACTCCGACATACTGTTGAACCGTTTTCAATCCATCGGAGGAGAGCCGCGTCGCATGTTTCGTAACCTCAGCACCATAGGCCTGCCGCTTTCCGGGCGGTCGAGTGAACTCATCGAGTTGGCCCTTTCCTTCGGGTTCGACGCGATGGACATCGATATCGTTGACTTCCAGCAGCAGGCCGATGCGTTCGGCGTGACGCACGCCAGACGGCTGATGGTGAGCGCCCGGCTGAAGAGCGGCGTCTTCCACCTCCCGGTGGCCCTCAGCGCCGACGAGTCGACGTTCAAGGCCGACATGAAGCTGCTGCCGGCCCGTCTCGATGCCGCCCGGGCCACCGAGGCCTTCCGGGCGGTCGCCACCATCGAGCCGGGGTCCGATGAGCATGGCTTCAAGGACTTCTTCGAACTTCATCGCACGCGTCTCGACACCATTGGCGACGAATTGGCGAAGCGTGGCATCCAGCTCGGCCTGGCGATCGCCCCGGAGACGGAGAGCCGCGCCAGCCGCACGCACCAGTTCATCTCCACGTTCGAGGAACTGCTCGGCCTCCTGGCCGTGTCGCACGAGCAGGTCGGCGCCGTGGTGGATGCATGGGCGTTTCACGTGACGGGCGAGCCGCTCGAATTGATCGCGAAGGTGCCGCAGGGCCGCATCGTCGAGGTGCGGCTCTCGGACGCACCGCGGGAGATCGACGGCCGGGAACTCACGCCCGCGCAGCGCCTGATGCCGGGCGACACCGGCGTGATCAACACCACGGCCGTGCTGTCGCACGCCCAAGCGGCGGGCTTCGACGGGCCGGTGACGCCATGGGCCGACCGGGCCTCCATCGTGGGTCGGGGGCGTGAAAAACTCGTGAAGCTCGCCGGGGATCGCTTGGAGGCAATCTGGAAGGCGGCGGGCCTGCCCATGGTGCCGCGGTGGTTCCTCCCCGTGGCCAAGGAAAGCTCCACGTTCGGCGAGCCGTTGGGCGTCGGCGCGGAGGAACCGGCCGGCCGGCTGCCGGGCTGAAAAGCCAGGCTGGTTCGCTGCCGCCGCGGTGGCCCCGGCTCATGCCGGCTCGCGGATCCATTCCACGCGGGGCGCCCCATCGCCGCCGGCCGCTGCGCCGCGGATGAATTCCGACACGTAGCGGAGCGCCTTGCCAGGCCGGTCCGGGTCGCGGAAGGAATCGCCCTTCTGCAGGATCGGCAGCTGGTCGGGCATGGCCCCGAAGGCCCGTGCACCGGCCGCCTGGCAGGGAAACCAGTGGCCCTTCCCCTGGCCATCGACGAGATAGAACTCTGGGTAGCAGTGGCCCTCCACCCAGACGGTGCGGGCGGGAATGTCTTCCGCGCGGCACATGGCGATGAACAGGCAAGTGAGCTCCTCGCAATCTCCCCACCCGTCGGCCAGCGCCCGCGCCGCGCCCTTGAGGTCGCCGTTGCGGTATTCCACCTTTTCGCGAACGGTGTCGTAGATTTTCTCCACCTTGGCCCACCCCTCGAGCCCGTCGCCGGTGGCCTTCGCCAGTTTCGTGATCTTCGGATGGCGTGTTTCGATGTAGGGGCTCGCGCCGAGAAACGCCTTCATGGCCCTGTCCGGCTTCCCCGGAACGGCCAGCGACGAGGCGTCGTCGGGAGGGAGAATCGCCGACCGCTCGAGCGAGAACGTGACGATGGCATGGGCCACCGTGCCCTGCGGCAGGTCGGGGATCTCCACCACCATCTGCTTCACGCCGCCGGGAAGCATGCGATACCGGAGGCTCCGCACGTCTGGGGAGACATCCTCGCTGACGATCTGCACCTTCTGCTCGGGCCAATCGGCGGGCACGGGCATCGTGGCATAGATGTTTTGCAGGCCGCCACCGTCGGCGAGCACCTTCATGCCCACCCGGAAGCGGAGCGTCCGCGCGTCTCCCAGTGCGGGCCCGGCGGACGTTTTCTCCCCCTCGACAAACTGCGCACCGGCCGGGAGCGTTGCGACCGCGAGCACGGCCGCGACGGCACCGACCAGGATTCGAAGCGACGGCCTCATCGTGATGAGGTTATCGGCACGACCAGCAGGCCCGCACCCAGGGGGCGGGCCTGCTGCCGACTGGGAAACATGGGGCACGGAGGAAAAAACACTCGATTGTTCGGCCCACTGGAGGCTGCTACACTCCGTGGCTCGATCGAACGTGGCCCGAGAGTCCCCTTCCCTTACCCCTTTTCGCCCACCGAAACCCCACCCGCATGGTCAACCGCAACCTCATTCGCGAGCTCGAAACCGGAGAAGAAATCGACAAGGAACTGGCACTGGCGCTCGCGGGCGCTGAAAGCGAGGAATACTCGGTCAGTTCCGCCACCCTGGCAGTCAATTCGGTGCTCGAGGGGAAGGTCTTGCGGGTCGACGACGAATTCGTGCTCGTCGACGTGGGCTACAAGAGCGAAGGGCAGATCCCGCGGAGCGAGTGGGAGGAGGGCGAGCCCGAGCCCCAGATCGGCGACCTGGTGAAGGTGCTTCTCGAGGAGTTCGAGGACGGAGCGCTGGAAGAACAGCGCGGGATGATCACGCTTTCCACGCGC
>JBIIIP010000065.1:0-16996 GCA_044234625.1 Pirellulales bacterium | reverse complement strand
CGACGGAGTCTGCAGCCAATTGAAAGCCTCGTAGACCGCGCGTTGATCATCGGCGCTCCAATCGACGAGTCCGCGCTGGGGGCGGGGGCCGGGGGGTTGCCCGCCAGGCGCGGTGGCGGCGTCTTCGGCCGACTCGTCGCGCATGTGATCGTCGGCGTTCATCCGCTTCGGCAAGTCGCGAACCAGTTGGCGGACGATCTCCTGATACCGCTCGAGCATTTTCCGCGGCAGTGTGCCGTCGGGCTTGAGCGCTGCCGCCTTCCTCACGAATTCGTCGCCGAGGGCCGCGGGCCACTGCCGCAGTTGCTGCTGGCTTTGCCAGAGGGCCGACCACGCGGCGAGTGTCTCGCGTTTCGTGCTCTTCGTGTTGGCCACGATCTTCGTCGACCAGGCCTCGTTGGGGTGAGGGTTCTGCCCATCGACGTTCCGCAGGCCGCTGAACTTGCCGTCGATCCGGCCGCGGTGCGACTGGATCTCGGCCCGCAGCTTGCCGTTGGCCATGAACAGGACCGGCACGAGGGCCACGGGCACGATGGCGGCCAGCATCCAGAAGTGATACTTCGCGAAAATCGCCAGCGCCGGGCGGACCGAATCAGGGATTTGCACCATGGGTGGCGTGGGCGATTACTCGCCCCCTCCCGGTGCCGCTACCGGTGCCGGCGGCTGCGGCGCACCCGGCGAGACCGGCTGCCACGTGAACTGGAGCACGAAATCGAATCGCCGCACGGCAATCGTCGGCTCCGGCTGGCCGGCCGTCGCGGGCTTGCCCGATGGAATGCTTTCGCGCTTGGGAACGGGCGACGCCTTCACGATCACGGGCCAGCCAATGCCCAGGTCCTTCACGGGCACGGTCTGCCCGGCCATGGGGCCGCCGGACACGAGCACCTCGTCTCCCTTGCCGAGCAGGTTCTTGATCAGCGTTGACCGCACGAACTGCAGTTTGTCGTCCGGCGCGTGGTGCGACTCGTTGTGGAAGTGATGGCCCGTCAATTCGATCACCCAGCCGGGGCCGGTCGGCCCCACGGGACCGGTCGCCGCCGGTTGTTCGCCAGCTGGCTGTTCGCCCTCCGGCAGGGGCGGGGGCTCGGCCGGCGGTGCCCCGTCGGGCGGCAGTGCGGCCTCACCCTCTTCCACTTCGGCCGGCTCCTCAGGAGGATGCGTCTCGTCCCAGCTCGGCTTCACTGCGGCGAACCACCCGGCCAGGTCGGGGAAATACTGGCATTCAAGCCGATCGACGTGGATTTCACGGCGGTCAACGACCGGCTTCCCGGGTTCGTCCCGTGGCAGCAGCGTTTCGATCGCCCGCAGCATGTCGAGCACCTGGAAGCGGCGGCTGTTGACGAGCACCAGAAACTTCTGCTGCTCGGCCGCCGCCAGCTGCTGCTGCTTCACCTCCTCCAGCGCCGAAATGGCCTGCTGCGACCGCTGCTGCGCCTGGTCGGCCTGGGAGAAGGCCGCGGCATAACTCGCCGGCGCGTAGCTCGTCCATGCCAGATAGGTGCCGAGGAAGCTCACCAGTGTCGCCACGAGCAGCCCCGCCATTGCCGCGGCGGCCCACGGCTTCTTCGCCTCGATCAGCCGATCGACGATGATCCGGCGCGGGAGGAGATTGGTGCGGATGACGCCGCTGCCGGCCGCCTGCAGCGCCAGGCCGTATGAGGTGGCGAAGGCGAGGCGATTTTCCCGGAACGCGGAAGCCTGCGCGGCCGGGCCGGTGAGCCCGCGGAAGCTGTCCAGCCGCTGCACGTCGAGTTGCAACTGCTTGCCCACGTAATCGCTCAGGCCACGGAGCTTCGCGGCGTTGCCCAGGAGCAGCACCTTGCCGATGGTGGCGGTGCGGTCGCTGCCCGTGAAATAGTTCAGTGAGCGTTGCAGTTCCGACGTGAACTCGTTGAACACCGGCCGCATCGTCGAGAAGACGGCCCGCGGATCCTCGGCCCGCACGGCATTGCGCTTCGTGTGCTCGGCCTTGGCGAAGGTGAGCTTCATCTCCCTCACCAGCGCCTTGGTGAACGAGCTGCCGCCGATCGCCATGCTGCGTTGCCAGAGCCGCAGGCCGTTGGTGACCACGAGATCGGTCGAGTCCACGCCCATCGACACGAGCACCGTCGACGGCGGCGGCTTCTCGGGATCGATCGTCGCCGGGTCGGGCAGCTGGTCGAACATCACCATGTTGGCGAGGGCCACCGGCGCCAACTGGACGATGTCGACGTCGATGCCCGCCTTGGTGAATGGCTCCAGCGAGCGGGCGATCTGCTCGCTCTTCATGGCGAAGAGCGCCACCTCCGCGTCGACCACGAACCCGCCTTCCTCGATGCCGCCGGCGAGTCGTTGCCAGTCCCATACGACCTGGTCGAGGGGGAAGGGAATCTGCTGCCGGGCCTCGTACTTGACGATATCGGGAATCTTTTTGGCCTCGATCGGCGGCAGCTTGATGAACTTCGTGAGGGCGAGTTGACCCGCGACGGAGACGGCGATTTTGTCGCCCTTGAGCGTATTCCGGCTCACGAATTGGGCCAGGGCGTCGCGGACGAGCTCCGCGGCGTCGGCCTCCGGCTGCGAGAGCAGCATGGGATATTCGACGTAGTCCACCGCCTCGGCGGTGAGCACCCGCGGCTCGCTCGAAATCCGGCAGCGGAGAGCCTTCAAGGCGCACTTGCCGATGTCGATGCCCCATGCGTAGGGACTGCGCGCCATGAACTGTGTTCCAGAAGATCGACCGTGCCGAGGGAACGCCACCTTCCTGCCGGGAAAGCCCTCATTCCACACTGTACGAACGTGTTTTAGGGGGTGTCAAACCAGCCTCGCATGCCCGCTGGACCGAGCACGTGCGAGGTACACTCCATCCTCATGATCCCCGAACACATCACCGTCTTCCTGCCCTGCCATACGCTCGACGATTTTCCCACCTGGCTGGACGAGGCCGAGGCCGACGCGCTGCTGGCGGCGTGGACGGCGGCGTGGGACCCGCGGCTCATCGCCGCCGTGGGGCGGATGCCCGCGTGGGCCAGCGTCGATCTGCCGCCACCGGTGCCGCAGTCCTGCCTGGGCATCGTGCCATCGTTCGCCGACGAGCGATTCGCGGCGCAGATCGCCGGCCTCGCGAGCGAAGGCTCCGCATGGGTGCGGGGCCTCGCGGGGAGGCACGACATCATCGCTGCCGCGGTCACCGCGGTCGGCGCGGCGCCGGCAGGGCCCTCCCTGGCTCCCGATTTTCACGCGCTCGGCCTGGCGTGGCTGATCGGCGAGCTCCTCGCGCGGCGGATGCGGTCGCACTCGGATGTCGAGTCGTCGGGTTTCGCCGCCGGGGTGGTGGCCGCGGCGCGGGCCGCCGTGGCCGGCGACGAAGCCCTGGCCCGGGAGCGGCTCGGGGAGTGCTTCGGGGCGCTCGAGGCCGCGCGGTCTCACTATTATCCGGTCGACTTCTGGCTGGTCGATCTGCTGCTCCTCGCGGATTCGACGCTCGGAGCATCCCTCGACGCGGAACTCGAGTCGCCGGTGCCGCTGGCCGTGGTCGCGACCGGTGAAGTGATCGACGCGCTAGCGTGGCGCAACCCCGCGGCCCTGGCCAGGATGCGCGACCGCCGTGAAGCGGGCCTGCTGGCCGGCGTCGGCGGCCGCCATGACGCCCGGCCGCTCGACCTGTGCGTCACGCCGGAAATCGAGGAGTCGTTCTCGCGCGGCATGCGGGCGTGGACCGAACACCTGGGGGCGGCGCCGCGCATCTTCGGGCAATTCACCGGGGGCTGGTCGCCGATCCTGCCGCGGCTCCTTGCCGACCGCGGCTACCGCGGCGCGATCTGGACGCTCTTCGACGGCACGTCTCTCCCCGATCCGGGCGCCAGCCGGATCGTGTGGCAGGGCATGGACGGCGGATCGATCGACGGCCTCGCCCGCGCGCCATTGGATGCCCGTGTGTCGCGCACGATCCTCCAACTTGCCGATCGGATTGGCGACGCCATGGATCACGACCACGCGGCGATCATGATGTTCGCCCATTTCCCCGGCACGGCCGCGCCGTGGTTCGGCGACCTGCGCCGCATCGGCGCGTGGTGCAGGCTGCTGGGCGGGTTCGCCACGCCCGAGGAGGTGCTCGACCGCACGGCCGAGGCGGGGGTGGTGGTGAATTTCAAGGCCGATGCGTATCCGGTGTCGCTGCCGCGGTCCACGAGCGGCATCCGCGGGCAGGTGGCCGAGGAGCAGGAGTTCATGCGGCGGGCGGCTGCCGCCCTGCCGCCATCGTCGCCGGGTGCCACGGCGGGGCCGGCGACGGCTGCGCCGCCGCCGGTAAGGCGCGCGGGCTTCGTGCGCCGCTTGTTTGGCGGCGATGACCTTCGGTTCGTGCTCGACAATGGCCTTGTGCGGGTGAAGGTGCAGGAGGCGACCGGCGGCATTCTCGCCGTTCACGGGCCCGGCGACCGCGGCAACCGCATCTCGCAGCGGCTCGCGGTGCGGTCCACGCGGCCGGCGGCCCCGGCCGGCCAGCCGGGGCAAAGCGTGGAGGAGCGGGCCGACTATGCGGCGATGGTGGCCGACGCGATCGATCGTGTCGGTGACGCGATCGAGAGCCACGGCCGGCTGGTTGACGCCGGCGGCGCGGCCGTGGCGACGTTCGAACAGGTCGTGCGGCTGCTGCCGGCGCGGCCGCTGGTGGTCGTCGAGATGCGCGTGCAGACAACGGAGCCATTGGCACCGACGGCACTCGAATCCTACGTCGCCTGCCGGATCGCATGGCATGAAAACGAGATGCCCGACATCCATCGCAGCCTCCACCTGGAACCGATCGTCACGGAGCGCTGGATGTTCACCGCGCCGCACTTCATCCAGATCCGCACCGCTGGGCGTCACGAGCAGCCTCCGACCACGATTTTCACGCTCGGCTTGCCGTGGCATGTGCGCACCAGCGAGCACATGCTCGACACGATCCTCCCCGCCGACGACCGCCCGAGTGCCGGTTCACGGATCGTGATCGGTGTCGGTGCCGAGGCCGCCGCTGCCGTCGCCATCGATCTCCTGCGCGCGGGGGCCGATCCCGTAGACCGCACCATCGGGCAGCGGATACGCTCAACCCCATGATCGTGACGCTCGATGGCCCCGCTGGTGCAGGGAAAAGCTCGACGGCCCGGGCGCTCGCGGCCCGGCTGGGCTGGTGCTACATCGACACGGGCGCCATGTACCGTGCCGTCGCGCTCACGGCCCTCGACCGCGGCATCCCGCTGGAGAGCGAGGAGCGGATCGCCGAGCTCACAGAAGCAGTGGTGATCGAATTCCGCGACGGTCGTGTGCTCGTGGACGGGGGTGACGTGTCGTCGGAGATCCGTTCCGAGCGGATCACGCAGGCCACGCGGCCGGTGGCCGACGCGCCGCCGGTGCGGGAGGCCATGAAGCGGGTGCAGCAGCGGATGGCCGAGGGGCTTGACGTGGTCACCGAGGGCCGCGACCAGGGATCGGTCGTCTTTCCGCAGGCGGCGCTGAAGATTTTTCTCACGGCGTCGCCCGAGGAGCGGGCTCGGCGGCGGCACCGCGAGGAGTTGAGCCGCGGCGGTGCAGCCTCGCTCGACTCGATCCTCGAATCGCAGTCGTGCCGCGACGAGGCCGATCGCACACGGCCGGTGGGGGCGATGAAGCCGGCGGCCGACGCAGTGGTGGTGGAGACCGATGGCCTCTCACCGGAAGAGGTGGTCGACCGGCTCGTGGCCATGGTCGAAGCCTGCCGGAGCCGACGGAGCGGCCCATGATGAGCGACGTCGAATCGTTTGGCGCGAAGAAGGGCGGCCACAGCCTGTTCGGTCGCTGGCTGTATTCGGCGCTGTGGATTCTTTGCCGCACGCTGGGGGTTTCGGTGTTCGGCTTCCGTTCCCGGTTCGTCGAGCCGCTGCCGCCACGCGATGGCCTGATCGTGCTCTCCAGCCATCAGAGCCACCTCGATCCGCTCCTGCTGGGGCTGGCCACCGACCGGCGGTTGTCGAGCTTGGCCCGCAGTTCGCTCTATTCATTCAAGCCGTTCGGCTACGTGATCACCGCGCTGGATGCGATTCCCATCAACCGCGAAGCATCGACCGTGAAGGCCATGAAGACGGTCATCGATCGGCTGAAGCAGGGGGCGGCGGTGATCATCTTTCCCGAGGGCTCGCGGACCTGGGACGGTCGGCTCGGGGAGATGAAGGGAGGATTCACGCTGATCGCCAGGAAGGCGGGCGTGCCGATCGCTCCGGTGGCGATCGTGGGCGCCTACGAATGCTGGCCGCGCACGCGGCTCTTGCCGCGGCCGGGGCGGATCAGGCTGGAGTTCGGCCGGGTGATACCGGCGGCGGAAGTGGCGGCGCTCGACGACGCCGCCCTGCTCGAGGTGTGCAGCAGGGAACTCGCCGCGCTCGACGCGAAGGCACGTCTCGCCCGCGGACCCGCGGCGCAACCGCTCACTGTGCCGCACGGGCGCGTTTGAACGGATCCACCTTTCCCCCGCCGGGGCCGTCGGGCGGCGCGTTCGGCGAAGTGAATGGCAGAAGCTTCGGCCATGCGAGGTTCATCCCCGGCCACTGCGGGCTGGCCGGCTCGGGGGCCGCGGCCTGCCCGGCTGCCGGCGCCGCCGTGGCCGGCTGCGGCAGCGGGAGTTGCGGCATCGTCTGGGGCGAGAGCAGGTCGGACGGCTTGGGGAAGCCCCCAGCCGCGCCGCTCCCCGGCGCGGTCGACACCATCGCGGCCGGAGTGCCGGCCGCCGCGCGGTCGATCACCCGCAGCCGCACATCGTCGATCCGCGCCTCGCCGAGCCCGGAGAGGGCGAAGGTCACCACGAGTGGTTCGGTGGTGTCGGCCGGCACCATCCGGTAGAGCACGAGCCGTTGCCACGACTTCGTCTTTCCCACCCGCTCGGCGAGGGCCGGCCCACCGATCGAGTCGAAGACGAGCAGCCCGTCGACGCTTCCCTTGATCGGTTCGGCCACCGCCACGTGGGCCTCGATCTCCACGAGTTTCCCCGGCGGCGCAGTGATCGGCGGCGTGGTGATCCACACCGGCGGCGTCTCCACCACCACCGGCGGCTCAGCCGGGTTTGTGGCGAACGCGCGGATCGCCAGGCAGGCACTGCCGGCATGCGGCTTCTCCCGTGAGACTTCCACGGCGGTGCCGATGGCCGGATCGCCGACCGCGAAGTTTCGCCAGCCCGTGCCGGCGAGATCCTCGAGCCGTTCCATCTGGCCACCGGGCACGAGGTCGGGGCCGGGCGCCGTCGCCCCCAAGGCCTCGATGAACTGCCAGTGTTCGGCGAGCGTGGCGTCGGATGTGGAGAGGGGGCTGGCCACCATCGAGCCGGTGGCGAGGACGCCGCGCTCCCAGGCCAGGCGCTCGATCTGGCAGCCGATGGCGATGGCACGCTGCAGTTTGTCGAGGGCGGTGGCGAAATCGCTGGCGAGAAGTGCCTCGCCGTCGGCGGCATCGCGCTGGGCCGCCGCAAGCATCGCCGCCGCGGGCAGGTTGCCGAGCGATGCCGGGGGCAGCCGGCCCAGCAGATGGGCCCCGCGGGCGAGCACGAGGGCGGCGTGGGCCCGGGTCGAGGCGATCGTCACGGGAGCCAATTCGCGCAGCCGTTCCTGCACGTGCGCCGTCACGGCTGGATCGCCGCTGACGAGCACGAGCGCATGCGAACGAAACGACTCGAGCACCACCGAAACGCCGCCGGTCACGCGCCGCGACTTGAGCGGCCTCAGTCCGCCGGGGGTGACTTCCCACGTCTGATGTGCCTCCGGAATGCCGGGCACGAGCAGCGTCACGGGGTCGGCGTCTTGAGGGATGTCGCCATGGTAGGGGCGGGCGACGATCTGCGCGCCCTGTACGCTCCGCCAGGCGAGCACCATGCGGGCCCGCGCCGCCTCCAGCACCACGCTTTGCGCTTCGGGGTCGCTCGCCTGGCCGACGGAGGCAAACCGTCCCGCGGCCGCCCAAGGCTCGAGAATTTCGAGCCGCACGTTCATCGCCTGCACGCCGATGGCCCGGGCCCGCGACTCGGCGTCGTCGCCGTCGATTGGGCGCGATGATGTAAAGAGAATGCCGCGGCTGCCGGCGGCGATCGCGGCGGTCGCGGCCAGGGCGAGGCTTTCCGGATCGACGGCCAGGCCCGTGGCCCCCACGCCGGCCAGCGCCGCGGCCTGCCGCGCCGTTCGCGGATCGATCTCCGTGGAGAGCGTGGCGAGGAGCGGTGTGCCGGGTCGCATCAGCCGCGGCCGTTCGCGGAGCCAGGTGAGGTAGTCGGGCAGTTCGAGGCTCGTGCCGAGGACGGTCCGCCGGGCCACGAGCATGTCGACGTGCCGCGAGATCGATCGCAGCCCCGAATCGGCTGCCGCGATCAGTGGCCGGCCACCGCGCTGGTCGCAGGACCGCACGCGGCGGGCCCGTTCGGCGAGCGATTCGACGTCGGCTTCCGCAAGACCGTGGCCCATGTCCCACATGAGCACGCGGTCCCAGTTGGTGGAGAAGACGGGCAGGGATTCGGGATCGCGGATATCGACGTCTGGCAGGGCCGGCGGTGGGCAGATGATCCAGAGATTGGTGCGCTGCGCCTCTTCGAGCAGGTCACCGCCGGCGGGCTGCCGCAGCCACACGCTGTTGAAGCCGAGGGCCGCGATCCGTTCCAGGGGTTCGCCGTTGTATTCGAGCGCCCGTGGGAAGAAGGGCAGCCCGCCCACTTCGAGCACGCCGCGGGCGAGGCCGCTGGGGGGCGGTGCGGACGGGGTTGGGGCATCGGCTCCCGGCGGTGCGGCCGTGGCGGTCGGTGGCGCGGGCGCCGCCATCGAGGCGGGCCGCACGGCGGCGTCGGGCCGCGACGCCGCGACGGCGGTGGTCGGGATGGCGGCCTCCACGGCGAGGTCGTCGATCGCCACGTCATAGTGTCCCGGTGCGGAATACAGGTCGAGCACCACGTGCGTGACGGAGGCTCCGGTGAGGGAGCCGTTCGGTCCGTGCTGGGCGTGGAGCGCGGGGAGCCGGCGGCGGAGGGCCGCGGGCACACCTCCCACCTCGAGCCTCTGCCAGCGGTCGATGTCGTCTGACGTCGTGCCCGGCACGATCACCTCCAGGGGATTGCCGCGCCCATCGACGAACTGCGGCAGCCGCACCCGCAGGCCGATGCGGATGTCGGGCCGGTTGGCCCGCACCCACACCGCGGCCGCGAGTTCGTCGATGGCGCCGACGGTGCCGATGGGGCGCTGCACCCTCAGGATCGTGCCGGCCGAGGCGTCGATGGCGAACCGCTCGCAGGTCGCGCCGCGATGGGGCGCCTCCGGCGTGCGGACGTGGGTTTTGACGCGCGGGGTGGTGTCGGCCTCGGCGATCTCCCAGGAAACGTCGGGGCTCTCGCAGCCGTCTTCGATGTCGGCCGCGGGTGCCACGGTGGCCATGCCCAGCGCGCACGCCCACAGCAGGGCGACCGGGTCGCGGAGAACGGTCGCGATGAACCGCAGGAAGGCCATGGCATGGTCGCCCGGGGCGGAAACGAGGCGGGCTTGTACCAACCAGCGCGGTCCCGGCTCCAGATCACCCTGTCGCCGTTTTTCGCCGGGCTCGCCCCGGCACCCGCCGCTTGCCTGGATCCCCGCCTTGCAGTCGGCTGGGCAGCGACGGAAAGTAGAGGCGTCATCCGGACCGCGGGCGCACCATGAAGCCGACCACTGCCGAGGAGCTCGCGAACTTTGCCCAGGAACTCGACCTGGTGAACGCAGCGGCGTTGCAGGGCATCTGGTCGGAGGTCGGTGGGCATGACGTCGCCGCGGAGAAACTGGGCACCATGCTCGTCCGCCGCGAGTTGCTCACCGGTTTCCAGCTCGAGCGGCTGCTGAAAGGGGAGCGCACCGGATATTTCTACGGCCGCGTGAAGGTGCTCTATCAGATCGGCTCCGGGTCCTTTGCCCGGGTGTATCGGGCCATCCACGCCGACACCGGCAGCATCATGGCGGTCAAGGTGCTGCGCAGCCGGTTCGCCGGCGATGCGGAAAGGCAGAAGGCATTTCGCCACGAAGGAGAGATGGGGCGGCTGCTGCGGCATCCCAACATCGTGGCGATCGAAGACGTCGGCCAGGACCACGGCGTGGCCTACATCACGATGGAGTTCGTGGAGGGGCAGACGATCCGCGAGCTCGTGCGGATCCGCGGTGCCGTCGACGTGCCGAAGGCCCTCGACCTCGTCGCGCAGATGGCGGCCGGCCTCGAATACGCGCACCGGCGGGGGGTGACCCACCGCGACTTGAAGGGGAGCAACGTGCTCGTGTCGGTGGCGGGGCAGGCGAAGCTCGTCGATTTCGGCCTCGCCAACGTCGATGGCTCGAGCCATCGGGCGCTGGGCCGCGTCGCCCATCCGCAGACGGTCGACTACGCGGCGCTCGAGAAGATCGCCGGCATCCGCGATGATGCCCTGCGGAGCGACATCTTCTTCCTCGGCACGCTCGCCTACCTCGTCCTCTCCGGCATGCCCGCCCTGCAGGAATCGCGCGATCGCTCCGTGCGTTCCGACCCGCGACGGTTCACGGGGTTGCAGCCATTGCTTGCCCGCGCCCCTCAGGTGCCGCGCGACGTCGTCGACGTGGTGTCGCGGATGATGCACCTCGACCCCATGGAGCGGTGGCAGACGGCCGCCGACGTGCAGCGGGCGCTGGAGCCGCTGCTGGCGAAATACGGCACCGGCACCGTGCCGCCCTCGGCATCGGCCTCTCCGGCGGCCACGGCCGCCGCGCCGGTTGCTTCCGCGCCGGCCCGACGCCGCAGCGTGATGGTGGTGGAGACCACCGAGGAGGCGCAGGAGTCGATGCGGGAGTTCTTCAGCAAGCTCGGCTACCGGGTCTTGATCACGGAGAATCCGCAGCGGGCCCTGGCGCGTTTTTCCACGACCCCCCTGCCGGCCGACTGCCTCGTGATGTGCACCCAGTCGCTGGGGGAGGCCGCCCTGGAGGCGTTCAATACGCTCTCCAGCGATCCTTTTTTCAGGCAGGTGCCGGCGGTGCTCGTCGTCAACGGCCGGCAGAAGCATCTGCTCGCCGGGGCCCGTGTCGACGAACGCCGTCGGACGACGGAGACCCCGATGCAGGGGGCGCGGATGGTAGAGTTGCTGGACTCGCTGATCGGCGCGAAGTCGCCGGCGGCAGCCCCGCAGTGAACCCCGTGCAGCACATCGTCCCCAAGGTCGTCATCGTCGGCCGTCCGAATGTCGGCAAGTCGAGCCTGTTCAACTGGCTCGTGGAGAAGCGGATCGCCATCGAGGATCCGACGGCAGGCGTCACCCGCGATCGGCTCGTGCAACGGGTGGAACTCGACGACCGCGTGGTCGATCTGGTCGACACCGGCGGCATGGGCTTCGACGATCCCGACGGCCTGACGGCACAGATCGACCGGCAGATCGAATCGGGGCTTGCCGAGGCCGCGGTGATCCTCTTCATGGTCGAGGTGCGCAGCGGCCTCTTGCCCGCCGATCAGGAGGTGGCCTCGCGGATCCGCAAGGCGGGGGTGCCGGTGCTGCTCGTGGTCAACAAGGCTGACGATCCCAAATTCGACATCCACGCCCACGAGTTCGACGCGCTGGGGTTCGGTGAGCCGCTCGTCGTCAGCGTGCGCCAGAACCGCAACCGCGACGACCTCGTCGAGGCGATCGTCGCGCATCTTCCCGAAGCGTGGCCCGAGGAGGCCGAGGCGGCGGCGCTGCCGGAGATGAAGCTGGCGATCGTGGGCCGTCGCAACGTCGGCAAGAGCACGTTCGTCAACGCCTTGGCCCACGAGGAGCGGGTGATCACGAGCCCGGTGGCCGGCACCACCCGCGACAGCATCGACGTGCGTTTCGAGGTCGATAGCCATTCCTTCCTGGCCATCGACACACCGGGCCTAAGGCGCACGAAGAGCCGCACCACCGACATCGACTTTTATTCCACCCACCGCGCCCAGCGAAGCATCCGCCGGGCCGATGTCGTGCTGCTTTTCTTCGATGCCTCCGAGCCCATCGGCAAGGTCGACAAGCAACTGGCTGATGAGATCGTGGAGGGGTCGAAGCCGGTGGTGTTCGTCGTCAACAAGTGGGATCTCTACGCTGCTGACGTGCGGAAGAAGGAATGGACGGAGTATCTCCGCGACACGTTCCGCACGATGCCATGGGCGCCGGTGAAGTTCGTGACCGCGACATCGGGCCGCAACGTCAAGGCGGTGGTCGACGTGGCCCAGCGGCTCCACCGGCAGAGCCATTCGCGGGTGACGACGGGCAAGCTCAACCAGATCATCCGCACGGCCGTGGAGGCCAATCAGCCGCCTGCCGACACCCGCGGCCGGCCGGTGCGGATCTATTTCGCGACGCAGGCCGAGACGGCTCCGCCGACGATCGTGCTGGCCACGAGTGCGCCCAAGAGCGTGTCGGAGCCATACAAGCGCTACCTGCTCGGCGTGCTGCGGAAGGAAACACCGTTTCGCGAGGTGCCGATCAAGCTCGTGGTGCGTGGCCGCTCGGCCGAGGGCGGCGAGTGAGCGGATGGGATCGCAGGCCGGGCGCCACGGCCGGGCAAAGGGCCTCCGGGCCGTCGAGGGCGTTGGCTGAAGAAAGGCTTGCCGTTTGGCCCCCGTCTGCGTGGCGGGTATTCTCACTTCGTCATCCCGGCCGCCATCCGTCCTGCCGCAAGGAGAATTCCCCATGCGCACTGCCCCCCTGTCTATCGCGGGCTCCGTCTCGCGTCGCGATGCCATCAGAGCCGCCGCCGCCGTCGGTGGCGCCCTCGCCTCGTTGCCGGCCGTCCACGGCCAGACGCCCACGAGCGACCTGATCCGCGTGGGGCTGATCGGCGCCGGTGGCCGGGGCACGGGGGCCCTGCAGCAGGCTCTTTCTGTGCCCGGCTCCAACGTGAAGGTCACGGCCATCGCGGATGCCTTCGAAGACCGGATCAAGGCCGCGTTGAAGGCGGTCGAAAAAATGGAGGGCAAGGTCGACGTGCCGGCC
Source organism: Pirellulales bacterium (assembly GCA_044234625.1). Taxonomy (GTDB): domain Bacteria; phylum Planctomycetota; class Planctomycetia; order Pirellulales; family UBA1268; genus CACORA01. Next base: position 4,041 of record JBIIIP010000065.1, on the reverse strand, counting down.
GAGCGGCAGTTCCAGGGTCTCGACGCCTACCGGCAGGTGCTCGATCACTGCGATCTGGTGATCCTGGCCACGCCCCCCGGATTCCGGCCTTTCCATTTCGATGCCGCGATCAAGGCCGGCAAGCACGTGTTCATGGAGAAGCCGATCTGCGTCGACAGCTTCGGCGCGGAACTGTGCCTCGCGGCCGCGCGGCTGGCGGACGAAAAGAAGCTCAAGGTCGCGGTCGGCCTCCAGCGGCGCTACGACAGCAAATACCGCGAGACGATCGCCCGCATCCGCGAGGGCCTCGCCGGCAACATCATCGGCGGGCAGGTGTATTGGAATGGCGGCGGCATCTGGTATCGGCCCCGCAAGCCGGAGATGACCGAGACCGAATACCAGGTCTACAACTGGTATCACTTCAACTGGCTGAGCGGCGACCACATCTGCGAGCAGCACGTGCACAACATCGACGTCGCCAACTGGGTGCTCGACGCTTCGCCGGAGTCGGCCTTCGGCGTGGGCGGGCGGCAAAGCCGCATGCCCGGCCAGCCGAGCGAGATCTACGACCACCATGCCGTGAATTTCGCATATCCGGGAGGCGTTCGCATCGCCAGCCAATGCAAGCAGCTTTCCGGTGGCGACAACCGGGTGAATGAGGAGTTTCAGGGCACGAAGGCCTTCGTGAAGATCGGCGAGATCACCGATTACTCGGGCAAGGTGCTGTGGAAATACGAAGGCCCCACGCCGAATCCCTACCAGGTCGAGCACGACGAGTTGCACGAGGCCATCCGCGCCGGCAAGCCGCGGAATGACGCCTACTATGCCACGGCGGCCAGCTTCGCGGCCGTTCTCGGCCGTCTGGCCACCTACTCGGGCAAGGTGTGGAAGTATGACGACGCCATCAAGCTGCCCTACCGCACGATGCCCGAAAACCTCACCTTCCAGTCGCCGGCGCCGGTGCTGCCCGACAAGGACGGCAATTACCCGCTGCCCATGCCGGCCACGTTCACGCTGCCGGAGGGCAAGCCGGAGCCGGCCTGATGCTCGTCGGTGTTCCCAGGGAGACGAAGCGAGACGAGTATCGCGTGGCGATGCTGCCGGTGGGCGTCGAGGAGCTCGTCCGAGCCGGCCATCGGGTGCTCGTGCAGCGCACTGCGGGCAGCGGTTCGGGCCTTCCCGACGATGCGTATGCGGCCTGCGGCGCCACCCTCGTGGAGACGGCTGCGGAAGTCTTCGGCGAAGCCGAACTCATCGTGAAAGTGAAGGAGCCGCAGCCGCCGGAGCTGTCGCTGATCCGGCCCCGGCAGGCGGTGTTCACCTACTTTCATTTCGCCGCCAGCCGGCCGCTCACGGAGGGCTTCCTGGCCACCGGTGCCACGGCGGTGGCGTATGAGACGCTTCGCGACGACCGCGGCCGGCTGCCGCTGCTCATTCCCATGAGCGAGGTGGCGGGGCGGATGAGCATCCAGGAGGGGGCCAAGTATCTGGAAAAGCCGCAGATGGGCCGGGGCATCCTCCTCGGGGGTGTGCCGGGCGTGGCGCCCGCCAATGTGCTCGTGCTCGGTGCCGGCAGCGTGGGGGCGAATGCCGCGAAGGTAGCGGCGGGCTTTGGCGCCAACATCGCCCTCCTCGACACAAATCTCGAGCGTCTGCGGTATCTCGACGACGTCACGCCCCCCAACATCGACTGCCTCTACTCCGACCGGCACACGATCCGCGAACGGCTCGGGTGGGCCGACCTCGTGATCGGCAGCGTGCTCATCCCGGGAGCGCGGGCCCCGCATCTCGTGGAGCGCGACGACCTCCGCCTCATGAAGCCCGGCGCGGTGATCATCGACGTGGCCATCGACCAGGGGGGCTGCGTGGCGACGAGCCGGCCGACCACCCACGCCGAGCCCACGTTCGTGGTCGACGAAGTGGTGCACTACTGCGTGACGAACATGCCCGGGGCAGTGGGGCGCACGAGCACGTATGCCCTGTGCAACGCCACGCTGCCATATGTGCTCCAGCTCGCGTCCCGGGGTGTCGGGGCGGCCGCGCAGGAGAGCGCCGCGATCCGCTCGGCGGTGAACGTGTTCGAAGGCCGGCTGGCGAATCAGGCGGTCGCCGACGCGTTTGGCATGCAGGTCGCGCACACATTTTCCGGATAGACCACGCCGTCCCCACGCTTCGCCCATGACCATTCCCGTTTCCGTCCAGTGGATCGGCGACCGCGCCGGTCATCTTGAGTTGCTCGACCAGACGCTCCTTCCGGGGCGTGTCGAGCGGATCGCCTGCCGCGATGTTGGCACCGTGGTGGAGGCGATCAAGATGCTTCGGGTGCGTGGCGCGCCGGCGATCGGCGTCACGGGCGCCTACGGGCTCGTGGTCGCGGCCGACGAGGCGCGGCGTGCCGAACTGCCTCCCGATGCCGTGCGGGCCCACGTTCTCGCGCGGGCGGAGGAGCTGGCGTCGGCCCGGCCGACGGCCGTCAACCTGCGCTGGGCGGTCGAGCGGTCGCTGGGGAAATTCGCCTCCCTGCCCGATGGAGCGTCGGCGGAGGCGATGGGCGACTTGTTCCTGGCCGAGGCCCGGGCGATCCACGACGAGGATCGGGGGCTGTGCGCGGCGATCGGCCGCCATGGAGCGGCGATCCTGCCGACGGGCAACGTGCTCACGCACTGCAACACCGGCGCCTTGGCCACGGGTGGCGACGGCACCGCGCTGGCGGTGATCACGACGGCGTGGGAGCAGGGCCGGCGTTTCGAGGTCTTCGCCGACGAGACGCGGCCGCTGTTTCAGGGCGCCCGGCTGACGGCCTGGGAGCTCGTGCAGCGTGGCATTCCGGTGACGGTGTTGTGTGATGCGGCGGCCGCGCACCTGATGAAGAGCGGCCGTGTGGCGGCGGTGATCGTGGGGGCGGATCGGATCACGGCGTGTGGCGATACGGCCAACAAGATCGGCACGTATGGTTTGGCGGTTTTGGCCCGTGCGCACGGGATCCCGTTTTACGTGGCGGCGCCGTCGAGCACGTTCGACCTGGCGATCGACAGTGGCGACGACATTCCGATCGAGGAGCGTTCGGCGGCGGAGGTGACGCATCCGCTGGGCGTGCGGGCTGCGGCGGAGGGTGCCGGGGCATTCAATCCGGCGTTTGACGTCACGCCGGCGGCGTTGATCCGGGCGATCATCACGGAGCACGGTGCCATCGAGCCGGTGACGCGTGCCGGCATCGCGGCGGTCTTGTCGGGCCGGTAGGCGCGGCGCCGTGGAGAGCCGACTGGCTCAACCCGGCACGGGGCTGCCCACACCCTCGCTCGGGCGTTCGCCTCGGCCCTCCCGGCCTCGGCTCACTGCATGTCCGCTGCGCTTCGGCATCCTGCCTTCGCTTGCTCCCATAGCCCGCTCGAGGGCATGGGCAGCCCCGTGCCTCACCGGCAAGCACTGCTCTCGCTTGGAATTGTGGAAACGTGGCATAGACCCTTGGAAACGTGGCATAGACCTCTGGTCTGTGACCAACCTAGCGGCGTAGACCGAAGGTCTACGCTTCTTTATTCGACAGACCGGAGGTCTGTCGCCACGGTGGGAGAGGCGCGCGCTGTCGCTACGGGGGCCAGGGTCGCGCTGTCACCACGTAGGGAAGTGCCCACGCCGTTGCCACGTTGTGTTTGGTCGCGCCGGTCTGCCAAGGGCTGGAGGCCCGGGTTTCTTCCGGCCGGAGGCCGGCAAGCCCGCGGGGGCCATGGATGGCGGGAGTCGTAGGTGCGGCGAGGAGCAAGGGCTGGAGGCCCGGGTTTCTTCCGGCCGGAGGCCGGCAAGCCCGCGGGGGCCATGGATGGCGGGAGTCGTAGGTGCGGCGAGGAGCAAGGGCTGGAGGCCCGGGTTTCTTCCGGCCGGAGGCCGGCAAGCCCGCGGGGGCCATGGATGGCGGGAGTCGTAGGTGCGGCGAGGAGCAAGGGCTGGAGGCCCGGGTTTCTTCCGGCCGGAGGCCGGCAAGCCCGCGGGGGCCATGGATGGCGGGAGTCGTAGGTGCGGCGAGGAGCAAGGGCTGGAGGCCCGGGTTTCTTCCGGCCGGAGGCC
>JBIIIP010000005.1:0-51708 GCA_044234625.1 Pirellulales bacterium | reverse complement strand
TGCGACCCGGCGCACCACGGGCGGCTCATCGCCGATGTTTGTGCGGCCCGCGCGGCCGACGCCGCGCGGGCGGTCGACGTGGCGGCGCGGGCGCTGCCGGCCTGGCGCGGCCTCGGCTTCAGGCGACGGGCGGAGATCCTCCGCCGGGCGGCAGCCATCATGCGGGTGCGGCGGTTCGACCTCGCGGCGCTGGAGGTCTTCGAGGTCGGCAAGCCGTGGCGCGAGGCCGATGCCGACGTCGCCGAAGCCATCGACTTCTGCGAATACTACGCCCGCGAAGCGGAGGATCTGGCGGTGCCGCGGCGGGTCGATGTGCCGGGCGAGGAAAATGCCACGACCGTTTCTCCGCGCGGCGTGGCCGTGGTCATCGCGCCGTGGAATTTTCCGCTGGCCATCCTCGCCGGCATGTCGTCGGCCGCCCTCGTCACGGGCAACACCGTCGTGCTCAAGCCCGCGGAGCAGTCTTCGCTCATCGCCTGGCGGTGGCACGGCATCCTCCTCGAAGCCGGCGTGCCGCCGGCAGCGCTGGCCTTCCTGCCGGCCCGCGGCGAGGAGGTGGGGCCGACGCTCGTGTCGCATCCGCAGACCGCGCTGGTCGCCTTCACCGGCTCGCGGGCCGTGGGCCTCGCCATTCAGCAACTGGCCGCCGAGTCGACGGGCCAATCCATCAAGCGTGTGATCGCCGAACTGGGCGGCAAGAACGCGATCATCATCGACGACGATGCCGACCTCGACGAGGCGGTCGTGGCCACCGTGGCGAGCAGCTTCGGTTTCCAGGGGCAGAAGTGCTCGGCCTGTTCGCGGGTGATCGTTCTCGACAGCGTTCACGACGCCTTCGTGGAACGGCTCGCGCACGCCGTCCGCAGCCTGTGCGTGGGGCCTGCCGAGGAGCCCGGCTCGCGGGTCGGGCCGCTCGTCGATGAGGAAGCCCGCGACCGTGTGCTGTCGTTCATCGGCATCGGCAAGGGGACGGCCCGCGAGGTGGTGGCGATGGACGTGGGGCCGCTCGGCGACCGCGGCTGGTTCGTGGGGCCGCATGTGTTCGCCGACGTCGATCCGCAGGGGCCGCTCGGCCAGGAGGAGATTTTCGGGCCGGTGCTCGCCGTGTTCCGGGCCCGTGATTTCGAAGAGGCCATCACGCTGGCCAACGGCACGGCCTACGCGCTCACCGCCGGCGTCTTCTCCCGCAGCCCGGCCCACCTCGCCCGGGCCAGAGAGGCGATCGAGGCGGGCAACCTGTATCTCAACCGGGGCATCACCGGGGCGCTCGTGCACCGCCAGCCGTTCGGGGGCTATCGGCTGTCGGGCATCGGAAGCAAGGCGGGGGGGCCAGACTACCTGCTCCAGTTCGTGGTCCCCCGGACGGTCACGGAAAACACCGTGCGTCGCGGTTTCGCCCCAGAATGATGAGGGATTGGCGGCGGACGGCGATGCTCACAAAATGCTCACGTTTGGTCGGTACACCGCTTCCGAGATTCATTCTTTGACAGCGGCCAGGAGTAGCACGATGCACGGGAGCGCGAACGGCGGGCGGACGGTCTCTTTTTGGAGCGGCCTGACGGCGGTGATCGCCGCAGGCTTCGTGGGGGCCGCGGCCCTCGGCCAGGAGATCGACCCGGCACTGAAGCCTTATGCCAAGGCGGGCGGAGAGGTGTCGGGATCCCTCAAGTGCGTGGGCTCCGACACGATGAACAATCTCGTCGCCTTGTGGGCCGAGGGATTCAAAAAGTTCTACCCCAGCATCCGCGAGGGCATCGAGGGCAAGGGGTCCGCCTCGGGGCCACCGGCGCTGACCGAAGGCACGAGCACCTTCGGCCCCATGAGCCGCGACTGGAAGCCCTCGGAGATCGACGGCTTCAAGGAGAAGCATGGCTATGCACCGACCGTCGTGCCATCGGCGATCGACATGCTGGCCGTGTTCGTCCACAAGGACAACCCGCTCAAGGAACTGTCGCTGCAGCAGGTCGATGCGATCTTCTCCAAGAACCGCAACGGCGGCGCGACGGCCGACATCCGCACCTGGGGCGACCTCGGCCTGGAGGGCGAATGGAAGGACAAGCCGATCAGCCTCTACGGCCGCAACGCCACGAGCGGCACCTACGGCTACTTCAAGGAGCACGCTCTCTTCAAGGGTGACTTCAAGCAGACCGTGAAGGAGCAGCCGGGCAGCTCGTCGGTGGTGCAGTCGGTGGCCAGCGACAAGTTCGGCATCGGCTACAGCGGCATCGGCTACCGTACGGCCGACGTGCGAGCCGTGCACCTGGCTCCCAAGACCGGCTCCAAGGCGATCCCCCCGGAGCCAACGTTCGCCTACAGCGGCGAGTATCCGTTGGCCCGGTTCCTCTACCTCAGCGTGAACCACAAGCCCGGCTCCCAACTCGATCCCCTGCGGCGGGAGTTTCTCAAATATGTCTTGAGCGCCACCGGGCAGGGGGACGTGCTCAAGGACGGCTACCTCCCGGTGACGGCGCCGGTGGCCAAGCGGGCCCTCGAGAGCGTCGGTATCGCCCCCTGATGGACCGGCACGTGACGCGTGCCGCGACCCGCCAATGCAGAGCAGGGGGACATTCACGGGCCGGTCGCGGCGGCGGACCACCCACCCGTGGGTCCGCGGTGGCGACGCCGTCGCCCGTGCCCTGATCACCTGCGGCGGCATCGGCACGATCGTCGCGGTGCTGGCCGTCGGCATCTTCCTGTTTGCCGTCGCCGTGCCGCTCTTCGCGCCGGCGCGGGTCGGCTTGCCGAACGTCACGCCCCTGCCGCGGGCCGCATCCGCGGCCGCGTGCCTCGGCACCGACGAATCAGGGCTTGTCGGCTGGCTGTTCGACGGCGCCGCCGCGGGTGGGGTGAGGATCATGTCGCTGCGCGACGGTGCGCTGCTCGCCGAGCGGCGGACGGCTGACCTCGGCCTCGATGGCGTGACGGCGATCCGGGTTCTGCCCGCGGGCCTGCATGCGGCGTGCGGGAGTGCCGACGGCAGCATCAAGACCGGCCGGCTGGGCCTCGAGTCGTCGTTTGTGGCGGAGCCCGACGTGCCGCCGGCTGTGGCGGCGTTGCGGCCGGGCGAGGCGCGGGGCGTCGGCTCCGTGGTCTACCTGCGGAGCGAAACGGGTCGCTTTGCGAGGCTCGACTTCATCGCCGAGTTTCCTGGCGAGCCGTCGCGGAGCCTCACCGCGCCGATCGTGGACATCGACATGGCGATGCTCGCCACGGGTCCGCTGGTGGCCGCCATCGACGAGGCCGGCAACGTGCGCGTCGAGGCGGTGTCGTCGCGGCGGAATCTGCTCACTGACCAGATTGTCACGACGGCCTCCGGGGCGACGATCGCCGCGGCCGCGGAGGACGGGCCGACGCCGGTGTTCGTGCGCGTGTCCGAGCGGGGCGACCAGGGGGTCGTGATCGATGCCGATGGCGGCGCGCGGCGGTATGCGATCCGCGACGTCGAGGCGCCGACCCTCATGGAATCGCTTCCACTCACACCGCCCGGCTGCGGCGTGGCGGCCGTAACGCGGATGTTCGGCGGCAACGCCCTGGCGGTTGCCGATACCGCCGGAGAGGTGCGGATTTGGTTTGCCACGCGCGGCGTCGCTGCCTCCGCAGCCGACAAACTGGGCCTCGTCGCGGCGAAGACGTTTCCCGCGACGGGCGCGGCCGTGACCGCCTTGGCGGCCTCGCCCCGGTCGCGGCTGCTGGCGATCGCCGACACGGCGGGGGACGTGCGGTTGGTGCAGACGACGACCGGCCGGACCGTGCTCTCGACGCCGGGACGGCCGCTGACCAGCCCCATCGACCACATCCTGATATCGCCCCGAGAGAGCACGATCATCGCCGCCGACGCCGCCGCCCTGGCCGCCTGGGATTTCGACCCCGGCTTCCCCGAGGTCTCGGCAGCGTCGCTCTTCGGCCAGGTGTGGTACGAAAACTATCCGGCCGCCGTGCATGCGTGGGAGACGACTGGGCATGAGTCGTTTGAGGCGAAGTTCGGCCTCGTGCCGCTGGTCTTCGGCACGATCAAGGCGACCTTGTATTCAATGCTCTTTGCGACACCGATCGCCATCCTCGCCGCCATCTACTCGAGCCAATTCCTTCCCCCGCGGTGGAAGGCCCGCATCAAGCCGACGATCGAACTAATGGCCAGTCTGCCCAGTGTCGTGCTCGGATTCGTCGCGGGCCTCGTGCTTGCGCCGGTGATCGAGCGCGGCGTGATGGAGGTGATCACCGGAGTGTGCGCGGTGCCGCTGGCCCTCGTCGCGGGCGCGCATCTTTGGCAATTGCTCCCTTCCGGCTGGCGGAGCCGGCTCGGGGCGTGGCGGTTTGCGGCGATGGCCTTGGTGGCGCTCCCGGCGGGGGTCGTGGCTGCTCGCAGTCTGGCTCCGGCTGTGGAACGGCTGCTGTTTCAAGGCGACCTCCGGGCCTGGCTTGATGGCCGCGGTGGCAGCGGGTTTGGCGGATGGGTGCTGGCCCTGATGCCACTGGCCGGCATCGCCGCGGTCTTCCTCGTGGGCCGTTTTGTCACGCCGTGGCTCCGGAGGCGCAGCGAAGGGTGGTCGCCGCGGCGGACGGCGCTCGTGTCGCTGGCGACGTTTCTCGTGGGCATCGCGCTGGCCGTCCTGCTCGCCCTGTTCGCCGCCACGCTTCTCGACGCCCTGCGGCTCGATACCCGCGGCGGCCTGTTCGGCACATACGTGCAACGCAATGCGATGGTCGTGGCCATCGGCATGAGCTTCGCGATCATCCCGCTTGTGTTCACGATCGCCGACGACGCCCTGTCGAGCGTGCCCGACCATCTCCGCAGCGCGTCGTTGGGCGCCGGGGCCACGCCTTGGCAGACGGCCGTGCGGGTGATCGTGCCGGCCGCCGCGAGCGGACTCTTTTCCGCCGTGATGATCGGGCTCGGCCGGGCGGTCGGTGAGACGATGATCGTGCTCATGGCCGCCGGCAACACGCCGCTCATCGACTGGAGCCTGTTCAACGGGTTCCAAACGCTCTCCGCTGCCATCGCCACCGAGTTGCCCGAGGCCGCGCGGGGAAGCACCCATTACCGCGTGCTCTTCCTGGCCGCGCTCGTGCTTTTTGCGATCACGTTCGTGGTCAACACCGCCGCCGAGATCGTCCGCCAGCGGTTTCGCAGGAGGGCCCATGAGCTCTGAACCGCGGTCCGACCTGCCAAGGCCGCGCCGGGTGCGGTCGGCCTATTCGAGCCTCGCGGCTCACGGGGAGCCGTGGGTCTGGCTGACCGGCGGCGCCCTGGCCATGGCGATCGCCATGATCGTGGGGCTGCTCGCGCTCATCGTCGTGCGCGGTGCGAGCACGTTTTGGCCGGTGCCGCTCGAGCTTATCGAACTCCGCGACGGCCGCCAGGCGCTCGGGGAGGTGACGGAACGCGAGCCGGAGCCTGCGGCCCGGCGCCTGGTGCGGATCGCCAACTTCGAACTCACCGGCAACCACTACGAATGGTTCGACGAGTCGGCCATCGCCGCGACATCGCGGCCCGAATGGGCCACGGTGGTGGAGCGGCTCGAGGGAGGGCGGTTCAACGGGTTTCCGGTCCGGCTCGTTCACGGCGAGGAGACCGTGGCCGAGGGAGCTGAGGCTGCTTGGAAGGCCTTTCTCGCCGAGCACCCGGCGGTGCGCCGGCGGGCCCGGGCCATCTCGCGGATCGACCGCGTGGACCGGGGCGCGCTGCAGCGCGAGCTCCGGGCGGGGCGGCTCGCCGTGGTGCAGGCCGATCTCGACGCGGGCCGCGAGAGCGCCGCCTTCGCCGCGGCCACGGTGGCGGAAAAGGCTACGGCAGACCGCGTGGCTCGCGAAACCGAGCGGCTCGATGCGCGGACGGCTGAACTCAGTGCGCAGAATGCCGGGTGGGCCGTCGAGTTCGAGACCGCCGCTGGCGAGAAGCAGTCGATCCCGCTCGATGCGATCGTGCAGATCTGGCAGCCGAACCGGCTCTCGACGTGGGGCAAACTCGGCGTCTATGCCTCGCGTTGGGCCGAGTTTCTCGGCGATGACCCGCGCGAAGCCAACAGCGCCGGTGGCGTGTTCCCCGCCATCTGGGGCACGGTGGCCATGACGCTGATCATGGCGCTGCTCGTCGCGCCCTTCGGGGTCCTTGCGGCCCTCTATCTCCGCGAGTACGCCTCCCGCGGCGTGATCACCTCGGCGGTGCGGATCGCCATCAACAACCTCGCCGGCGTGCCGAGCATCGTGTATGGCGCGTTCGGTCTCGGGTTCTTCTGCTACGGCCTCGGGGCCGGGATCGACGAACTGTTTTTCCGTCCCGCGCTCGTGGCTGACGGCCAGCCGACCTTCGGCACGGGGGGCCTGCTCTGGGCCTCGCTGACGCTCGCCCTGCTGACGCTTCCGGTGGTGATCGTGGCCACCGAGGAGGCCTTGGCGGCGGTGCCCAATTCGATGCGCGAAGGCTCCTATGCCTGTGGCGCCGGCAAGTGGCAGACGATCCGGCGCATCGTGCTCCCCCGAGCCTTGCCGGGAATCATGACCGGGCTGATTCTCGCGATGGCCCGCGGCGCGGGGGAGGTGGCGCCGCTGATGCTCGTCGGCGTAAAGAAACTGGCGCTGGATCTGCCGATCGACGGCACGTTTCCCTTCGTGCATCCGGAGCGCGAGTTCATGCACCTGGCGTTCCTGATCTATGACGTCGGCTTCCAGAGCCCGAACAGCCAAGCCTCCAAGCCGATGGTGTTCACCATCACGTTCCTGCTCGTCGCGATCATCGCGCTTTTGAACATCACCGCCATCTGGGCGCGCTCGCGGTTGAAACGCCGCTACGTCGCCCAGCAGTTTTGAGGTACAACACCATGGCCTCGCTCGGTCTCCCGACGGCCTCTTCACCGATGCACGTTTCCTCCCCCGACCCATCCTCCGGCCCGCCCGATCCGCCACCAGACCGTCTGGTGGCCATCGCCGCGGGCCACGACGTGCCCTCGGTGGTGCACGACAGCGTGCTGGAGGAAAAGCCCGTCCTGGAGATCGACCGCTTCAACCTGTGGTACGGGGCGAAGCAGGCGCTGCACGCGATCACCATGCCGATCCCCCACAACAAGGTGACGGCGCTCGTCGGCCCGAGCGGGTGCGGCAAGTCGACGCTGCTGCGCAGCGTCAACCGCCTCAACGACCTCGTGCAGACCGCGCGGATCACCGGCGACATGCGGCTCAACGGCGACTCGATCTACGATCCCCGGATGGACGTCATCGAGCTGCGGAAACGGATGGGGATGGTGTTTCAGAAGCCGAACCCGTTTCCGATGAGCATCTACGAGAACGTCGTCTACGCCCTGCGGATCGATGGCGAGAGCAACCGCGGGCTGCTCGACGAGGTGTGTGAGCTCTCCCTCCGCGGGGCGGCGCTGTGGGATGAGGTCAAGGACCGGCTCCACGACAGCGCGCTTGGCCTGTCCGGCGGCCAGCAGCAGCGGCTGTGCATCGCCCGGGCGATCGCGGCGGAGCCGGAGGTGCTCCTGCTCGACGAGCCCTGCTCGGCGCTCGACCCCATCGCCACCGGCAAGGTGGAGGACCTGATCCAGGAGCTGCGGGGGCGGTATTCGGTGCTCATCGTCACCCACAACATGCAGCAGGCCAGCCGCACGAGCGACTACACTGCCTTCATGTATCTGGGCCGGCTCATCGAATACGGCCCCACCACCGACATCTTCACCAAGCCAACGCTCCGCGAGACCGAAGCCTACGTCACCGGCCGCTTCGGCTGAGAATCGCCATGACCCGCCACATTGAACGCCAGATCGAGCACCTCAAGGAAAAGATTCTCCGCGTGGGCACGCTGGTCGAGGAGGCCATCTCCAAATCGATCACGGCCCTCATCAACGAGGACATCCCCCTGGCCCAGCGGGTGATGGCCAACGACGAGGAGATCGACCGGATGGAGGTGGAAGTGGAGGAGGAGTGCCTGAAGATCCTCGCCCTCTACCAACCGGTGGCTGCCGACCTGCGGTTCGTGGTCTCCGCGCTGAAGATCAACAATGACCTCGAGCGGATGGGCGACCTGGCGAAGAACATCGCCAAGCGGGTGCCGCAACTGGCCCAGGGGGAGCCCTGCCCGTTGCCTCCGGAGATCCGCACCATGGCGATGCAGACCCAGGAGATGGTGAAGCAGTGCCTCGACGCGGTGGTGAAGGGGGATCCGTCCCTGGCCCGCCAGGTGCGCGAGGAGGACGACGCCGTCGATGCATCCCGGCAACGCGTGCGGAGGACGATTCTCGACGGCATCAAATCGACCCCTGAACGGGTGGAGAGCCTGCTGCGGATCAACTCGGTTTCCAAGCACATCGAGCGGATCGCCGACATGGCGACGAACATCGCCGAGGACGTCATCTACATGGTCGAGGGCGACATCGTCCGCCACCGGATGACGGATTGACGCGCGGTGGCGAGCGGCCTTTGGGCGACGTTTCTCGCGGCTGCCCACCGGGTAAGAAAGCCCCGGCCTTGGCGGCTTCGGCAGGGAATGCCAAGCGGTGTGGCCGGGCCCTCGGGTGGGCCAGGACGGGTTCACGTTTTTTTGGCGGCCGTGGTACGATCTGCCGCGGCTGGCGGGGTTCCCGCGTCCGCGGAGATTTCAGGCATGCCGAACGGCAAAGCGTGCAAAAGACTGAGTTGGTCTGCGTGGTCTGGGAAGACTTTGCGGCGCGGTCGGTTGGCTGTCGCCTGGGCGGCCATTCTCGCGTGTGGCGCCGGCGGCATGTCGCGCGGTGAAGACCCGGTGGCCGTGCTCGTCACCGGGCCGCTGGTCGGGAAGATCGGTGAGAGGGTGACGTTCGAGGTGGAGCTGGTGAATCGGTCCGGCCGCCCGCTCCAGCAACTGAAGATCATCGACCACTTCGATTCCGGCTTCCATCACGAAGTGTCGAAAAGCCCGATCGAGCAGAAGGGCACGGTCGATCTCGCCGCCGGCACGTCTCGCCGTCTGACCCTCGAATTCATCCTCGACGAACCCGGTCGACAGTGTCACCGCGTCGAAATCCTCGATCAGGCGCACACGCTCCTCGGCCTGGCCACCGCATGCGTGGATGTAACCGGCCCGCCGGCCGCCGTGGCGACGCCGCCGGCCACGGTGGCCGCTCCCGTTCCGACCCCGATTCCCGCGACGGCCAGTGTGCCGTCAGCGCCCGCGATGCCATCGATGGAACTCGACCTCACCGGTCCGAGCGGCCTGGTTTCGGGAGGTGTGGCCGAGTTCATCGCCGCGATTCGTAACACCGGCTCGGCGCCCACTCCGGAGACGACGTTCGAGGTTTCGTGGGACGACTCGTTCACGCCGCTCGAGGCATCCGACGGCTACACCCTCGGCGCGGCGAGGGTGTCGTGGGTGCTCCCGGCAATCGAGCCGGGGGGGATGGTGCGGAGGCAGGTGAATCTTCGCGGTCAGGCCCCGCCGTCGAGCTACCGCGATTCGCCCCCGTCGCGGGCGTGCGTCCGCGCCGTGCTCAGCGGCGCCACCGGCGGCATGATGGTGGCCGACGAGTCCTGCGTGCCGGTGCGGTCGGAAACGCCGCGGCCGCGGTCGCCGCGAGAAGCGGGCGTGCGGGTCTCGCTCGCAGATCTCGATGATCCCGTCTCCATCGGCGGTGCGACGACGCTCGTGTGCACCGTGGCCAACGGCGGCATGGCCCCGACGGGCAGGCTGGACGTCGTCCTCGAACTCCCGGACGGGGCGCGGCTGGTGGGCGAACCCAGCCCGTCGCGGGTGCGGACCGACGGGAACACGGTGTCGTTCGACGGTGTTTCGAGCATTCCGCCGGGTGGACACGCCACCTTCGAGGTCACCTACCGGCTGGCCGCGGGCGGCGCGGGCAAGGCGACGGCGATCGTGACCGGGGCCGACCTCGACGGTTCGCTCGAAACGCACTGCGTGACCACGTTCGCCGCACCGTAGTCAACGGACGGTCCTGCCTGACCGTCACAGTCGCCGCCGCTTCTCACGACCGGTGCGGGGGCGTCGCCCCGGCTCATTCGCCAGCCGCCACGAGGCCGATCTCCGAGCGGAGGCGCTGCCGCATGCTCGTGATCACGGCCAAGTGGGGGATCGGCGACGGCACCGTGCACGCGGGGCCGCGGGCCGGCGTCATCGACAGCTTCTTCACGGAACTTCGCCGGGTGGCCTGGCGGGCCGGATTTCGTCGTGACGGCACCTACCGATCGATCGATGCCGCGCACCTCGTCTTCGCGGGTGACACGGTCGATGGGCTGTGCAGCCTGGCCTGGAGCGATGGCCTGCGACCGTGGCGCGGGGGGCGCCGCGCGGCCGCAGTGGCGGAGACCGTGGCTGACGGAGTGGCGCGATCAGGAGGCCGTGCCTGGCGTTATCTGCGCCGCATGCTCGGCGCCGGCCTGGCCGTTCCCGCGGCCGACCACCGCGGCAGGCCCCTGCTTGGCACGTTCATGCCCGCGACCGTGACAGCCAGCTGCGTGATCGGCGAACGCGACGGCCCGCTGGAGGGCACGTCGCTCGCGGCCGCTGCGCTGCGGGCCGGCATCCGCATCGGCGTGATGACGGACCGGGGCCGGGATGGGACGGCGTCGAGCCGGGACCGGCCACCCACGTTGCTGGAGAGCCTGCTCGTGGAGTTGCTCGTCGAATTTGCCGTGGCGCTCCGCACCGCTTCACGCCCGCGCGGCCCGACCACGGCGTGGCTGCACCGATTGGCTCTGGCAGAGATCGCCGACCTGCCTCGCCTCGTGCAGGCGGAGGAAGAACGCACCGGTGACCGTCAATTGCGGGAAGCCTGGCTCCGCGCTGTCGGCGGATGGGAGGCTCGCGCTCGGTTTGACCCGCCGGCCGTGCCGGTGCCTTTCGATGCCGTTTCCGCGGTGGCGGCCTGGCTGGAAAGGGCCACGCTGGACGCGGCGTTGCCGCTGCCCGCCAGCCTGGCCGGCCTCGGCCTCGATGGCCCGGCCCTGCAGCCCGGCTCATTGCCGTTGGCCGTCGCCGCGGAGGATTCCTTCAGCGGTGCATCGGTCACAGAATGGTGGAGCGGCTCCGCTGCCCCGCCGGCCGTGGTGGCCCGGATCGGAGCCCTCCCCGATGCCGCGGGAATCGTCGATGCCGCTTGATGCCGCGCCCCGCGTGATCGAAATCCGCACGGCATTTCCCTCGCGGGAAGACGCCGAGCGTTGTGGCCGCGATCTGCTCGACCGGCGGCTGGCCGCCTGCGTGCAGGTGGACGGCCCGGTGACGAGCCTCTACCGCTGGCAGGGACGGATCGAGTCGGCGGCCGAGTTTCGCTGCACGTGCAAGACGTCGGGGGAACGGGCCGACGACTGTGTCGCGGCCATTCGCGGCATGCACCCCTACGAACTGCCCGAGATCCTTCGCACGGCGTGCGCGGCGTCGGCAGAGTATGCCCGGTGGGTCGTCGAGAGCGTGGCCCCATGAATGGACCACTTCTGTATGCATTCGAGATCTCGCTGCACGCCCGCACGGATGCGGAGCCGGCGCCGCGGCCATTTGCCGACAGCTGGGGCACGTGGCCCGTGCTCGTGGTACCGCACGAGCAGCTCGCCGTGCCCATGGCGGTCGGCTTCGACGACGCCCTCGCGCGGCTTGCCGGGCTCGCGCGGATGTATGCCGAGCCGGACGGTTCGTTCGTGTGGGCCAGCCCGCGGGAGGGGCTGTCGTGGCAGGTCGATGGCAATCTCTTCGACAAGGACGGCCGCGTGCTCCTCGCAGACATGAAAGGATCCTGCCCGCCCGTCGAATTCGACCTCCTCTTGCGCTGCTTCGGCTGGCCCGAGCAGAAGCTCATGATGCAGCTGGTGCGGCCGGCGGTGTTTCTCGAAGAACACATCTTTCGGCGGCACGCCCTGGCGCGGGCGGCGACGCCGTGACAGCCGATCACCCCGCCACTCAGGCCTCCTCGACGACCGGATTCGTGAGCCGGCCGATGCCGTCGATATCGATCGAGACGCTGTCGCCGGCATGCAGGAATACAGGCGGCGTGCGGGCGAAGCCCACGCCATGCGGCGTGCCCGTGAGGATTACGGTGCCCGGATGGAGAATCATGCTGGCCGAGAGAAACTCGATCAGTGTTGGCACGTCGAAGATCATGTCGTCCGTGTTCCAGTCTTGGAGCGTCTGGCCGTTGACGATCGTGCGGATCCCGAGCCGATTCGGATCGGGTATCTCGTCGGTCGTGACGAGCACGGGTCCGAGCGGGCAGAACGTGGCGAACGTCTTGCCGCGGCACCACTGCCCGCCCCCGCCATTCCGCTGCCAATCGCGAGCCGAGACGTCGTTGGCGCAGGTGTAGCCGAGCACATGGGCGAGCGCCTCGGACCGGCCGACGTTGTGGCATTGCTTGCCGATCACGACGGCCAACTCGCACTCGTAGTCGACCTCGTCGCTCCGCAGCTTCCGCGGCAGCACGATCGGGTCGCCCGGGTTTTGCAGCGTACCCGAGTTCTTCATGAAGAGCACGGGGTGGGCGGGCGGTTGGGCGTTGCTCTCCGCGGCGTGCTTTCGATAGTTCAGGCCGACACAAAGAATGTCGCGAGGCACCAGCGGGGCGAGCAGTTTCTCGACCGTCGCCGGCGTGCCGGTGTCGCGCAGGCTCCCGAAAAGGTCTCCCTCGAGCAGTGTCGTGCGGCCGTCGTCGTGAAGACGGCCGAAGTGCTCGCGACCGTCGGAAAGAAAGCGGAGAATTTTCATGGTCGATCTCCGGGGTGTCGCCGCCGAGGTCCGACAAGGGGCCGCGACACGGCATGGAGAAAAGCAGGGAGAAACGATGGTCGCACTTTTTGCGGGCTCGTCCAGCCCCGATGCCGGACGGGCCATTCGCGCCTGCCCCGCATCCCAGGCAGCGGCTGCGGAAGAGAGTCTCGTGCATCGGCAAAATGGGGAAGAAAGCCGTGGCAGACTCTGCGGCCTGGCGCGGGAGTTCCGTGAACCGCCGTATACTCTGCCGATACACCAGATCGAGCGGGGGTTGCGCGTTGGGAGACTGTGGAACAAGTCTGCCTGAGCAGGATGCGAGGACCATCGACCCAGGAAACCCTGGGCGTTTTCTGTGGTCGAACAAGTGGAAAAAGGCCATGGATGGCTTTTTCCACGGACAGCAAGGAGACGGCACATGACGATGCACGGTGGCAAGCGATGGGTGGTCGGTGTGGTCGCTGCGGTGGTGGCGGCCGCCACGGGGCTTTCGGCAGTCGCAGCCGACGATCCGGCGATCGCCGCCGCCTTCGGCTCCGGCGTGCATGCCTACTACGCAGGTGCCTACCAGCGCAGCTACGACGAACTCACGGCCGCGATCGAAGGCGGCTCGAGCGATCCGCGGGCGTTTTATTTTCGCGGCCTCGCTGCATTGAAACTCGGCCGCCTCGACGAGGCCGAGGCTGATTTCGCCTCCGGGGCGACCCGGGAGGCGAAGCCCGAGGGCTCGTGGAACGTGCCGCGGTCGTTGGAACGCATCCAGGGCGAGGATCGCCTCCGGCTGGAGCGGCACCGGGCGCGGGCCCGCGTCGTGCAGTTGCAGCGGATCCGCGAGGCCAATGTGCGGCGGTACACAGAAGTCGATGCCGCCCAGGAGAGTGTGCTGCGGCGGCGGCGGCCGGAGACGGCAGGAGCCAATGAATTCTTTTCCGATGACGAGGCGGAAGCGGCTGCCGTACCGGGCGAGGCCTTGCCTGAGCCGGTGCCGGCTGAACCCGCCGAGGCGTCCACGGAGGAAGCGCCGGAAGAGGATGAATCCTCGACCGATACCGAGTCTCCATTCGGCGACGATGCCCCCGAGGAAGATGGGGCGGAAGGAGACGGGGAGGAAGAAATGGAGCCGTCCGCCGACGAGGCGAATGAAGAAGGTGACTTCTCCGACGGCGACGCCTTCGGCGAGGACGAGGCGGAGGAAGACGCCGAGGCGGAGTCCGACACCTCCAACTGACACGCCGCGTGGGCCTCAAGCCGCATCCGCAGCGGTCTGGCAGCCGGTGGTCACGGCGTGCCTGAACCGAGGAGTTTCTCCTCCTCCTCCTCCTGGATGATGATCCGAGGCGTGACCATCAGCATCAGGCTTTCCGTCGATCGGCCGATGCCGACGTTGCGGAACAGCCGGTTGATGTAGGGCACCTTGCTCAGGATCGGCACGCCGAACTCGTTGCGGCCCTCGCGCAGCCGCTTGATGCCGCCGAGGAGCACCGTGCCGCCATCCGGCACGCTGACCGTCGTCGTGACCGTGGTGAAGAGGAATTCGGGCAACTGGATCGTGGTGCCGGAGCTGTTCACCTCCAGTTCATTCGAATTCCGCTGCTGGGCGGTGATGCCGGCATTGAGCCTGTCGCGGTCGCCATCGACGTCTCCTTCGAGCCCCGACTTCTCGTCGCTGCTCTTGGACTTCGTCGATCGCGTGCCTTCGAACTGGAAGGTATCGACTTTTCCGATCTGCGAGAAGAACGGCACGAGCGTGAGGCGGACGAAGCGGCGGTCGCTCGACACCACGGCCTGCACGTTGACGGCCGTGCCTTCCGAGAGCACGGTGATGACCGGCTGCTGGGCGGCGGCGAAGTCGCCCACCACGGGGATCACGCTGGTCACGAACGGCCGCTGCCGCGTGTCGGAAATAAAGGCGTTCTGCCCGTTGAAGAGCGTCACCTTCGGCGCCTGCATGATGTTGGATCGCGTGTTGCCCTGGGCAGCCTGGATGAGGAAGTAGGCCTCGATGTCGGAGAGGATGGCGAACCCGAAGTTGGCCGCGTTGGCGGCGAGGGCCTGCTGCGACACGAAGGGGGCGATCGCGGGAATGTTGGCCGGTGGCAAGGCTTGGCCGTAGCTGTTCTGGCGGAACGGCACGGAGAAATTTCTCGGGGCCACCACGCCGACGTTGCCCTGGTTGTCGAGGCCGACCACCTGCGACGGACCGCCGTTGGTGGTGGCGATGTTCGCCGGGAGCGTGGAGCCGTTCGCGGCTGTTGGCTGGGCCGTCATGTTGAGCGGCTGGCCCGAGTTGCTCTGGATGTTGAAATCGAAATCGACGCCGATGCGCTCGAAGAAGGCGTCGTTGATCGTGATGAAGCGGACTTCGATCGTCACCTGCAGGTCCTGCAAGCGCCGCAATTGCTCGAGCAGATCGGCAAGCCGCTCGTGCACCTCCTGCGTCTGGCTGACCACGATGCTGAGGTTGGTCTCGAAGGGCTGGATCGCCCCTTGGCCGCCGACCGTGTTCCACGTGGTGGGCTCCACGGTCTGCTGGATGAGGTCGATGAGCGACTGGAAATCGGCCTGACCGCCGCCAACCGAGGGCGGGCCGAACGGGATCGAAGGGTTGGAGCCCATGGCCGGGGGATTGTTGAGCCCGGGGGCTTGGAACTGGGCGAGCGCGGAGGGGTTGATGGCAGCATCGGTGGGAGCGGCGGTGACGCCGTTGATGCCTGCCGGGGCGGGGCCGACCTGCACGGAGAGCGAGTTTCGCGGAGAGATCCGCGAGTAGCCGTCGCGGAGTGCCCCGGTGATGCCCAGGCCGTCGGAGGTGAAATTCGGGATCGGGATCACGAGGTCGGCGACCGGGTACGAAACGCTGTAGACCTCCCCTGTCACGAGCTTGGGGCTCGTGACCTTGAGCACCTCGTCCTTGACGACGTAATCGAGATGCAGCGGCTCGAGCAGCAGTTTGAGGGCGCTCTTCAGGGAAATCGGCTGGTCGAGCGAGATCGTCACCGGCGTGTCGCTGCGCACGGCCTCGTTCTCCAGGCCGACCATGTCGACGTGGATCGGCACGTCGGCCTGCTTGGCCAGGGCGTCGAGCACGGCCGCCAGCGGCTCGTTCCGGTGGGCGGCCCGCACGGGCGTGGACAGCTTGCGGTGGATCGCCACCTCGGAAGTGGAGAGCCGCGACCTTCCCTCGGCCTGGAGTTGCGAGCGATTCTTCGTCAGGTCCTGCCAGTCCTTGGTGGTCGGGAATTCGATCGGACCGACGAACGGCGCGCTCGATTGCTCGGTGTCTTCGGCGATGTCGATGAAGCCCGACTGTTTTTCCTGCTCGATCGACCGCTGCGTCGACAGCCGGCGCACCATCCGGCTCTGCGCGAGGAGTTGCCGGACGACGGGGTTGTCCGGAGCCAGGTGCCCCGCCTTTTTGGCGATCACCTCGGCCTCGGCGAACCGCTGCTCGTCGACCAGCACGTTGTATTCCTCGACCAGCATCGCGAGCCGCTCGTCGACCTCGACCCGCTTCGCCCGCTCGCGGTCGATCGTGGCTTCGACGGCCGCGTTCTTCCGATCGAGCGCCAGTTCCGCGGACCGTTTGCCGGTGGCTTCCTCGATGTCGCGTCGCCCGCGGTCCACGCGGCGTTGGAAGGCCGCTTTGGATTCCGTGGAAACGTCGGCCGTCGCGATCTCTCCCGCGAGCTTTTCGAGGATGGCGAGGGCCTCGGCGGGGTCGCGCCGCGCCGTGCGCCGGGCCTCGAGCTGTTTGGCGGCGACGAGTGCGGAAAGCCTGGCCAGCCTCACGTCGGCCGGTTCCGCGGCGGGCGCGTCCGTGGTGGGCGCGGCGTCCGGCGGGGCCGCCGCGGACGCGGCCTCGACGGCGCGTCCGATCACCTGACGGGCTGCTGCGGCGTCGGCGGCTGCCGGCGAAACATCGGCTTCCACAGGGGCTGCCGGATCGGCCGCCCGGCCGGCGAGTGGCAAGGCCAGGGCCAGAACCAACCAGGCCAATCCGTGATCCGAGCGGCGCCCGGGGCGCGAGGCGAGGACAGCGGTGGAGATCATGCAGCAATCCCTGGAAAAACGGCACCGGGCCATGAGGCGGGGAGAAGTACCGGCCCGGCAGCCGCTGGGTCAAGGCCACAGCCAGCCGTGGAAATTTCGCAAGTGGCGAAAATGCGGGGGCTTGGGGGGCTCAGCCCGGGGAGGCGGCCGGCGCCGTGGGCGAGCGGCGGGCGATCATCCGCTCCACGGTGTCGAGCAGCTGATCGACGCGGAACGGCTTGAAGAGGACGAGGTCCACCCCCGCCTGCCGCGCCTTCACGATCGAGTGGCCGGGGTCGTAGCCGAAGCCGGTCATGAGCACCAGCGGAACGGCCGGCTTCGGCTCGCCTGCCGAGCCGCCGAGAAGTTGCTGCAACTTGACGAGGAGTTCATAGCCGTTCATGTCTGGAAGGCGGATATCGGCGATGATCACGTCATACGGCTCGCCACCGCAGAGCCGCACCATTGAGGCGGCCTCGGCGCCGTCGCGGGCCGTTTCCACCGTGCAACCGGCCCGCTCGAGCAGGGCATGGGCGGCCGCACGAACCTGTTCGTCGGCATCGGCGACGAGAATGCGTCGCCCACTCAGGCCACGCCGCCGCTCGCCCTGGCGAAGCTGGCTGTGGGCCGAGCTGGGAGCCATTTTTTCGCCCACTTTCTGGATCACCTGCTTGATGTCGCGGGCGTTGCGAAGGATCCGCTGCAGGCGGTCGACCACGTCGGCGTCGTGGCCGATGTATCGCTCCATCACGCTCACCGCATCGGTGAGGATGTCGTCGACGGGAAGGGCGACGGCGCCGTGGATCGCCTCGATGCTTTCTGCCGCGGTCGATGCCTTTTCGGCGACGAGCAGTTCCAGCGTGTTCAACGCGGCGGCCACGTCGCGGGAGAAAATTTCGAGAAACTGCAGGTCCGTTTCGGTGAAAGCGCCCGGCTCGGGGCTTTCCACGTTGAACGTGCCGATCACCTGGTCGTGCATGGTGAGCGGCACGGTGAGCGAGCTCTTGGCTCCTTTGCAGCCCTCGAGAAAGAGCGGATCCTTCGTCGTGGCCGCCACATAGCCGGTGACTCCGTTGTTTTCCTCGCGGGCATACAAAATCCGCGCTTCCGCCTCAGGCTGCATGCCCTCGGCAAGCAACGGCTCGAGACGCCCTGTTTGCTGGTCGAGGAGGCGGATCTCCACGACGTCGAATTGGAGGAGATCCTTCGAGTAGTGGATGATGTTGCTCTTGAGGAGCTCGATGCGCTCGTCGACGGTCATGTCGGCGAGCTCGTCTGGCGAGAGATCGGCGAGCTTCTGGCCGGCCTGGTGGATGGCCGCCCGCTTCTGCTGCTCGAGAATGGTGTGCGTGACATCACGGACGGCCACCACGAGCTTGGCGGGCACAGCCTGGTGGATGGCCGCCGGATCGAGCGGAGCCGCGCGGATGTGGAAATAGCGGTTGTCCGCGGTGCGGACGGTGGCGCTGGCCGTCGAGCGGCAGTCGAGGGCCGCCCGGACCGGATCGGCAGCGGCGCAGCCGGCCGGCTGCGCCGTCTCGCCCACCGGCTCCGGACGCCCCAGGGCATCGACGAGGGTCAATCCCTCGGGTCGCCGGCCGCCGCACCAGTCGGCAAACTGGCGATTCGCCCAGCAGACTGCCCCCGAGGAGTCGAGCAGGGCGACGCCGTCCGGGAGGGATTCGAGGATGGCGGCGGACGCGGGGAGGGACGCTGAGGCTGTGGCCCGCTTCGGTGGCGAGGCGGCAGGCAACTCCGCGCCATCACCTGGGTCTGAAAAGGCTTCCGTCACGCACTTCCCTCCGTGCCGACACCGACCGGGAAAGTATAAATCCCGACCGCATTGCAGCCAAATCCGCCGGCTGCGTTGCCGTGCCAACCCTCGACTCTATACTCCTACACGGTTCGGCTTCCACGATTTGCTCCGAGGCAAGAAGTGACCGCTCGCGTTCCTGCGCCCTCGTTCCTGTCCCGCCACCAATTCCTGATCTATCGGCTGTTTTCCCTGGCGGGCCTCGTCCCGGTTGGCGCCTTCCTCGTGGTGCACTTGGTCACGAACGCCTCCGTGCTCGCCGGGCCGGGAACGTTTCAATCCAGGGTCGACCTGATCCACTCGCTGGGTCCCCTTCTCGTGCCGATCGAGTGGGCATTCATCTTCCTTCCCATGCTGTTCCACGCTGCGGTGGGATTCCTCATCATCGCCAACGGCCTGCCGAATGTCGGGTCGTATCCCTACGTGGGAAACGTCCGCTACACGCTCCAGCGGGCCACCGGCATGATCGCCTTCGCCTTCATCCTCTGGCATGTGCTGCAGCTCCATTGGTTGGGTACGCCTTTTGGCGGCGGGAAGTTCGATCCCCACCATGCCTCCAGTTCGGCGGCGGTGGTGTTGCAGCCGACGGTCGTCGCGATCCTCTACGTCATCGGCGTGCTGTCGACGGTGTTCCATTTTTCGAACGGCCTGTGGACGCTGGGCATCACGTGGGGCCTGTGGACGAGCCCGGCCGCGATGCGGCGGGCCAATGCCGTGAGCATCCTCGTCGGCGTGCTGCTCGGCGCCGCGGGGCTCGGCGCCCTCGGCGGCATGCGGGCCGTCAATATAGAGGAGGCCCGGGGCATCGAGACGCGGATGGAAGAAGTGAAGCAGATGCTCGAAGGCCGCGGTGCCGGCGACGAGGGGAGATGAATAGCATGGCGCAGCCCAGGGTGCTCGTGATCGGTGGTGGTCTCGCCGGCCTGTCGGCCACGATGCGGCTCGCGGAACTGGGCATCGGCGTCGACCTTATCAGCCTCGTGCCGGTGAAGCGGTCGCACAGTGTCTGTGCGCAGGGGGGCATCAACAGCGTCAACGCCCTCACCCGCCAGCAGGGCGACAGCGAGTGGAAGCATTTCGACGACACCGTGTATGGCGGCGACTTCCTCCAGCACCAGCCGCCCGTCAAGGAGATGGCCGAGTGGGGACCGCGGATCGTCGATCTGATGGACCGCCTCGGCGTGCCGTTCAACCGCACTCCCGAGGGCTTCCGAGACCAGCGGCGGTTTGGGGGCACGCTCTACAAGCGCACCGCCTTCGCCGGGGCCACCACGGGGCAGCAACTGCTCTATTCGCTCGACGAGCAGGTGCGCCGCTGGGAGGTGGAGGGCAAGGTCAAGAAGTGGGAGTTCTGGGACTTTCTCGAGCCGGTGATCGACGACAGCGGCCGCTGCCGCGGCGCGATCTGCCAGGATCTCGTGTCGATGCAGTTCCGGGCCTTCCCGGCCGATGCGGTGATTCTCGCGACCGGTGGCTGCGGTCTCCTGTATGGCCGTTCCACGATGTCGATGGTGTGCACCGGCAGCGCCGTGAGCCGGGCCTACCAGGCCGGCGCGTGGTATGCCAACGGTGAGTTCATCCAGGTGCACCCCACGGCGATCCCGGGGGCCGACAAGCTGCGGCTGATGAGCGAAAGCGCCCGCGGAGAAGGGGGCCGCGTGTGGGTGCCGCGGACCCCGCAAGATTCCCGCGACCCGCGCGACATTCCCGAGTCGGAAAGGTACTACTTCCTCGAGGATCGGTATCCCAAATACGGCAACCTCGTGCCGCGGGACATCGCCACCCGGGAAATCTTCGACATCTGCACGACGGACGGCCTGTCGGTCGAGAAGGACCGGCTGTGCGTCTACCTTGACCTGACGCACATCCCGCGCGAGACGCTTGACCGCAAGCTCGGTGGGATTCTCGAAATCTACGAGAAGTTCCAGGGCGTCGACCCCCGCGCGGTGCCCATGAAGATCTTCCCGGCTGTCCACTATTCCATGGGCGGCCTGTGGGTGGATTACGAGAAGAGCAGCTCCGGCGGACTCGTGGAGGGATCGCCGCGGAACCAGCAGACGAGCATCCCCGGCCTGTATGCCATTGGTGAATGCGACTATCAGTATCACGGGGCGAACCGCCTCGGTGCGAACTCGCTGCTTTCGTGCATCTTCAGCGGCCTGTTCTGTGCATCGGGCGTGATCGCGTCCGCGACGGCTTCGGGCAGGACGGCAAGTGAATCGACCGTCCTGTTCGCCGCGGCAATCCGCCGGCAGGAAGAACGTCATCACGCCCTGCTGGCCCGGACGGCCGGCAACGAGAATCCCTACGATTTGCACCAGCAACTCGGCGACCTGATGACCCGCACGGCGACCGTGGTGCGCCGCAACGAGCAACTCGTGGCCGCCTACGACGAGGTATGCAAGCTGGAGGAGCGATGGCGCCGCTGTGCCATCTCCGATACGGGTAACTGGACGAACCAGAACGTCGTCTTCACGAAGTCGGTGGGAGACATGTTTCCGCTGGCCAAGCTGCTCCTCAAAGGTGCCCTGCAGCGCGACGAGTGCCGCGGGGCCCACTTCAAGCCGGCGTTTTCCATGCCGGGCATCGCCGCCACCGATCCCGCCGCCAAACGCCGGGAGGCGGAGCAGTGGTGCGATCGATTCGAGGAAAACACCCGGCGGTGGCTGAAGTCGACGGTGGGCCGCCATGGCGCCGACGGCCATCCGCAGATCACGTATGAAGATGTCGACACGTCGTTGATCCCGCCCCGGCCGCGGCTCTACGGCTTGGTCGGCGGCGAGGTGATCGAGGAAGTGTGGAAGGAGCGGCAAGCGCGGGCGGCGTCGAATGGGCACGCCACCGCGGCTCAGCCAGCGGCCGTTCCCGCAGGCTCGGGAGGCTGAGGAGGCGCAGTGATGATCCAGGCAGTCGAACAGGTGGCTCCCCGGGTAATTCGTGTCCGCGTGCTGCGGCAGGACGCCCCCGGTCAGGAGAGCTATTGGGAACGGTTCGAGGTTCCCTACGAGCCCAACATGAACGTCATCAGCGTCTTGCAGAGGGTCGCGGCGCAGGCCCGGTCGCAGGACGGGCGGCCCGTTGCCCCGGTCGCCTGGGACTGCAATTGCCTGGAAGAGGTCTGCGGCTCCTGCACGATGCTCATCAACGGTCGCACTCGCATGGCCTGCTCGGCGCTCGTCGACTCGCTCCTCGATGAAGACGGGGAGATCGAACTGCGTCCGATGTCGAAGTTTCCCGTGGTGCGCGACCTGTGCGTCGATCGCAGCCGGCTGTTCCGTGCCTTGGAGCGGGTGAAGGCGTGGGTGCCGGTGGACGGCTCGTATGACCACGGCCCGGGGCCGCGGATTTCCCCGGAGGAGCAGGAGGATGCCTACCCGCTGGCCACCTGCATCAGCTGCGGCTGCTGCGTGGAAGCCTGCCCGCAATACACCAAGATCGAGGCCGTGCGCCGCGACGACGAGTCGCCGGAGGCGTTCGAGACACGGCGTCGCGCCGCCTTCGACGCGGGCTTCGTGGGGCCCCATGCAATCAGCCAGACGATGCTCTTCAACAGCCACCCCATCGGGAAGATGATCGCCGACGAGCGGCTCCAGTCGATCACCGCGGCCGGGGGCATTCAGATGTGCGGCAACGCGCAGAATTGCGTGGCGGTGTGCCCGAAGCACATCCCGCTCACCCGCTCGATTGCCCGTGCCGGGAGGGCCGCGACAGTGTGGGCGATCAAGAAACTCTTTGATCGCTGAGGCAAGACCTCGCGATCCGCCGAACGTGGCGATGGGTCGGGGTTGCCCGTCTCCTCTCGCCGGACGTTCGCGGCGGGCGTCCAGCCCGCCGCTCTCTGCGTGTCCGCTGCGCCATCCTGGCTGCGCTTGCTCGCACAGCCCGCTCGAGGACACGGGCAACCCCTCGCGTCATTCCCCGCCACCAGGAACGTCGCGAGGGCTTCCGTCCGCTGCAGAGGGCCGCCACGGTCCTCCAGAAAGTGGCGACAGACCTCCGGTCTGTCGAAGAAGCTGGCGATTACCCCAGAATCCTCGCTGCGCCACCGAGGAGCCCGGATCGCTGTTTGCCGGGTTTCAGGGCGCGTGGTATCCTCGGAGATCAAACGAAGCAAGGAATTTACGTAGTGTCTGTTGAATCTCGGGGCCGTCCCAGCCCTGCCCCGCAGGCTGATGAGCCCCGTCAGGTTGATGGCGACCACCAGGGAGGCTTTGAGTCGCTGGGCCTGTCTGCGTCCACGTTGGCCGCCGTGCACAGGGCTGGCTACTCCCAGCCCACACCCGTCCAGGCCGGGCTCATCCCGCGGGCCCTCACCGGCATCGACGTGCTCGGCCAGGCCAGGACGGGCACCGGAAAGACGGCGTCTTTCGTGCTCCCTATTTTGGAGCGGCTCACACATACCCCTCCCCGGGGCAAGGGCACCCGGGCGCTCGTGCTCGTGCCCACTCGCGAACTCGCGGTGCAGGTCAAGGACGAATTCGAGAAACTTGCCCACGGGTCGAAATTGCATTGCGTGGCGGTGTACGGCGGCAAGCCCATCAAGGGGCAGATCGACAAACTCATCAAGCATCCGCAGGTGGTGGTCGGCACCCCGGGCCGCGTGCTCGACCATCTCAGCCGCGGCACGATCGGCCTCGGGGATCTCGAAATCGTCACGCTCGACGAGGCCGACCGGATGCTCGACATCGGGTTTCGGCCCGATATCGAGAAAATCCTTCGCCGCTGCCCCGAGAGCCGGCAGACGCTCCTGCTTTCGGCCACGGTGCCGCCGCCGGTGGCGAAAATCGCGGCCCGCTACATGCGCGATCACGAGACGCTCGATTTCTCCACCCGCGACATCGCCGTGGAGACGATCGAGCAGTTCTATTTCACAGTCGATCCGACACGGAAATT
This sequence comes from Pirellulales bacterium, assembly GCA_044234625.1. Lineage (GTDB taxonomy): Bacteria > Planctomycetota > Planctomycetia > Pirellulales > UBA1268 > CACORA01. The sequence continues at coordinate 28,288 of JBIIIP010000005.1, read as the reverse complement.
CGAGTTGCTCGAGCGGTTGCTGGAGCGGGAGCAACCGCGGCAGGTGATCGTGTTCTGCCGCACGAAGCGCGGCACCGACAAGGTGTACGAGCGGCTGGCCAGGCGTCGCAGCCGGCGGTCGGCGGAAGGTGCTGTTGATGTGGCCTGCATCCATGGCGATCTCTCGCAAAGCGTGCGCGACCGTGTGATGCGGCAGTTTCGCGACGGCACCGTGAAGACGCTCGTGGCCACCGACGTGGTCGGCCGCGGCATCGACGTGTCGAGCGTGTCGCACATCATCAACTACGACATCCCCGAGTTTTGCGACGACTACGTGCACCGCGTGGGCCGCACGGGCCGGATGGGCCGCGAGGGCGTAGCCTTCACGTTCGTTTCGCCTGAAGAAGGGCCGCAGCTCACGCGGATCGAACTGCGGATCGACAAGTTGCTGCAACGCGACGAGATCGCGGGCTTCGAGGCCTGTGACCGCCGGCCCCGCGATGCCGCCCGGCCGCAGGCTGACCACGCGGCGGCACCGGCCGACGTCGCGCCGGCCGCCGAGGAGCCCAAGAAGCCCGCCGCCGCGTCGCTCCTCGGCAAGGGACGCGGCCCCAAGCGCTACCGCCGGGCGCTGTAGCGAGCGGCGGGAGCCAGGCATGGCCGCACAGCATCCACGGGCCTTGAAGCAGCGGCTGGAAAGCCTGGCCGCCGCGGGCGTCACGAACCTCCCGAAGCCTGGTCGGATTCCTGTGCCGGCACCGCCGGCCGGCAAGCAGGCCTCCATCCCACCACGGGCCGATGACGCTGTGCGCTCCCGCCAGCTCGAAGTGCTCCGCGACGAAGTGGCCGCCTGCACGCGGTGCACGGAGCTGGCGGCCGGCCGCACGCAGACCGTGTTCGGCGCGGGTCCCGTGACGGCGCGGCTTTGCTTTTTCGGCGAGGCTCCGGGGGCCGACGAAGACGCCTCAGGCATCCCGTTCGTGGGCCGCGCCGGACAACTGCTCACGAAGATCATCGAGGCCTGCACGCTGTCGCGCGAAGATGTCTACATCCTCAACGTGCTCAAGTGTCGCCCGCCCAAGAACAGACCCCCGCTTCCCCAGGAGGTGGCCAACTGCCGCGGCTTCTTCGAAACGCAGCTGCGGGTCATCGAGCCGGATTTCATCTGCTGCCTCGGCACTTCGGCGGCTCAGTCGCTCTTGCAGACGACCGAACCGATCGGAAAGTTGCGGGGCCGTTGGTTCGAATACGGGTCGGCCGAGGTGCTGTGCACCTACCACCCTTCCTACCTGCTGCGAAACCCGGGTGCCAAACGTGACGTGTGGGAGGACATGAAGACCCTGATGGCCCGGATGGGAGCTGACTCGCCTCGAAAAAGCGGGTCGTGAGGGTTTTGCTGGAGAGGACGGCCGTGCCGGGCCGATATCCCGTGTGGGTGTTTGGGGGGTCGGAACAGCCGCTGGCGTTTTCGCCCATTCGAGGAGGACTTCCGTGACGCGCTTTGCGGGAGCATGCCTCGCCGCCGTGGTCATTGCGGCCGCCGGCTGCACGATGTGTCCGGACCCGTTCGATTACTCGGGTCCGGTGCCCAACGGAGCGGTGACGCAAAACGACTTCTGCGCCCGCAGCAACGGCATCCTCCCCCTGAACGCGGCGCCGAGTCCTTGGCCGCCGGTCGTCGACGGTGACCGCCGCCGACGGGTGGACGAGCCCGTCGCCGAAAACGAGGAGGCCGCGGTGGTGGCCACGGCGGACACCGAGGCCCGCCGGTAGCGCTATTCGACCGTGGCGTTCCTTCGCCTCCCTCTCTCCCGCCGTGGGGACGGACCTCCGGTCTGTCCATGCCTAGGCTGTGCCCATGTGATGGCGCACCGGCTTCGGGGCGGCAAAAGTCTTGTCGCGTGGGCTGCGGCAGCCCAATGCTCCTCGAGCGTTCGCCGACCCCTTCGCCTCTCTCTCCTACCGTAGGGACAGACCTCCGGTCTGTCCGTGCCTAGGCTGTGCCCATGATGGCGCACCGGCTTCGGGCCGCTGCCGCGGCTCTCCCGGAGTGCGATCGAGCGGGGATTCAAGTCGGGCGCCGGGTCACGCCTTCGCCAGACTGGGCTCGGGGACCCAGCCGTCGGGAACGATGGCGTCTTTCGGCACCACCGCGATGCCGTCGCGCACAGTGAACCGGTCGCTGTCGGCGAGCGTCTCCCAGCCGTGGTCGTTGACGATCCGCGCCCGCTTGCCGATCCGCACATTCTTGTCGACGATCGCGCCCTCGATGATCGTGCCCTCGCCGATGCCCATCGGGGGCAGGCCCTTGGCGGTGTTGGCCTCGATGTCTTCGTCGAGTTCGTAGAAGTCGCTGCCCAGGATCACGGAATTGCGGATCACGACGTTGCGGCCGATGCGACAACGCAGCCCGATCACGCTGTTCTCGATCACCGCGCCCTGGCCGATGATGCAGCCGTCCGAAACCAGGCTGTGCCGCACGCTGGCGCCGTCGATGCGCGTCGGCGGCAGGAAACGGCCGCGCGAGTAGATCGGCGCCTCGGCGCTGGCCAGTTCAAACGGCGGCGCCGGGCTGGCCAGGTCAAGATTGCACTGAAAGTAGGAGCGGATGGTGCCGATGTCTTCCCAATAGCCGTCGAAGGCGTGCAGTTGCACGTGCTTGGTGCGGATCGCCGCCGGAAACACTTCGCGGCCGAAATCCTGGTAGTCGGTTTTCGTGAGGAGGTCGACCAGACAGTCGCGGTTGAAGAGATAGATGCCCATGCTCGCCATGAGGCTGCGGCCCTTGGCCGCGATGCCGTGCCGCTCGATCCATGTCGGGTCGGTTCGCACATGCTCCAACTCCCGGGCCGTCTGCGGCTTCTCGAGAAACCCCTCCACGCGGCCCGTGTCGTCGAACCGCATGATGCCCAGCGCCGAGGCCGCCTCGTCGTTGACCGGAATGCCGGCGATCGTCACGTCGGCCTTGGCTGCCGTGTGCGTGGCGAGCATGTCGGCGTAATTCATTCGGTAGAGCTGGTCTCCCGAGAGGATGAGCACGTGCTTGATGTCGGGCTGCTGGAGGTAACGGATGTTCTGCCGCACGGCATCGGCCGTGCCCTGGTACCAGCCGGAGCCGTGATCGAGGGTCTGCTGGGCGGCGAGGATCTCCACGAACCCGCCGCTGAACGGATCGAAGGTGTAGGTGCGCCGGATGTGGCGGTGGAGACTCACCGAGTTGAACTGCGTGAGCACGTAGATCCGCTGCACGCCGCTGTTGACGCAGTTCGAAAGGGGAATGTCGATGATCCGGTATTTGCCCGCCAGCGGCACCGCCGGCTTGGATCTGTCGCGGGTGAGCGGATAGAGCCGCGTCCCCCGGCCGCCGCCGAGCACCAGTGCCAAAACTCGCTGCACGCTCATGGATCGTCCCTGTTCGATGCCCCGACTCCGTCGAGAATCCGCTCATGCTAAAGGACGTCGGCCCCCTCGCAAATGGGTGTTTGCCGAACGCCATGAAACCCCCGCCGGGAGAGTTCAGCCGCCGTAGGCCGACGCCGTGGGCGTGCGGGCGAGATCCGCGTCGAGGGGGCGGTGGGCCACGATGCCGAGGGCAGCCAATTCGCCATGGTAGGCACGTACCGCCTCCGCCGGCCCGAGTTGGCCATCGGCCACCGCCCGCAGGTGCCGGACAAAAGCGAGCTGATGCTCGGCGGCGTTGATCTTCCGGCCGAAGAGGGCAACGCGAGCGCCATGCTGCTTCGCTTCGGCGACGAGGCCGAAGGCGTCATGCGTCGTCCCGGCGGCACCGCCGAGGATTCCGACGACCACCGACGAGTCGTAGTCCGCAAGCTGCTCCGTCACATCCGGCCCCAGATACGGGATCTTGAGGAAGATCGGCCGGCCGGCCCGCGGCACGCCGGCCAACGCCCGCACGACGTGATCGGCGAGGAAGCGGGCGATGTCGCGGGGCTTCTCCGCACCCGGCCGGCCCGGGATCCGCCCCAGCGCGTTGGGGAAGAAAACCTCGAGGAAGTGGCGAAATCCGCTGCGCTCCGCCTCGATGCGAAAGTCGCGGTAGGCCACGAGCATCGCCCGATCGAGGGCGGCGTCGTCGTTGAGCGTGAGGGAGAAGAGGCCGAGATTGGCCCCCCGGCCGCCGGGCATCTCCAGGCCGTCGACGCGGCCGCTGCGTGCCTGACCGAACGTCGTGGTGGCGAAGGGAAGGGCGGGCTCGCGGGCGTAGCCGCCGCTGCCGGACGCGAGCCAGATGTCGGTGGTGTCGTTCATGCGCACGGCCGGCGTCACCGGGGAATCGACGAACAGGCCCTCGTCGATCGCCAGCCGCTCGCTCGTGCTCGCGCTCATGAGCATGATGTCGACGAGGCCCTGGGCCACGATTTCCCGGATCTGCCCGTGATACTCGGCGATCGTGCGGAAGGGGCCACGCGTCGGGTCGCCCCCCTGCCGGATCCCTGGTGCGGCCAGGCCGAACGCCATGTCGGCATCCTTGGCGTCCGCCAGGATGAAGTCGCCGCAGCCGGGATCCCGGAGGATGCGCGCCAGCTTGGAGTCGAGGGATTTCTGCGCGGGTGTGGAGGCCATCATCTTCCTTTCGTCGAATCCGTGGCCAGCGCGAGCGTGTCCTCAAAGGAGCGCAGGCCGGCGACGGCGCCCCTTCCGGTGACGCAGCAGGCCGCCGTGGCGGCACCGAGGGCTCCTGCCTCACGGAGCGGCATGCCGCGGAGGATGCCGGTGAGCAGGCCGGCGAGGAACGAATCACCGGCGCCGGTCGTGTCGGCGACCGGCCCGGGGGCCGGCACGCAGGGGATGTCGATGAACTCGCCGGCCGTCGGGCTGAGCAGCACGCCACGCGTGCCCAGCTTCACGCCGAGGATTCCGGCGCCGCCATGGTCGCGGTAGCAGGCCACGATCTCGCGCGGAGCGTGGAGCGCCGTCTGCCGCGTCGCCTCGTCGAGGCTGGGCACGTAGACATCGACGTGGGGCAACGCCGGGAGCAGTTCGGCGAGCGAGCCGCCGTCGCCGGCGGTTTCGAGGGCCACGAGGCAGCCGGCCCCACGGATGGCCGCCAGCGCGTCGGCCATGGCCGGCTCGAGGGCCGGCAACAGCCCGAAATAGCCGACGAGCGCCACGCGGCTCCGCTGCCAGTGCGGGACGAGGCTGCGGACGAAGGCGAGGTCGAGCGCCGCCGGCGCGCCCACGTGGTGCGCGAAGCTCCGCTCGCCGCCGGGATCGATGAGCACGGCCGTCGTGCTGGTCGCGCGGCTCGGGTGTGGGTTGAGGGCCGACGTGTCGATGCCCTCGGCCGAGAGCCGCGAGCGCACGAGATCGCCCCACGGATCGGCCCCCACGAGGCCGGCGGCGGCGATCCGCATGCCGAGCCTCCGCATCGCGATCCCCGTGTTGCAGACGATGCCTCCGGTCGTGGCCTCGATCGGCTCGACATGAAAGAGCCGCCCACCACCGACGGGTTCGGCGAGCGGCACGGGACGCACGAGGATGTCGGCCACACAGGTGCCGCAGACGACGCAGTCGAACTCGTCATCACGGGGCGGCATGGTGTTTCGTGTCGCGGTGGGAGACATGGTCGCCGGCGAAGAGCGCGGCCTCGATCAGGGGTTTTCCGGCACCTGCTCCACGGCAGTCCGTCAGCCGGCCAGGAGGTGTTCCAGCACGGTCCTCTCCAGGGCCTCGTAATCGCGGTTCGCGATGCACTCGGCGGCCTGCTTCTCGGGGAACGAGCGAGCCTTCTCCACGAGCCGCAGAAAGATCGCCTTGCTGGTGGCAAGATGGGCCGTGGCCGAGGCCGCCTTCTGCGTCCGCTGGGCCTTCACGTCGAAGCCGACGAAGGCGCCGGTGTCGGCGTATCCGGCCTGTTCCAGCACCCGCACCTGGTCGAAGGCACCACGCAGATTCGCCGCCCCGAAAACCTTGTCTTGGTCGAACTTGAGGCCGTTCTGATCGTTGAGGTGCACGCTCCAGAGCTTGCCGGCCGCCAGGGCGAAGCCCATCTCGTCGGACGGATCGAGGCCGGCCAGGATCGCATGCGCGGACTCGATGAGCACGCCCACCCGGGCCGGATCGGCCGACCGGGCGCCGAGCGCGAGGGCGTGGCCGATTGTCGGCACGAACGCATGGTCCACCGGCTCGTTGGGCTTGGGCTCGATCGCCAGCCGGATCTGCGGCCCGGCGGCCAGGATGGCATTGATCGCCTCGAGCATCTGGGCCGCGGCCGTGACGGGATTCTTGCTCTCGCGGACGGCGGTGCCCTCGCGGGCCGGCCACATCACGATCAGGTCGCAGCCGAGCGCCAACGCCACGTCCACCGCCCGCTTCGATCGCTCGATCGCCCATTTCCGCGCGGTGGCGCAGTTGGACGTGTAACCGCCGTCGATGCCCTGCTCGTGCTCCCACAGCCGCGGGGCGACGAACTCTGCCACCAGGCCGCGGTCCTCGAGCTTCCGCTTCATGGCCTCGGCCTCGGCGATGATCCGCGGGGGCGATAGATTCTCGAGGCCGGGGACGGCGTCGTCGTCGTGAAACTGGATGCCCTGGAAGCCGAGTTGAACGGCCGCGCTCAGCACGTCGTCGAAGGAAACCTGCGGCCGCACGGGCGGGCCGAACGGGTCGGCGCCACGGCTGATGTTCCAAGGACCGATCGAGAAGCGGTAGGCGGACGGCATCGGGGCATCCTTCGGGAAAGCGGTGTCTCGGGCCATGCGGGAGCCCTGGCCGTGCCGGCTCCCGTCGACCGAGGGTTATAAAACTCTTTGTCGATTTGGGAATGGCGGCCCGGCCTTTTCAGGGCTGCACCACGAAGTTCACCAGCCGGCCGGGAACGGCGACGACTTTCACGATCCGCTTGCCGGCAAGGAGGTCGGCGATCTTCGGGTCGGCCGTCGCGGCGGCCTTCATCGTCTCGGCATCGGCGTCGGCCGCCACCACCACGCGGCCACGCAGCTTGCCCTGGATCTGCACCGGAATCTCGACCGTGTCGTCCGCGAGCCACTTTTCGTCGACGGCCGGCCAGGCGGCGAGCGATACCGGCGCCGGCCGGCCGAGGATCTCCCACAGCTCCTCGGCCAGGTGGGGAGCGAACGGGGAAAGGATGGTCACGAACGGCTCGAGAATCGCCCGCGGCCGCCGCTCGAGCGGCGTGCAGAAGTTGACGAATTCCATCATCTTCGCGATGGCGGTGTTGAACGACAGCGACTGGATGTCTTTGGTGACCTTGTCGATCGTGCGGTGGAGTTCCCGCAGCTGGTCATCGGTCGGGGCGTCGTCGCAGACCTGGGGGCCCACGGTGACCGCATCCGCCTTCTCATCGACGACGAGCCGCCAGCAGCGGTCGAGGAAGCCGCGCACGCCGCCCACGCCCGTGGTGCTCCAGGGCTTCGTGGCCTCGAGCGGCCCCATGAACATCTCGTAGAGCCGCAGTGAATCGGCGCCGAAGTCGCGGACGACGTGGTCGGGATTCACCACGTTGCCGCGGCTCTTCGACATCTTGTAGGCCCGGCTCTCCACGCGGATCGCGGGGGCGTCGCGGAGCACGAAGTGCTCCCCTTGTTTCTCCACCTGGTCGGCGGGAACCCGCGCGGGGATGTCTGCCTCGGTCTGCCTGCCCGCCGACACCCAGCCCCCCTGGGCGCTGCGGTAGCCCGTGAACTCCACCTCGCCGAGGATCATTCCCTGGTTGACGAGCCTGCCGAAGGGTTCGAGGCAGGAGACGTGGCCGCGGTCATGGAGCACCTTGTGCCAGAACCGCGAATAGAGAAGGTGCAGCACCGCGTGCTCGGCGCCGCCGACGTAGAGATCGACCGGCATCCAGGCCCGTTCCACGTCGGCGGCCACGAATCGCGCGGCGTTCCGCGGGTCGAGGAAGCGCAGGTAATACCAGCACGAGCCGGCCCATTGCGGCATCGTGTTGGTCTCGCGCCTGTAGCGCTTGCCGTCGCGGGTCACGAACAGCCAGTCGGCGGGCGCCCGGGAGAGCGGTGGATCGGGCGTGTCGCCGGGCTTGAAGTCGGTGAGGTCGGGGAGCGGCACCGGCAGTTCGCTCTCCTCCACGGCGCGGAGCACGCCCGTCGGGCTGCCGGTGGCGTCGAGTTCGTGGAGGATCGGGAACGGCTCGCCCCAGAACCGCTGCCGGCTGAAGAGCCAGTCGCGGAGCTTGTAGTTGACGGCCGGTCGGCCGAGCCCCGAACGCCGCAGGTCGCCGCCGACCCTTTCGATGAAGCCGCGCGTGTCGAGGCCGGTGTAGGGGCCCGAGTTCACCGCCCGGCCGTCGCCGCAGAACAGTTCGCCCGGCTGCGCCGGCCGGTCAGCCGGCTCGACGACGGTGACGATCTCCAGGCCGAATGCCTTGGCGAACTCGAAATCGCGGTCGTCGTGGGCGGGCACGGCCATGATCGCTCCCGTGCCGTAGCTGGCGAGCACGTAGTCGGCCACCCACACAGCCACCGGCTGCCCGGTGAGCGGGTGGAAGACGTGGGAGCCGGTGAAGACGGCTGTCTTTTCCCGGGCCAAGTCGGTGCGGTCGAGGTCGCTTTTTCTTGCCGCCGCCGCCCGGTAGGCGTCAATCGCCGGCCGCTGCTCCGGCGCGGCGAGCGCATCGAGGAGCGGGTGCTCGGGAGCGATCACCATGGCGGTCACGCCGTAGAGCGTGTCGGGGCGGGTGGTGTAGATCCGCAGCGCGTCGCGGCCGGGCCGCGGCGGAAAACCGCCTGCCGCGCGGCCCTGCTGCCACGCTGCGAACGCCGCCGGCCCATCGCCCGCCGCCGGCGCGATGAAGAAATCGACCTCCGCCCCGGTGCTTTTCCCGATCCAGTCGCGCTGCAGCTTCTTGATGCTCGCCGGCCAATCGAGTGCCTCCAGTTCCCGGTCGAGGCGATCCGCGTAGGCCGTGATGCGGAGCATCCATTGCCGCAACGGGATGCGGACGACCGGATGGCCGCCACGTTCGCTGACGCCTCCGATCACTTCCTCGTTGGCGAGCACGGTGCCCAGCGCGGGGCACCAGTTCACCGGCGCCTCCGCCTGGTAGGCGAGCCGATGCTCGTCGCGGTAGCGGGCGATCGCGGCCTCCCCTCCGGTGGCCACGTCGGCGGGGATCGGCAGTTCGGCGATCGGCCGCCCCTTCTGCTGGATCGGATCGAACCACGTGTCGAAGAGCACGAGGAAGATCCACTGCGTCCAGCGGACGTAGTCCGGGTCGGTCGTCGCCAGTTCCCGATTCCAGTCGTAGCTGAAGCCGAGCATCTTCAACTGGCGACGGAAGGTGGCGATGTTGCGCTCGGTGCTCTGCCGCGGCGGGGTGCCGGTGCGGATGGCATACTCCTCGGCCGGGAGGCCGAAGGCGTCGAAACCCATCGGGTGCATGACGCAGATGCCCCGCATCCGGGAGAACCGCGACACGATGTCGGTCGCCGTGTAGCCCTCGGGGTGGCCGACGTGGAGCCCGTCTCCGCTGGGGTAGGGAAACATGTCGAGCACGTAGGCCTTCGCCTGGCCGGGCGCCGGCAGCCGGGGCGTGGCGAAGCTGCCGTGCTCGTCCCACCATGCCTGCCACTTGGGCTCGATCCGGGAGGGCTGGTAGCGGGGCATGCGGCGGGTGTCTCGCGGACGGAGCGAACTGTTCAGTTCCGGCCGGCCCGATTCTAATACTCCAGAGTGAACCGGCAACGCGAAGCGGTCACACCCCGGAGAGCTCACGCCACCGATGTCAGCCGTCAATGATCCGCCGATGGTGTTGCAGCGGCGGATGCTGCGAGCGCTGCGGGCCGCGGCCGGCCGGTTGAAGATGGCCGACTCGCTCGGCACCCGGCTCACCGGACGCGAGCTGCTGCTGCGGATCCTCGCGGCACGGAGCGTGCTCGCGGGCGTGCTCGCCCCGGACGAGAAGATGGTGGGCGTGCTGCTGCCGCCGACCGCCGGCGGCGCCGTGGTGAATGCGGCGCTGGCCCTCATGGGCCGCGTCGCCGTGAACCTCAACTACACCACCTCCCAGGCGATCCTCGACGTGTGCATCGACCGCGCCGGGCTGAAGCACGTGATTTCCAGCCCCGCGTTCCTGGCCCGGGTGAAACTCGACGTCGGCGAGAAATTGCTCGATGCGGCCGCGCTGCGATCGCGGCTCACCCTGGGGCAGAAGGTCGCGGCATTCGTCCACTCGCGGTTCACGCCGCTCCCCCTTCTCGATTCCCTTCTCGGGCTCCGAAAGATCGCGCCCGACGACGTGCTCACCGTGATCTTCACGTCGGGCTCCACCGGCGATCCGAAGGGCGTGGTGCTCACGGTCGAGAACGTCGGCTCGAACGTCCGCGCCATCGATCACCTGCTCCATCTTTCCGCAGCCGACGTGGCCCTGGGCGTGCTGCCCTTCTTCCACTCCTACGGCTACACGACGACGCTCTGGACGCCGCTGGCGCTCGAGCCGGCCGTCGTCTACCACACCGACCCGCGCGACGGGCAGACGGTGGGGCGGCTTGCCCGCGAGCATCATGCCACCATCCTCATGGCCACGCCGACCTTCCTGCGGATCTACATCCGCCGCACGCCGGCCGAGGATTTTTCCACGCTCGAGGTGGTGTTCGGGGCTGCCGAGAAGCTCACGAAGGAGGTCGCCGACGCCTTCGAGAAGAAGTTCGGCGTCCGTCCATGGGAGGCCTACGGCGCCACCGAATTGTCGCCCCTGGTGGCCGCCAACGTGCCGCCGTCGCGGCATGTGCCCGGCCGGCCCGCGGATGCCCGCGAGGGCACCGTCGGCCAGCCGATCCTCGGCAGCCGGGCCCGCGTGACCGACCGCGAGACGGCCGCCGAATTGCCCGCGGGCAGGGAAGGCCTCCTGTGGATCGGCGGCCCCAACGTGATGCATGGCTACCTCGGCCGCCCCGACCTCACCGCGAAGGTCGTGAACGAGGGCTGGTATTGCACGGGCGACGTCGCCGTGATCGACACCGAAGGCTTCATCAGGATCACGGGCCGCGAAAGCCGGTTTTCCAAGGTTGGCGGCGAGATGGTGCCGCACCTCAACGTCGAAGAGGCGATCAACGAGGAGTGCGGGGCGACGGATGGTGAGATGCTGGCCGTGGTGACGGCCGTGCCCGACGCCTCCAAGGGGGAGCGGTTGGTCGTGTTCCACACCTGCGACCTGCCCGATCCGCAGGATCTGTGCCGCCGGTTGGCGAAGCGCGGCCTCCCCAACCTGTGGATACCGGGGGCCGACTCCTTCGCCCGGATCGAGGAGATGCCGGTCCTCGGCTCCGGCAAGCTCGACCTGAAGAGGCTGGCCGCGCTCGCCCACGAGCGGTTCGGCCCGTCGGCCGCGCCATGAGCCGCGGTGAAGCCACCACCGTCGAGCCGCGGCTCACCGTGATCCTCGGCCAGTGCAGCGACATGCGGGCGGAGGTGTACCTGCGGTTGACGGGGCTGACCGACCACGCGGCCGTGAGCATTTCGGGCAAGCTCGCCGGGCCCCGGTCGCGATTCGCGATCACGCTCCCCACCACGGCGGTCTTCACGGGGCTCGGCCCGGCGCCGGACGGCGCGTCGGCCCTGGCCCGGGCGATCCTCACCGAGCCGTCCTATTGGACGCCCGACCTGCCATCGCGGTACCACCTTCAGGCCGTCGCGACGACCGCCAGGGGAACGCTCGTGGCCTGCGATCAGCTCATCGGCCTGCGGAGGCTGGGCATTCGCGGTCGGTCTTTCTGGCTGGACGGCAGGCGTTGGGTGCCGCGGGGCGTGTTCTGCGACCCGGCCCATTTCGACCCGGCGCCGCTGCGGGAGTCGCTCGCCGTGGCCGTGGTCGACGACCCGGCGGAATCGCTCTGCGACACCGCGGATGACTGGGGGGTGGGCGTCGTCGCGTGGTGCCGCAAGGATCCGCTCGCTGCCTGCCGCCGCTGGCTGGCGCATCCGAGCGTCATGCTCGCCGTGCTGCCGCGTTCCATCGCTGGCGAGCAGCTGTCGCCGCTGGCCACCGCAGTCCGGCAGGAGAAGGGATCGCTTCTCCTCGGGCTCGAGGTGGATGCCACGGAGCCGCCTCCCCCCGTGCCTGAAGGCCTCGGCTTTTTCGTCGTCGCCATGGCGGCAGGCGGGCTGCCGCATCCGGCGTGGCGGGAGGCGCCGCCGGACGTGCCTCTCGTGGCGATGCGGCCCGTGGGAGGTCGGACGGGCGAAAAGCGACGCGGCTGCGACCTGTTGCAGGCCGATCTCGCGGCATGGCGGGCCGCCGCCCCGGCCGCTTGGGACTGGGCCGGGTATCTGGTCTGATGCGGTGGTCTTCCGGCTTGTCGACCCAATGCCCACGGCTTCCTTCCTTGACGATGCCGACCGTTACTCGCGGCAGGTGCGGTATGCGCCGCTGGGCGCCGCGGGGCAGGCGCGGCTGGGCGAAAGCCGCGTGGCGATCGTTGGCTGCGGCGCCCTCGGGAGCGTGAGCGCGATGGCACTGGCCCGCGCCGGCGTGGGCATGCTGCGTCTCATCGACCGCGACGTGCCGGAGCCGAGCAACCTGCCGCGGCAGATTCTCTTCGACGAGCGCGACGTGCTGGCCGGGCTGCCGAAGGCCGTCGCGGCGGGGCGTCACCTGGCGGCGATCAACGGCCGAATGACGATCGAGACCGAGGTCGCCGATCTCACCACGACCAACGCCATGCGGCTGCTCGCCGGCGTCGATTGCATCGTCGACGGCACCGACAATTTCGAGACCCGGTTCCTGATCAACGACTTCGCCTGCCGGCAGGGTGTGCCCTGGGTGTATGGCGGCGCCATCGGCGCGGAAGGGCGGGTGCTCGCGGTGCGGCCGGGAACGACCGCCTGCCTCCGCTGCCTGATCCCCGATCCTCCGGCCGCGGGCGCGGTGCCGACGTGCGACACCGCCGGCATCATCGGGCCGGCGGCGCTCGTCGTGGGGGCGGTGCAGGCCGCGGAGGCCATCAAGTTTCTCGTCGGCGCCGAGGGCTCCGGCAACACGCTTTTCGTGTGCGACCTGTGGGATGCGGCGTGGCGAACGGTCGATCTCGGGCCGCTCGCGGTGAAAGGCTGCCCGACATGCCGAGGGGGCGACTTCCCATGGCTCGAGGGCCGGGCTGCGGCGGCGACGGCCGTGCTCTGCGGCCGCGACGCCGTGCAGGTGGCCCCTGCGTCGCCGGCGGTGGTCGATCTCGCCGGGCTCGCGGAACGGCTTCGCGCGGTGGGCTGCGTGACGGTGAATCCGTGGTTCGTGCGGGTGGAAGTGGAGCCGGGCATCGAGCTGTCGGTGTTTCGGGACGGTCGCACGATCGTCGCCGGCACCCGCGACGAAACCCGGGCCCGCGCGATCGTGTCGCGAACGGTCGGAGCGTGAGCCGTGCCCGCCCCGCGCCGGCTCAGCCCATCGCGGCTTCCATGATCTGGTGTTCGGTGGCCTCAGCGCGGGAGAGCTCGGCCGTGAGCCGCCCCTCGGCGAGCACGAGGATGCGGTCGGACAGGGTCAGCAACTCGGGCAACTCGCTCGACGTGAACAGCACGCCCATGCCCTCGCGGCAGAGACGATCGATGAGGCCGTAGAGCTCCGCTTTGGCTCCCACGTCGATGCCGCGGGTGGGATCGTCGAGGAGGAGAATCCGCGGCCGCGTCAGCAGCCAGCGGCCGATGATGCACTTCTGCTGGTTTCCCCCCGAGAGCCCGCCGATGGCCGCGTGGAGACCGGGCGTCTTCACGCCCGTCTCGCGGATCGCTCCCGCCACGAGGGCCTCCTCGCGCGCTCGGCTCAGCAGTCCGCCCTGCACCGCCCCGCGGAGGCTGCACAGGCTCACGTTGCCGGCGACGTCGAGATCCGGGAACAGGCCCAGCCGCTTGCGATCCTCGGTGACCATGGCGATCCCCGCGGCACAGGCATCGGCCGGATGCGTGAACCGCACGGGCTTTCCATCCAGCCGGATCGTGCCGGTCCACGTCGGCGGCGTGGCCCCGAAGATCGTCTCCAAAAGCTCCGTCCGCCCGGCCCCCATGAGACCGGCCACCCCCACGATTTCCCCCGCGTGGAGTTCGAGCGAGACGTCAGCCAGCCGGTGGCCGCGCGGATGCCCGGGCCACGGGAGCGTGAGGCCATCGACCTCGAGGAGCCGGGCGCCGCGGGGGCGCGGTGCGTGGAACGCGTGCCCGGCGATCTCGCGGCCGACCATCCAGCCGGTGACCTCGGCGGGCGTGGTTTCATCCCGGTCGACCGAGCGCACGTGGCGGCCATCACGGAGCACGGTGATGCGATCGGCGAGCCGAAACACTTCGTCCATCTTGTGGGAGATGTAGACGATGGTGGTGCCCCGTTCGCGGAGCCGCCGGATGGTGCGCTCCAGCCGCTGCGACTCGGCCTCAGTCAGCGCGCTTGTCGGCTCATCCATCACGAGGATCGATGCCTCGAGCGACAGGGCCTTCGCGATCTCGACGAGCTGTTGGTCGCCGACCCGCAGGCTCGCCGCCGGAGCCCGCGGCGACACGCGGCATTCGAGCGCGTCGAGGAGGCGGGTTGTCTCGGCCTCCATGGCGTCGTCATCGACGAGCCCCAGCCTTCCGCGGCGCTCGCGGCCGAGAAACACGTTGGCCGCCACGGAGAGCTCCTCGACGAGGTTGAGCTCCTGGTGAATGATCGCCACGCCGGCCCGTTCGGCATCGCGCGTGCGGCAAAACCGGGCCGGCTGCCCGTGGATCGCGAGCGTTCCGGCATCGGGTCGATACACGCCCGAGAGGATTTTCATGAGCGTGCTCTTGCCCGCGCCGTTCTCGCCGCAGATGGCATGCAGTTCACCGCGCCGCACCTCGAGGGTCACGCCATCGAGGGCCACCACGCCCGGAAATCGCTTGGTGATCCCGCGCATGAGGATCGCCTGGTCGTCCGCCGGGGGAGTCATGGAGCATGTGGGGCGGCAGCCTGCCGCCCTTCCCAGGTGCGGATCATTCCCAGCAGGATGAGGGCCGCGATCCCGGCCGCGATGCCCGCCCATCCGCCGGCCGTCATCGACACCACGGCGGCGGCGAGGAGGGCGAGCGCGGGGATCGCCACCAGTCCGAGGGCGCCGGGAAACAGCCGCCGCCCGCCCGCGGCCACCTGGCCGAGCTGGGAAAACGTGACCGCGATCACGACGACCACCCCCACGATCAGCCCCTCGTAGATCTCGGCCTCGGTCTTGATGACCTTCGAGACGGCATCGATGACGACCCGGAGGAACACGGTTCCCAGCACCGTGCCGGGCACGGTGCCCACGCCGCCGGAGAGCGAGCAGCCGCCGACGACAGCCGCGGCGATGGCATTCAGCTCGTGGCCGCGTGCCTGGTTGGCCGGCGCGGCCACCGATTCGTTGGCCACGTAGAACAGCCCGGCGAGTGCGGCCGTCATCGCGCTGAAACAGTAGGCGAACCACTTCACGTTGTCGGTGCGGATGCCCGCCAGGCGGGCGGCCTGCTCGTTGCCGCCGAGCGCGTGGAGATGCCGGCCCAGCACGGTGCGGGAGAGGAGGACCCAGGTCGCGATCGCCAGGCCCGCGAACACGGCCACCGGGATCCAGACATGCTCGCGGACGAAGGTGAATGTCGGGTCGTAGACGTTGATTTGACTGTTTTTCGTCGGCAGCAAGGCGGCCGTGGCGCTCGACGCGAGCGCCCGGGCGAGGCTCCGCAGGCCTACCAGCGTGGCCAGCGTGGCGATGAACGGCGGCAGCCGCACGGCCGTGATCAGCCAGGCGTGGAGCGTGCCCACGAGAAAACCCGCGAGCAGGCTCGCGCCGCAGCCGGACGCCACGACGGCCGCTCCCACTGGCTTGAAGCCTTGCATCTGGGCCGTGGCCAGCCCCAGCATGGTCGCCGCGCAGACGGTCGCCGACAGGGCGATCATCGAGCCGGAGGAAAGATCGATGCCACCGGCGATGATCACCACCGCGGCCCCCAGGGCGAAGATCCCCAGCAGCGCCGAGTTGCGGGCGATGTCCCGCAGGCTGTCGAGCGGTTGGTGCCAATAGGCGTGGTTGGCGTCGATGGCGGTCGTGATCACCACCGCGATCGCGATCGCCAGCAGGAGCGACCACTCGCTCCGCCGCAGGAATGGCACGACAGGGCCGAAGGAAGAGGCCATGGCAGGGAGGCGTCCGGGTGCCGCTCAGGAACTCGACAGTCCGTGCGCTGCCAGCCAGGCGCGAAACGCCGACAGCGGCATGTATTCGTGCGGCACGGAGGCTGCATCCGCCGGGCCGATGAGCGCCCCGTCGTCAGGCACGATGAGCCGCAGCCCGGTCGTGAAGATGTCGCCGTCGGGCTCGCCGCGGCGCGGAAACATCGCGGCGATCGTGGCGTCGTCTCCGGCATGCATCGCGTGCAGGAGCCGCACCGTCTGGATTCCCATCTCGAACGGGTTCTGCACCACCATGGCGTCAATCTGGCCCTTGGCCATCCGCTCCAGCGCCACCGCCTGGGCGTCGAAGGTGACGGTGGTGATCCGGTCGCGGGCACCGCGTTCCTCCACCACCTCGGCGATGGCAGGAGCGTTGTAGGCCCAGATGCCGACGAGCCCCACGAGATCGGGATGGTTGACGAGCGCCGTGCGCACGTTGTCGCGGGCCCGGGCGAGGTCCATCTCGTCGCTCATGCGGTCGGCTTCCGTGAACGCGTCCCCCACCGCCTCCGTGAACCCGTTCATCCGCGCCCGGGCATTGTCGTTGTCGGTGAAGCCGGCGAACTGAACGTAGCGGCCCGACGTCTTTCCCCGGGCGGCAAGGATCGCCTTCGCGGCCGTGCCGAGGAGCCTTCCCCCGACGACGTTGTCGGTGCCGATGTAGAAGGGCCGCGCATCGCGGAAGGTGCCGCGGTTCACGTCGCCATCGACCGTGATCACCAGCACACCCTTGGCCGCGAGTTTTTTCATCTCGTCGACGATCGCGGCATTCTCCGCCTGGATGACCGAGATGGCGACGCCGGCGACGTCGGTCTGGCTGCCGAGCTGGCGGAGCTTCTCGATCTGCCCCTGGGCCGTGCCGTTGCCCTTCTCCATCACCACGCGGAGCCCCCTCTCGGCGAGCTGGAAACGCTTCGCGCCCTCCACGAGCCCGGCGTTGCAGGCGTCCCAGAACGGGTCGTCGCCGTTGGTGACGAACACGAACCTCTTTCCGGCAGCAGACACCGCCGCCCCGGTCGATGGCCCGGTGCCGGCCGGCTGCGAACAGCCCGCCAGCACGACGGCCGCGAGGAGAGCCATACGGCAGGCATGCGCAGACGACATGGAACACCCTCCGGGGACAGACACCCAGGTCAGTAACGTAACCCGTTTTTCCGCACGTGCACCAGAGGATCCCCCCCGCTGCCGCAGCCGGCTGCGATCACCTCCGCGAGGACCACGCAGTGGTCGGTATCGCTGCCGCCGACGCGGCCCACGCTCCGGCACTCAAGCCACGCGGTAGCCTCGGCGAGCGCCGCCAAGCCGCGTGGGGTGCGGGTCACCGGAAGGTCGGCGAACGGGTCTTCATCGGCGGCCGCGGGGCGACCGAACCGCGCCAGCAGGGGCCGTTGACCTGCCGCGAGCACGTTCACGGTGAACGTCGCGCCGCGGTCGATCGCGGCCAGAAGGTCGCGGCCGGGCGCGACCGCGACCGTGATCGTCGGCGGAGCAAATCCGGCCTGCATCACCCAACTGGCGAGCATGCCCCGGTCGCGGCCGGCGTCGTGCCACGTCACGACGAACAGGCCGCTGGGGATGCGGCCCAGCGCGACCGGCAGCGACTCCATGTCCGCGGGGACGCCAGCGCCGTGTGGATCGAGAGGTTGAGGAGAACGAGTTTCGGTGGAAGGGCTGGAATCAGTCATGTCGGCAGATGGGTGAAATGGCGGTGGTTGGGGGCGGCTGGCAAGCGACCGGCTTGCCTCACTTGACAGGCAGGCGAACGGCGCGGCCGGAAGGGGAAAGCCAGTGGCGATGCCCGCATCCGCGTGCCGATCTTGCCGTTGGCTCGTCCTCTCGTGGAGAGTGTCGCAGCGGCGGCCGGGCTTCGCAATGCGCCGCCGCCGCCGCCGTGGACCTATGGCAAGAGTGCGTTCGACAATCCTGACGGTCCTCGTCCTGTTGCTGGCGGGCACCGCCATGCAGGTGCCCGCCGCGGCACAGCCGCCGGCCTCCGC
Organism: Pirellulales bacterium; assembly: GCA_044234625.1. GTDB lineage: Bacteria > Planctomycetota > Planctomycetia > Pirellulales > UBA1268 > CACORA01. The sequence continues at coordinate 10,168 of JBIIIP010000005.1, read as the reverse complement.
GGTCGCACCGCTCGGGGAAGGGCTGGGTGACTTGCCGCAGCAACTGCCGGCACCGACGCGGCCCGACGGCCCCGTCGTGCTCGACATGCCCTACGAGGCCGCGCCCGGCACCGAGGAGGACCTCGTGCCCAACGCCGCTTTTCCCGAGGGCTTCTCCGACCTCTGGGCACCGAGGCCATGGTTCTGGCAGATCATGCCCAACAACCTCATCTACACGAGCTACCTCGCGGGCCCCAAGGAGCCGCGGATCGGCTCGGTGTGGTTCGACGACACCAGCCCGGATGTCGTCAATCCTTCGCGGCACGAGGGCTGGCTGTGGGACACCACGCTCGGCGGCCGGGCCTCCATCCTCCGGTACGGGTCCGACACGGTGGTGCATCCCCAGGGGTTCGAGGTGCAGATCGAGGGGGCCGCCTTCGTGCGGCTCGATCCGCAGGACGACCGCGACCTCCGGTCGGCCGACTACCGCTTCGGCGTGCCGCTGGTGTACGGCGTGGGCCGCTGGCAGACCAAGCTCGCCTATTACCACAACAGCGCCCATCTCGGCGATGAGTTCATGATCAAGCATCCGTACGCGTATCCACGGCTGAATTACGTCCGCGACGTGATCGTGTGGGGCAACTCCTACTATCCGCTCGATTGGCTGCGGATCTACGGCGAGGTCGGCTGGTCGTTCTTCAACGACGGCGGCTCCCAGCCTTGGGAATTCCAGTTTGGCACGGAACTCATCCAGGCACGGCCGACCGGCATCCACGGCGCGCCATTCCTCGCCATCAACGGTATCTCGCGGCAGGAGCTCGACTGGGGAGGCAACGTCTGCGCCCAGGCGGGGTGGGCATGGCGCGGCCGCCGCAGCGAGAAGCTCTACCGCATCGGCTTCGAATATCTGTATGGCTCCGACCCGCAGTTTGCGTTCACGCCACGCAACCAGAACCGGGCCGGGATCGGGATGTGGTACGACTACTAGCTTTACGCCCGCAGGGCCATCCCTGGCCCCTGCGGGCTTGCGCGGCTGCGGGGCAAGCCAAGGTTGCCCCGAGCCGCGAGCGGCCGCCGTCCAGGCGGCCGTTCGCGTAAGCCGACGCAGGCCCGGAGGGATGCGGCGGCGCGACAGTGAGCGCCATCCCTGGCCCCTGCGGGCTTGCGCGGCTGCCTTCACGAAACCTTCGCCATCGTGGCTCAGGTTTCTTGGCGGGCCTCCGCCCGCTGGTGCTAACCCGGCCATCCGGGCCTGGCGCTTGAGAAGAGAGTGGCGTAGGCCTCCGGCCTGCGAATCTGGCGGAAGACCACCGTCGCGAATACAACCGTCTGTATGCCGCTCTTGGCCATCGAATCGACCTGCGACGAAACCGCAGCGGCGGTGATCACCCCCGCCCGCACCGTGCTTTCCAGCGTGGTCGCCAGCCAGGAGAATCTCCACGCCCGGTGGCGCGGCGTCGTGCCCGAGGTCGCCTCCCGCGCACACGTCGAACGGATCATGCCCGTCATCGACGAGGCGGTGCGCCGGGCAGGCGTTGAAAGCCATGACCTGAAGGCCGTCGCCGTGGCCGTTCGCCCCGGGCTCGTCGGCTCGCTGCTCGTCGGCCTGTCGGCCGCCAAGGCGATCGCCGCTTCGCTCGACCTGCCCCTCGTGGGATACGACCACGTCGCAGCGCACCTCTATGCCTGCCGGCTCGCGCACGGCGATCGCATGCGATATCCGTGCGTCGGACTCGTGGCCAGTGGCGGCCACACATCGCTCTTCCACGTCCGCAGTCCGCTCGACCTGGAGCGGCTCGGCGGCACGATCGACGACGCCGCCGGGGAGGCGTTTGACAAGGCGGCCAGTCTGCTCGGGCTCGGCTACCCCGGCGGCCCGGAGATCGAACGCACCGCCCGGCAGGGAAACCCGTGGGCGGAGCGATTTCCGCGGCCGTTGGCCGCGGATCAGACGCGGCTCGACATGAGCTTCAGCGGTTTGAAGACGGCCCTCCGCTACCGCGTGCGGCCTCCCGGGAGCCCGCCCGACACGCCACCCCCTGTCGGCCAGCGGCTGGCCGATTTGGCTGCTTCGTTTCAGCAGGCGGTCGTCGATTCGATCGTTGCCAAAGTCGACCTTGCCGTACGGCGCACGGGTTGTGGTGTCGTGGCCGTGGGGGGCGGCGTGGCGGCCAACGCGTTGCTGCGGGAGACGCTCGAGGCGTGGGGTCTGAAACACGGCATCGACGTGATCGTGCCGCCGCGGTCGCTTTGTACCGACAATGCGGCGATGGGCGCGATCGCCTGGGAGCATCTGGAGCGGGGAGATCGCGACGGGCTGGATCTCGACATCACGGCAGGCACGGATCGTCGCCGAAAACCGCCCACGACCACCCACCCAGCGCAAGCCCGGGGGGGCCGGGGATAACGCTTTCTGGGGCGAACGGCCGCCTGGACGGCGGCCGCTCGCGGCTCGGGGCAACCTTGGCTTGCCCCGCAGCCGCGCAAGCCCGCAGGGGCCAGGGATGGCCCTGCGGGCGTAAAGCTAGAAACTCGAAAACGACTCGAACTCATCGTACGGACGGTGCTCGAGATTCACGAACCGCGTGTAATCGTGCTGCCAGAGCAGTTTCACGTCGCCGATCGGGCCGTTGCGTTGCTTGGCGATGATGATTTCCGCCTGCCCCTTCACCCGTTCCCGATCCTCGTCGTTGGTTTGGTAGTACTCCTCCCGATGCACGAACATCACCACATCGGCATCCTGCTCGATGGCGCCCGATTCCCGCAGATGGTTCAGCCGCGGACGATTGTCTCGTGACACTTCCGCCTGCCGGTTGAGCTGCGCGAGGCAGAGTACGGGGATGTCCAGTTCGCGAGACATCGTCTTCAGACGGCGTGCGATCTTCGCCACCTGCTCCTGCCGCTGGTCTCGCGGGTTGTCGGGCTCGATCAGCTGGAGGTAGTCGATCACGATCAGCGACAGACCCCGCTTGCGCTTCAGCCGCCGCGCCACCGCGGCGATCTCGGTGAGCGTGCGACTCGGCGTGTCGTCTATGAACAACGGGGCGGAGCTGATCTCGGCCGATTTCTGCACCAAGCGACGCCGATCCTCCTGCGAAATCGTGCCATTGCGAAGCCGGTGTCCATTCACCTGGGCCGCCGAGCAGAGCAGGCGGTCGGCCAATTCCAGGCTCGCCATTTCCAGGCTCACGAACAGCACCGGCATCTTGATGCCGATCGCGACGTGCTCGGCGATGTTCATGGCAAACGCCGTCTTCCCCATGCTGGGCCGGGCCGCGAGGATGATGAGCTCGGAGTTGTGGAGTCCGCCGCACAGGGTGTCGAGGTCGGTGAAGCCCGTTTCCACGCCCCCGAGGGCGTGTTCGTGCTTCATCCTTGCGTCCATCCGCACCATCACCTCCTCGAGCACGGACTCAATCGGCTTGGCCTCCGCCGAACTACGGTGCTCGAGGATCGAGAAGATCCTGGCCTCCGCCCGGGCCACGAGTTCGCGTGGCTCGTCGGCCGCGTCGTAGGCATCGCGAAGGATGTCGGTGCTGGCGTCGATGAGCGAGCGGAGCATCGCCTTGTCGCGGACGATCAGCGCGTAGTGCGTCGCGTGGGCCGCATGCGGCACCGCCTCGACGATCTCTGCGAGCGTCGCCGCCCCGCCGATGCGATCCAGATCGCCCTTCGTGCGCAGCCGCTCGAGAACGATCGTGACATCGATCCGTTTGCCCGAATCGTGCAGTTCCAGCAGATGTCGAAACAGCAGTTCGTGCGCGTCGTCGGCGAAATCTTCGGCGCGAATCAAGAGAGCGATGTCGTCGCAGACATCCGGCTTGAGGAGAATGCTGCCCAGCACGGCCCGTTCGGCATCGACGTTTGACGGACGGTCACGGGAGTCCACGAGAACTGCAGCCGGCCCCCCGGTGCCGCGCGCCCGCTCGTCGCCGCGCTGCTTGCCGCGGCGGGAGCCATCCCGGGTCGCTGCGTCCGGCGGAGGAGCCATGGCGAGCCTGCCTGGAGGGGGCGAACTGTGGTGAAACGACGACGCCTTCTGCTACTTGCTGGCAGATTCCGAACTGGACGGCACAACCCAGACCTTCAGATCGCCCTCCACTTCCGCTGCCAGGCGGACCTTCACCGTGTAGAGACCCACTTCCTTGAGCGGCCCCTGCAGCACGATGCAATCGGGCGACACCATGAGATCCTGCTGCTTGAGCGAGCGGGCGATGTCGGCGGCCACGACGGAGCCGTACAGATGCCCCTCGTCGTTGGCGTTCGCCTCGATCGTGACGCTCGTGCGCACGAGTTCCTCGAGCAGTCCACGGAGCCCAGCCAGCCGTTCGCGGGCGATCTCGTCGAGCTTGGCGCGGTGCTTCTCCACCATTCGCTTGTGGTGCGGTGTGGCCACGGTGGCCAGGCCCTGCGGAAGCAGGTAGTTGGTCGCATAGCCCCGCTTGACCTCGACCACCTCACCTTGCTTGCCGAGGTGTTCGACATTGTGGATCAGCAGAAGCTCGATCCCGCCTCGCTTGCCTTTCGGAAGCTGCGTGGAATTCCTGGCGAGCGTGGGGGAAGCGGCCTTGGTCGGCATGGTGATGGTCCTCGGCGGGGGCGTGGAAAGTTTCAGAAGGGAATGTCGTCGTCGGAGCCGACCGGCCCGGCGGACTCGGCGTCATCATAGCTGGTGGACTGCGAGAATTCGTCGCCGCCGGTTTTTGCGGCCGGCACGCGGCTCTTTGGGCGGCCGCCGTCACCGCGGGAGCCGTCCCCACCACGGCTGCCGAGCAACTGCATCCGCTCACCCACGACTCGGAGCTTGGAGAATTTCTTGCCTTCCTTTTCCCAGGAGTCGAGCTTGAGCCGGCCTTCGATCAGCAGGGGCGATCCTTTGGAAACGTATTCCCCCGCGATTTCCGCGGTGCGGGCCCACAGCGTGATGTCGACAAAGGTCGTCTCGTCGACCCACTCGCCCTGGGCATTCTTGCGGCGGTCGTTGACGGCGAGACCGATGTCCGTGACGGCCTGGCCGCCGGAGGTGTAGCGGAGTTCGGGATCGCGGGTGACGTTGCCGACGAGGATCACTTTGTTGAAGCTGGCCACGGGCAGACTCCTTTGCTGTTACTGAACGCCTGTACAAATTGTGGCCCCAGCGTAGCCGGTGGCGGCGGATTGTGCAAGCGTTGAAGCATCCCCTGTGTTGGCGGCTGGAAAACTAGCTCGCGGCCCCCGCGGGAGCCGACCGCTTCTGGGTCGTGTCTCCGGACAGGGCGTGCTGCACGAGCGCGTCGGCGATCCGATCGTCGACCTTGAGGATCAGTTTCCGGATGATGTCGTCGGTGATGTCGCACTGCCGCTCCAGGGCGGCGACCTTCCCCGTTTCCATGCGGAAGTAGGTGAGCCAGTAGGCGCCCCGCTTGTGGCCCTTGATCGGGTAGGCGAGTTTCCGCTCGTCCCATAGCCGCGACGCGAGCACCGTGCCGCCGAATTGGGCGATCAGGTCGGTGACCAGCTGCGCGGTGCCGGCGGGGTCCCGGGAGTATTTCGTCGGGTCCAGGATGAACATGCCTTCGTAAACCACCATCGTCGTCTCCTCTCGTCTTTGATCGAACGGTTCGGTTGCTTTCGTCAATTGAATCGGTTCATGGCGGAGTCGATGCCGATCACCGCCCACTCCTCGGCCGCGTCCGCGGCCCGCTCCAGCATGGCGTCGACGTCGGGCCGCTCGTGTTTGGCGAACTTTCCGAGCACGAAGTCTGCAGTCTTCCAACCGGCCGCCACCGGCCCGATGCCGATCCGCAGCCGCGGGACAGCCGGCGAACCGAGCCGCTCCAGCACGTTGGCGAGGCCATTCTGGCCGCCGCCGGAGCCGCTGCCACGGATGCGAATCGTGCCCACGGGAAGTTGAAAGTCGTCACAAATCACCAGGATGTCGGCAAGGTCGATTTTGTAGAAGTCGCGGGCCGCGAGGACGCTCGAGCCACTCAGGTTCATCCACGTCAGCGGCCACAGGAGCAGCACCGGGCAGCCACGGAGGGTCGCCTGGGACGTTTCACCCTGAAACCGCTGCCGTTGCGCCGGGCTGCCGGCCCGCTTGGCGAGGATTTCCAGCACGTCGAAGCCGACGTTGTGACGCGTTGCTTCGTAGGACCGTCCCGGGTTGCCCAGCCCGACAATCAGCTTCACGTCGCTCGATCATGCAGGGGCACCGAAAACCTTCGGGCCTCCGTCACGCCTCCTCTGCCCCTCCTTCCGCTTCCTCGGCAGGCTTGCGGCCAATGAGCTCGGGCTCGGCCGCCGCACCTGCCACGGCCTCTTCCGGTTTGACGCCCGCCACCATGCAGGTGACCACCAGTTCGTCGGCATCCGCCAAGGCTTTCGCCCCCTTGGGCAGTTCCAGGTCGTGCACCTTCACCGTGCCACCGAGTTCCAGCTTGCCGATCTGGGCGTGGATCTTTTCGGGAATCAGGTCGGGAGTGCATTCGATCTCGATTTCGTGGAGCACGAGATTCACCGTGCCGCCCGCCCGGTGGCCCGGGGCGTCGCCGCGGAGGTCGATCGGCACCTTCACCTTGACCCGGTCGGACTTGCTGACCCGGAGAAGGTCGACATGGATCGGCTGGATGCCGAACGTGTCCCACTGCAGTTCGCGGATGAGGGCGCTTTCCTTCACCGCCCCGTGCAGGTCGACCACGCGGCCGCCGTGGCGGATCACCGCTTCGAGTGCGTCCCGGGAGGCGGCGAGATCGACGACCTTTTCCCCGTGACCGTAGAGCACGGCGGGCACCATGCCCTGCCGACGGAGGCGGCGGCTGGCCCGGGATCCCGACTCGGGACGCGGCACGACTTCGAGAGAATCGCTCATGAAAACTCCTTGTTTCGAGCCCGGTATTTTGCCATCCCCCGGCGGATCCGCAAGCCAAACCCGCCGCGGCCGCAAAAAACAGGGCCCGCATTCGACAGGCCGGAGGCCTGTCGCCACGGTTGTCGGTGGTCGCGGGCCACCGAGTTGGTTTGTCGGCGCGACGGCTATTGAAACATCATCGAAACGGATTCATTGCGGTGGATCCGCTTGATGGCCTGGCCGAGGAGGCTGGCCGTCGAGAGAACGGTGATGTTTGGCAGGGCCTTTTCCGGCGGCAAGGGGATTGAATCGGTCATCACGATGCCGCGGAACGGTGCGGCCTTGAGCCGCTCGATCGCCGGCCCGACGAGCAGGCCATGCGTGGCAGCCGCGTAGATCGCCCGGGCGCCGTGGCCATGAACCACGGTCGCTGCCGAGCAGATCGAGCCGGCCGTGCTGATCATGTCGTCGAACATGAGGGCGATCTTGCCCTCGACCGACGCCCCGATGATGTTCGCGGATTTCGTCGTTTCGGCGCTCAGTCTCCGTTTGTCGACGATGGCCAGCGGCACGCCGAGCCGCGTCGCATGCCCCACGGCCCGCTTGATGCTGCCGGCATCGGCGGCCACGACCACGAGGTCGTCGTGCGGGAGATCCATCGACTGGAAATGGTTGTTGAGCACGGGCGCCGCATAGAGGTGATCGACGGGCACGTCGAAGAAGCCCTGGATCTGTGCGGCGTGCAAGTCCATCGCCAGCACGCGGTCGGCCCCGGCGCGGGTGATGAGGTTGGCGACGAGCTTCGCCGTGATGGGCACGCGGCCGGCATCCTTGCGATCCTGCCGGGCATATCCGAAATAGGGGATCACGGCCGTGAGCCGGTAGGAGCTGGCCCGCTTGAAGCTGTCGATCATCACGAGCAGCTCCATGATGTTTTCGTTCACCGGCGGGCAGGTGGGCTGCACGATGAACACGTCACGGCCGCGGACGTCTTCGTCGATCTTGCAGGAAATCTCGCCGTCGGGAAACCGACCGAGCGTGATCTTCCCCATCGGCAGGTTGAGGTAGCGGCAGATGTCGTGGGCCAGCGCCGTGTTGGCGGTGCCACTGAAAATTTTCAGGTCGTACATGGCATCACTTTCGCCGCGGGGGTGCCGTTCTTCAAGGCCGCAGCGACGGCCGCGAGCTGTTCGGGCGTGTTGACCGACAAGGTCTCGCTCGGGTCGAGGCAGGCCACCGCCTCGACGACGTGCCCCTCGTGGCGGAGGATCCCGGGGCAGTCCGTGATGTAATACTCGCCGGCGGCGTTGTCGGGCGTCAGCCGGTCGAGGGCGCGGAGCAGGCCCCGGGCATCGAATACGTACGTGCTCATGTTGACCTCGCGGATCGTCCGCTGCTCGGCGGTCGCGTCTCTGTGCTCCACGATTCCAAGGAACCGCCCGTGGTCATCGCGGATGATGCGGCCGAGGCCGGTGGGATCGGCGGTGACGGCCGTGCCCAGGAGGCAGGCCGCGGCTCGGGCAGTGAAGGCATCGAGCAGACCCGTGACGCTGGCCGGCCGGAGCATCGGCGAATCACCGCACACGACGACCACCGGACGCCGCGTGTGCGGCGGATCCCCAGTGATGCGTTCGCGGATCAGGGGGATGGCGGCGGCGACCGCGTCGCCCGTGCCGCGCTGCTCATGCTGCGTGGCGAAGGCCACGCCGGGAATGCCGGCGAGAGCCTGCTCGACGAGATCGGCACGGTAGCCGACGACCACGATGCGATCGCTGATGCCGGCTGCCGCGAGCGCGTCGAGCACCCAGCGCACGAGCGGCTTGCCGGCGGCGTCGTGGAGCACCTTCGGCAGGTCACTGGCCATCCGCGTGCCTTTTCCCGCGGCGAGAACAACGGCGATCGGACGGTCGCTGCGGGCGGTCATGTCGGTATCAGAGGAGAACGGCGGGCGGCGTGTCAAATGCCGGCAGGCGGCGGTCGTGCGGCCGTCGCTGCGGACGCGTTACACTACTGATGTTTTGGAGGGAAGGAATCGAATGGCGCGCACGACGATTCGCATCGACGACGAGGTTTCCCGTTCGCTGGGGCAGCTGGCCGTGACAGCGCGGCGGCTCCGCGGTGGCGTGAGCGACGGCATGCTCGTCGTGGAGTTGTCGGCGGGGCCGACGCGGGCCGTCGTGCTCCCCGATCGAGGTCTTGGCATCTGGCGGATCGTGACCGGCGAACGGGTCTTGGGCTGGCAGTCGCCGGTGCAGGGGCCGGTGCACCCGCGGTTCGTGCCGGTCACTGAGCCGTCCGGCATCGGGTGGCTCGATGGCTTCGACGAACTCGTGGCCCGCTGCGGCATGGTGAGCAATGGGGCCCCGGATTTCGATGCCCAGGGCAGGCTTGTGCATCCACTGCACGGGCGCATCGCGAACCTCCCGGCTCGGGACGTTGACGTGACGCTCGACGAGGACGCGGGCACCGTCACGCTGACCGGACGCGTGGACGAGACGCGGTTTCTCGTGCATGACCTGCGGCTGCACACCGCGATCACCGTGCGTGCCGACCGGGCGGGCGCGGCCTGGACGGACCGGGTGGAGAACCGGTCGGATCGGCCGGTGACCATGCAGATGCTCTACCATGTGAACATGGGGCCGCCGTTGCTCGGAGCGGGGGCGGAGTGCATCGCCAATGCCGACGAGGTGGCGCCCCGCGACGCTGCCGCGGTGGCGGACGTGGCCTCTTGGAATCGCTACGCCGCGCCGCAGCCGGGCCGGGGCGAGCAGGTGCATTTTCTCCGCATCCGCGAGGATCGGGCGGGCCGGGCCGCGGCGATGCTCGTGGCCCCTGACGGGAGCCATGGGGCGCAGCTCTCTTGGAGGGCTGCGGAATTGCCCTGCTTCACTCTGTGGAAGAACCAGGGCGGCCTCGCCGATGGCTATGTGACCGGGCTGGAGCCGGGCACCAATTATCCGAACCCGCGATCGTTTGAGGAAGCGCAGGGCCGCGTAGTGCCGTTGGCGCCACGGGCGACAATCATGTTCGACCTTGCCCTCGATGTGGTCGATGCGGCCGCGATTCGCGAGGCCCGAGCCGTGGCCTTGGAGCCACCGGTCGTGCACCCGCAGCCAAAGGCCGGCTGGAGCAAGTGAGGCCGGGGTTGCCACACGGCAAGCCTCGGCCGGGTCCGCTTCACGAAACCTTCGCCATCGTGGCCTCAGGTTTCTTGGCGGGCCTCCGCCCGCTGGTGGTAACCCGGCCCGGCTCGCTTCACGAAACCTTCGCCATCGTGGCCTCAGGTTTCTTGGCGGGCCTCCGCCCGCTGGTGGTAACCCCGGCCCGGCTCGCTTCACGAAACCTTCGCCATCGTGGCCT